>MGYR01000192.1:0-5794 GCA_001801825.1 Gammaproteobacteria bacterium RIFCSPLOWO2_02_FULL_56_15 | reverse complement strand
GCGCCGCGACAAGCTGTCCGGCAGCTCCTGCTCCCTGCACGGAGGAGGGGTAGATAATGATCCTCGCGATTGGAAAGCGGCGCCTGAGTACATCGATAATATCTCTCACAGCGGCGCCGCCGGGGGAGGTGATCACCCCGATGACCGAGGGACAGGCAGGCAAGTCCCGCTTGTGTGCCTGATCGAAGAAACCCTCACTGTACAGGCGCTGTTTGAGCTCTTCGAATGCGCGTTGCAGCGCCCCGACGCCGGCAGGTTCCATGGTGTCGATGATCAGCTGGAACTCGCCACGCCCTTCATACAGGCTGACCTCCGCCCGGGCGAGGACCTCCATACCGTTTTCCGGATTGAACTTCAGCAGGCGGTTGCGGCCCCGGAACATGGCGCAACGGACCTGTGCGGTACTATCCTTGAGCGAGAAATACAGGTGACCGGAGCTCGGTCTGGCCAGGTTGGACAACTCACCCTGGACCATCAGCGCTGGGAAGCTTCCTTCCAGTATCGCCCGCACTTCACGATTCAGGCGGGTAATCGTATAGATTTCCTGTTCTGCCAGTGGCTTGTCCTCCGAAGTCATCAATAATTCCCAAACAATCTATGGTTCTGTGATTTACCCTGGTGATTCCAGTCTCTATAATACCCGCCTATTTTACATACGGAACACAGTTTCGATATGCAGATCCTGGAAGATGCCCTTACCTTTGATGATGTTTTGCTGGTTCCAGCCTACTCGGAAGTCCTGCCCAAGGAAGTGGACCTCGGTACCCTGTTGACACCTGCTATCCGGCTCAATATCCCCCTGCTGTCGGCAGCCATGGATACGGTCACCGAGGCACGCCTGGCGATTGCCATGGCCCAGGAGGGAGGCATCGGCATCATCCATAAAAACATGAGTGCCGAGGAACAGGCCCGCCAGGTACGCATAGTGAAAAAATATGAAAGCGGGGTCATCAGGGATCCGTTTACGGTTGGTCCGGATACCAGTATCCGCAAAGTCCTTGAATTAACCCGTTTAAACAACATTTCCGGAGTCCCGGTAGTCGATGGCGAGGAACTCGTAGGTATCGTTACCAGCAGGGATCTGCGCTTCGAAACCCGGTTTGATGAAGCGGTCAGCAATATCATGACCGGCAAGGACAAACTGATAACGGTAGGCGAGGATGCGGATCAGGAAGAGATTGTGTCGCTCCTGCACAAGCATCGAATCGAGAAACTGCTGGTGGTAAACGATAAATTCCAGCTCCGGGGCCTGGTTACGGTAAAGGATATCCAGAAAGCGAGGGAATTCCCAAATGCCTGCAAGGATGAGTACGAGCAGTTGCGGATAGGGGCAGCCGTGGGCGTCGGGCTTGGTACGCAGGACCGTGTTACCGCCCTGGTTGCCGCCGGTGTGGATGTGGTGGTTGTCGATACGGCCCATGGTCATTCCACCGGGGTACTGAACATGGTCCGTTGGATCAAGCAGAATTACCCGGATACCCAGGTGATCGGCGGCAATATCGCAACCGCTGAAGGCGCACTGGCGCTGGTGGAGGCTGGCGCGGATGCGGTCAAAGTTGGAATCGGGCCGGGGTCCATCTGCACCACGCGCATCGTAACCGGAGTAGGCATGCCGCAGATTTCTGCCGTAGCCAACGTGGCAGCGGCGCTGAAAAAGTCCGGTGTTCCATTCATTTCGGACGGCGGTATCCGTTATTCGGGGGATTTTGCCAAGGCCATCGCAGCCGGGGCGCATACGGCGATGATCGGCAGCCTGTTCGCGGGTACCGAGGAAGCACCGGGTGAGGAGGAACTGTTTCAGGGCCGATCCTACAAATCCTACCGGGGTATGGGCTCACTCGGAGCCATGTCCCAGCAGCATGGGTCCTCGGATCGTTATTTCCAGGAATCCCATGAGATCGAAAAACTGGTGCCTGAAGGAATCGAAGGAAGGGTACCCTACAAGGGTCCGCTGAGTGTCGTGGTGCATCAATTACTGGGTGGCCTGCGCGCCTCTATGGGTTATACCGGATGCAGGGGCATAGAAGAGATGCGCAACAAACCGAATTTTGTCCGACTCACCGGGGCGGGCATAACGGAAAGTCACGTGCATGACGTGACCATCACCAAGGAACCTCCCAATTACCGGACCTAGCAACAGCTTCCAATGACTAATGACCAACCTTCCCCCGGCGATGCGGGCTGACCGTGGTGCAGTCATTTAATACACCGGGTAACTTGAATCCTTTCCAGCTTTCTGTATGACCAACATCCATGAAGATCGGGTGCTGATCCTTGATTTCGGATCGCAATATACGCAGTTGATCGCCCGCCGCGTCCGGGAAGCCGGTGTCTTTAGCGAGATACATCCGTTTGATCTGGCAGAGGAAGCCATCCGATCCTTCCGGCCCAAAGCCATTATCCTCTCGGGAGGGCCTGAATCCGTCACGGTGGCCTCCGGCGTCCGGGCTCCCGGGCTGGTGTTTACACTCGGAGTCCCGGTGCTGGGTATCTGCTACGGCATGCAGACCATGGCCGAGCAGCTGGGTGGAAAAGTGGCGGCCTCCCGCCTGCGGGAATACGGGCATGCCCGGGTCAGGGCACGCGGCCACTCCCGATTACTACGCGACATCCAGGATCAGGCCAGCGAGGAAGGTCATGGTTTGCTGGATGTCTGGATGAGTCACGGGGATCGGGTGGAAGTCCTCCCCGTGGGATTCAAGCTCATCGCCAGCACCGGGAATGCCCCTATCGCCGGCATGGCGGATGAGGAACGTGGATTTTATGGACTGCAATTCCACCCCGAGGTCACCCATACCCGCCAGGGAATGGCAATACTGAACCGCTTTCTACATGATATCGCCGGCTGCCGTTCCCTCTGGACGACCGCCAATATCATCGAGGAATCCATCGGTGAGATACGCGAGCGGGTGGGATCCGACGAAGTCCTGCTGGCCTTGTCGGGAGGCGTGGATTCTTCCGTGGTGGCGGCGTTGCTCCACGAGGCGATTGGGGACCAATTGACCTGCGTATTTGTCGATAACGGTCTGTTGCGCCTGAACGAAGGCGATCAGGTGATGGCCACTTTCGCCCAAAACATGGGGATCCGGGTGATCCGGGTGGATGCCGAAGCCCGTTTCATGGCGGCCTTGACCGGGGTGACGGATCCCGAGGAGAAACGGCGCATCATCGGCGGGGAATTCATCGCGGTTTTTGAGGAAGAAGGCAAGAAACTCAAGAATGAAAAATGGCTGGCCCAGGGCACGATCTACCCGGATGTGATCGAGTCCGCCGGCGCCCGGACCGGCAAAGCCCAGGTAATCAAGACCCATCATAACGTGGGTGGCCTGCCGGAAACCATGAAACTGGCCCTGATTGAACCCCTGCGGGAATTGTTCAAGGACGAAGTGCGGAAACTCGGCGTGGAATTGGGTCTGGCCCGGGAAATGATCTACCGGCATCCCTTTCCCGGACCTGGTCTGGGCGTGCGCATCCTGGGCGAGGTCAAAAAGGAATATGCCGATCTGCTGCGCCACGCCGACCATATATTTATAAACGGCCTGCGGGAATTCGATCTCTACGATACGGTCAGCCAGGCCTTTGCCGTGTTCCTGCCGGTGAAGTCCGTTGGGGTCAAGGGTGATGCGCGATATTATGAATATGTCATCGCGCTCCGCGCAGTGGAGACCATCGATTTCATGACCGCCCGCTGGGCGCACCTGCCCTATGAATTTCTGGATTATATCTCCAGCCGGATTTTGAATGAGGTGGCCGGCCTGTCCCGGGTGACCTACGACATATCCAGCAAACCTCCGGCCACAATCGAGTGGGAGTGAGCCATAAGAATTTACTTTTAGCGCACCAATAAACCCCCGGGCGTCAGCGCGTGGAAGTTTATTGATCTCAAATTTGTATCCCCAAAATCCTCGTTCTCTACCACAATGTGGTCGGAATAATACGCACCTTTCGGAAGGCATTAGGCAGGGAAAACCACAACTGAAGTATCTTAAACCAAGGACAGCAAATGAATGCGATATCTTGGCGATCGACGCGTACGTTCCCTAAATTCGACTTTGCTAAATTTAAAGCGGTATTAATATTTGAAGTTTTGTCGGTAGTGAAGGAATAGTCCGGCATATAATTAACTAGGCGCCATTCCATCTGGTGTCCATTCTCAGAAGGCTCCATGTATTCGTATATTGTCAATAGATTGGAGTAGTTTCTTCCGCTGGGTATATGACCTGCAATCTTTTTGTTCTCTAATCCCATTTGATAAAAGCCGTCGTCAGGGTAAGGAACGTGATCGATGTAATCCTTAAGCGCGTTCTTGAAGAGGCTTTGAAAGGCTGAGAATACATTACCGGAATCGTGAATATATATAACTCTATCGATTCCATTTCGGGCAGCCCATTCCCATTTGACGGCAATACCAAACTTACCGAACTGGCTCTGGAACTCACCAACTTCATGATCCGCAACTTGCGCAAAAGACACCATGCCAAAGTATTGAGGCTCAGGCCTCGTCACTGCCGTGGTCCAGCCTTTAGGGACCCAATTTTCGCCCATGAATTTTTCGAACAGGTTTCTTCTGTTTGGAACAAATAGGAACCCATTCTCCAGTATCTTGCCTATGTCATTAATAGACTTGGTAAAATGAATAAGTGAACCCTCTCCGAGCCTCATTATGGAACTCCTTCAAGGGTAGATTTAGGGGCATTAAGCCCGCTTCTTCTCCCCAACCGTAGCATGGGCAATAGATTAACCTGTGTGGCTGATGTCTTTTTTGGTAACGTGTTCATGCGTGTCTGCGGCAACATCAGTTCAGCAAAGATAGCCAAGGGTAATTATTCAGGCAAGCCTGATTAGTCAGGTAAGCTTGGTTAGTCAGGTAAGCTTGGTTAGTCAGGTAAGCTTTCGCTTTTTACTCACGCCTCTTGTAAATCCCTTATTTCCTCCAAACCGTCGCCATTTGCATGCGTGGAAGGGCGGCTCAAGTAATCCCGATCCTGGATCTGCCGATGCCGAAGCCTCGGCCAGAGAGTGCAGAATGGATTGATGCTTACCGCCGCTGGTACGGGAATTGATTGAGGTTGATTGCGATGCGCAATACCAGATCGGCAATTCTTGAAGCTGTACATGAGACGGTCAGGGGGCTGCATGCCGCTGGCGTGATGGAGCAGGTTACGCTGCGCGAATTCGACCGCCTGTGTCTGCCGCTGAAATTGCGCTGCCGATGGTCCTCGTGCCAAGGCGTTGTTCGTCCTTGATAGTCGGCGATAGATGCTGAAACTATTTTGGGGTATCAGATGCAAATGACGGTAAATCGACGGTAAAAAAATGCTACTGGCTGAAAAGAGTTCTGTATGAGACATACGGTTTGCAAGTGCCGTTGATGATTGAATGGGAATAGTCTAATAGCCGGCAAACTTGCCGGCGTAAAATAATAAAATGTTGCAATTTCATTGTAGTTAGTAGATAATACATGCCGGCAAGTTTGCCGGCTAATATTTATACTATTGAGTTTATGGCTTTAACCTTTCCTCTTTTCCCGACTTCAAGAGTGTCAGAGTTTGCCTCGAAGGTGGGTTTTCGATTCGGCGCTAAGGGTACGCATACGAGCCGAACGATGATGCTCGCCGAACTGGGCGCTGTACTTGCAGTGACCGCTGATGCAGCATCGCGAGAGGACTACGCGGCAGCAATCATTGAGGGCAATTGCCTCGGCAAGGCGACAACAGCGACCAGAAGGCTCACCAACCAGCGGCTCGGGGAGCTCTACGGACTGGATTCACAGATTCCGCTTTTTCGGGTGCTT
>MGYR01000191.1:23415-24982 GCA_001801825.1 Gammaproteobacteria bacterium RIFCSPLOWO2_02_FULL_56_15 | reverse complement strand
CCTGCGGACTCCGAAGATCGCCACGGTCCGGCTGAGCCAGGTACGCATGCCGGGACTGGTGCTGAACCAAGGCGCCGCCCGTACCCAGTTCTACGATTTGACTACTGCGCCCCCGGTCAGGCGCAATGTCGAGACAAGGAGTGTAACAATCACGCCAGGCAGCCGCTGGCGGCATGCCGCGTTTATCCCGTCTTATACCGATGCGGAGCTGGAAGATATTCTGGAATACCTGAGGGTAGTGCAGAAAAAATAAGGGATAAGCGGCCGATTATTTCACGTGGGGACGCAGGTGCGGGGTGACTCCTGCGGAGTTTCCGGGATGCCGGCCGGTTTCGTTATTGCGAAGCCCCGCCATTGGGATGAACCACGGCGGGATCCAGCCGGCGCCGCAGCCTTGCGCCGCTGAACTGGCCGAGAAAATAGCAGACTACCAGAAAGGCGATGGTCAGGATCCGCCATTCGATCCCCGCCAGGATGCGCAGGGTGATCACAACGGGTACCGCGGCATGGACGGCGATGAACCATTGGACTGAAAATTTTCTGAGTCCCTCACGCCAGTAGCCGAAGGGAATATTTATCACCAGCGTTGCCGCAGCCAGGAGCACAAGTTTGGTATTCATTGAACGGGCACGAGATTAATGACCCAGACGTTCATGCTCCTCCACCTGGTATTCGCCTTCGATGATAACGCTGTGATTGTTGACGGTCCCGTTTTTGCTGTGCACCATCGAATCGATGATATGTTCCGCCAGTGCGCGACGCACGGCGGGGATCAGACAGATGAGGCCGATGCAATCCGTGAGGAATCCCGGTATTAAGAGCAGTGTACCGGAGAGTAACAATAAAACCCCGTCCAGCATCTCCCTGGCGGGCGCCTCACCGGCGGCGAGCCTGCCTTGTACGGCTTTCAACGTCTGCAGGCCCTGGTAGCGCACCAGACCGGCGCCGGCAATGGCGGTGAGGACGCACAGACCCAGTGTAGGCGCCAGTCCCAGCAGAGAGCTTAGCCGGAATAAAATATAGATCTCGATCAAGGGAACAGTGAAAAAAATGAGGAACAGGATTCGGAACATGGGCATAGGCTGGATATTGCCGTTGATTGGCTTAAAATTCATGCAACTGACAGGATAGCATTTTTCACTGTGGAGTTGGAATCATGCCGGATGCCAGGGATTTTCTGATTGTGATGAGCAGTCTGCCGGATCCCACTACGGCCAGGGAGATCGCCGATGATCTGGTCCGAACCGGGCTCGTTGCCTGTGCCCAGGTGATCACCGGTGTCCACTCGGTTTTTCAGTGGGCGGGTAAGCAGGAACATGCCGATGAATGCCTGTTGTTGATGAAGACCACGAGTAAGCGATATCGGGAACTCGAAGTCAGGATAAAGGCGTTGCACCCGTATGAATTGCCGGAGATCCTTGCCGTACCACTGGTTGCGGGGCTGGATAACTATCTGTCCTGGATGGAAAAAAATACGGACATCCACTAACATGAACGGTTATTCGACCCGGATGGTCGAATAGTACTGTGAGTTCCCGGATACCCAGGTTATTTATGTTCTATGCGG
>MGYR01000191.1:0-23398 GCA_001801825.1 Gammaproteobacteria bacterium RIFCSPLOWO2_02_FULL_56_15 | reverse complement strand
TACCCATCATGAAACGCCTAAGCTTGTACCTGATATTGTTTTATCTCTGCGGCGTGCAGGCCATTGCCGCTACTCCCCTCAGCGAGACCATCAAAAAGATTGTTACCGGAGAGCAGTCGGCGGAAGAGGAGATCCTGCACCCGGACAAGGCCTTTGTCTGGACGGCAGATGCTACCGGTCCGGAGTCCATCCGATTTGAATGGCAGATTGCCGAGGGTTATTACCTCTATACGGACAAGTTCCGATTTGAAATCGCGGAAGGGGAAGCCTCGATTGACAGCGCGGCCATCCAGTTACCCAAGGGTAAGGTCAAGGAAGATCCCTCCTTTGGCAGTGTGGAAGTCGTGTATCACGATGTCCGGATTGATGTGCCCGTCACACGCTTGTCCCAGGCAGAAACACCAATTACCCTGAAGTTCCGCTACCAGGGATGCAAGGAAGATTCCATCTGCTATCCGCCCCAGAAAAAACAGGTATCCCTGATCCTGTCCATGATCGCCGCGCCAGCTGCGGCAGCCACACCGGCGGACAGCGATACCCCCGGTGTGATGGCGCAGACGGGCGGACCTGCTGCCACACCAGAGCAGGACGCCAATGCCGCAGCGGATACGGGCGGTGGTGAGCTGCTCATATCCGAACAGGACAGCATCAGCCAAAAACTCAAGGAAGGCAGCATGTTCTTCAACATCATTGCCTTTTTCGGCTTTGGGCTGCTGCTATCCCTGACCCCCTGCGTATTCCCCATGATCCCCATCCTGTCCGGGATCATCATCGGTCAGGGACAGAAGATCACCTCCATGCAGGCCTTTACCTTGTCCGTGATCTATGTGGTCGCCATGGCGTTGACCTACGCCCTGGCCGGTGTGGTGGCAGCCATGTTGAATATCAATATCCAGGCCGCAGCCCAGAATGTCTGGCTGCTGTCGTTCTTCAGCCTGGTATTCGTGGCCCTGGCGTTTTCGATGTTCGGTTTCTACGAAATCCAGTTGCCTTCGTCGATCCAGACCAAGCTCGCCAGCATGAGTGACAGCCAAAAGGGCGGCAGCTATGCCGGTGTCTTCATCATGGGTGCGCTCTCGGCGATTATCGTAGGCCCCTGTGTCGCGCCGCCGCTTGCCGGCGCCCTGCTCTACATCAGTCAGACCGGAGATAAGGTTCTGGGCGGGCTAGCCCTGTTTGCCCTGGGCATAGGCATGGGCGTGCCCCTGCTGGCCATCGGCGCCTCGGCCGGATCCCTGCTGCCTAGAGCCGGTACCTGGATGGAGCTGGTCAAGTATATCTTCGGGGTGCTGATGGTCGCTGTCGCCATCTGGTTCCTCAGCCGCGTGCTTCCCCCCATGGTGGAACTGTACCTGTGGGCGGCGCTGCTGATCGTGACATCCATCTACATGGGGTCGCTGGATCGCCTGCCGGAAGGAGCCACCTGGCGACGTCTCTGGAAAGGTGTCGGAGTGGTGATGCTGGTCTATGGTGTGGTCCTAGTGGTAGGCGGCTCCGCTGGCAGCCACAGCGTATTCAAACCCCTGGAGGGCCTGACGCAGCAGGCGAGCGGGGGTGGTGCGGGTGCGGCCGTGGCCCAGGAAGGCCTGGAGTTTAAGCGCATCAAGAGCCTGGCGAACCTCAATGCCGAGATTGACTCGGCGCGGCAGCAAGGCAAGGCGGTCATGCTGGATTTCTATGCGGACTGGTGCATTGCCTGCATCGAGATGGAGACCTATACCTTCCCGGTGCCCGAAGTGCAGGATGCGCTGAAAGAGGTGGTGCTGTTACAGGCGGATGTCACGGATAACGATGATATCGACCAGGAGTTGATGCAGAATTTCGACATCTTCGGACCCCCTGCGATCCTCTTTTTCAGTGCCGATGGCGAGGAGCGCAAGGCCTACCGTCTGGTGGGTTTCGTGGAAGCGGATAAATTCATCGCTCATGTGAATAGCGCCGTAGGTTCGTGAGCGGCTCCCGGCTTTATACCGGTCTGGCCCTTTTGATGTTGCTGGCAGGCTATGCCGGTTTTCTCGCTCACGACTATTATCGCGCGCATGCCCCGGACCATACACCGCAACCTCCAGCGCTAGTGCAAATCGCTGATCCGGCCGTCCTGGATCAGACCCAGATCGAGGCCCTCCGCGGGACTCCCGGATCGGAATTTTCCCTTCCGGATATCTCTGGTGTCCCGCGTCATCTTAAAGAATGGGAGGGTCGCGTATGCGTACTCAACTTCTGGGCCACTTGGTGCGCCCCCTGTCTTCGGGAAATCCCCGGTCTGATCACCTTGCAGGAACGCTACGGGGAGGCGGGCCTGCAGGTCATCGGGATCGCCTTGCAGGCACCGGAAGAAGTGGTGGGATTCATCCATGAGTACGGCATGAATTACCCGGTACTGACCGGTGAGATGGAAGCGATTGAGATTGCCGAGTCGTACGGTAACAGTGCCGGGGTGGTGCCATACACCGTGATGCTGGATCGGAGCGGGGCGATTCAGTTTCTCAAACACGGGGAACTCGAAATGGCGGCCTTCGAGACCGAAATCAAGCGATTACTGAAATAGAAAAACGAGGTGTTATTAACGCTAATTTCTGCTAAAGTACGTCAACTACGTCGAATCAGCAAGAATGTGCGAATAAGTGAAAAGTGTGATGGCGACCCTACTGGTCCTTAACGGCCCCAATCTCAATCTCCTTGGCAGCAGGGAACCTGAGGTCTATGGCAGCACCACCCTGGAGGAGATTATCATTGCGCTGAAAGATGCTGCAGCGGGTTCTGGGTGTGCCATCGAATACCTGCAGAGCAACGCAGAGCATGAATTGATCGACCGGATCCACCAGGCCGGCCGGGATGGAGTAGATTATATCATCATCAATCCGGGGGCGTTGACCCATACGAGCATCGCCCTGCGCGATGCGCTGCTCGGTGTTGCCATCCCGTTTATAGAGGTACATCTGTCCAACATATTCGCCCGGGAGGCCTTTCGCCGGGAATCCTATCTGTCGGATATCGCCCGGGGCGTGATCAGCGGGCTTGGGCCTGAGGGTTATTTGCTGGCATTCAGGGCAATACTGAAGCAACTGCAATCCTGACATACTCACCATGGATATACGTAAAGTAAAAAAACTCATCGAGATGCTGGAGGAATCCGGTATCGCTGAAATCGAAATACACGAGGGCGAGGAATCTGTGCGGATCAGCCGGCACAGTTCCGTGCCGCCGGCCGCCATGGAAACTGTAGTGCATGTAACCGACCCCTCACGGGCTGCGATAGCGTCCGGTCAGGGGATCCCGGTTACTGCCGACGGTGGACGCGCGGAGCATGAAACCGAAGGTCATGTGGTGAAGTCGCCTATGGTCGGGATCTTCTATGAGTCACAGTCCCCGGGGAAACCGCCCTTCGTGGAGCGGGGGGGCAAAGTCGTTAAGGGAGATGTACTCTGTATCATCGAGGCCATGAAGATCATGAATCAGGTGGAGGCCGACACCAGCGGTGTCATTGCCAGGATCATGGTGGAAAACGGCGACCCCGTGGAATACGGGCAGCCGATGTTTGTTATCCGGGAGGAGTAACGGCACTCCACGGCATTGGCATGGATGTCAGGGGCATCGATATGCCTTCGTCCCTGCAGGTGAACCTCCTCCCTGCGCAGGAACTTCATTCTGTAGATCTACCGGTCCTGAGATATGCTTGAGAAAGTTGTAATAGCCAACCGTGGTGAAATCGCCCTGCGCATATTAAGGGCCTGTCACGAACTGGGGATCAGGACCGTCGCCGTGTTTTCCGAAGCAGACCGTGAGCAGAAACATGTGTTGCTGGCGGACGAAGCCGTCTGTATCGGGCCCGCGGCCTCCGCGGACAGTTACCTGAACATCCCGGCGGTGATCAGCGCCGCCGAAGTGACCGATGCGGTGGCCATTCATCCAGGTTACGGATTTCTCGCGGAGAATGCGGATTTCGCCGAGCGTGTGGAACAAAGCGGATTTGTCTTCATCGGGCCCCGCGCGGAAACCATCCGGCTTATGGGGAATAAGATCACCGCGATCGAAACCATGCAAAAGACCGGCGTACCCTGTATCCGGGGTTCCGGTCGCCTGAGCGAGGATAATCCCGAGGACACAGCCCGCATTGCACGGGACATTGGTTATCCCCTGATCATCAAGGCTGCCGCAGGCGGTGGCGGCCGGGGTATGCGTATAGTCCACAGCGAGGCCGCCCTGAAAAATGCGGTTTCACTGACCCGGTCGGAGGCAGCTGCGGCCTTTGGGGATGATGCCATCTACATGGAGAAATTCCTCGAGCATCCGCGGCACATAGAGATCCAGGTGCTGGCGGATGAGAAGGGTAACGCGGTGTACCTGGGCGACCGGGATTGTTCCATGCAACGGCGACATCAGAAGATCATCGAGGAGGCGCCCGCGCCTGGAATCTCCGAGAAACTGCGGAAAACCATCGGTGAATTATGTGTAAACGCCTGTCGGGAGATCGGATATCGGGGCGCAGGGACCTTTGAATTCCTGTTCGAGAAGGGGGAATTTTATTTCATCGAGATGAATACCCGGATTCAGGTGGAACACACCGTGACGGAAATGATCACGGGGATTGATATCGTACGGGAGCAATTACAGGTGGCTTCCGGTTCAGAATTGTCCTTCCGGCAAAAGGATATCACCATCAATGGCCATGCAATTGAATGCCGGATCAACGCCGAGGACCCGGAAACCTTCATGCCTTCTCCGGGTGTCATCGAGCATTACCATCCCCCGGGAGGGCCAGGTATCCGAGTGGATACACATATGTACCAGGGATACCGGGTCCCACCATACTATGATTCCATGATTGGAAAACTGATTGCCCATGCCGAAAACCGGGAAATGGCACTGCGGCGGATGTCCATGGCGCTGTCGGAGATCATTATCGAAGGTATCAAGACCAATATTCCCCTGCATCAGCGTCTGGTTAAGGATGCTGCGTTCAAGGCCGGTGGGACCGATGTCCATTACCTGGAAAACAAGCTGGGGACGAAATAGGGCATGTCCCGGCTGACTCCACTGATCGGCCGGTCGAGGTACTTGCGGCAGTGGGTGACAATATGCCCTGGCTGAAGCTTACGTTGCTTACCGGGGCGGATAAAGTCGATCCCCTGGTGGACTTGCTGGAAGCCTTTTCCGCGCTATCCACCAGCCTGGATCAGGTATCGGAGGAGCAACTCTTCGGGGGTATCGGTGGGGATCCGGTTTTCTGGCGGGATACCTCCGTTTCTGCACTGTTCGACCGGGAGACCGATGTGGATATCCTGCTGGCCTGTCTCCGGAACCGAATCGGTACGGAAAATATCCACGGACACCGGATTGAGTTTCTGGATGACCAGGAATGGTCCGAGGTATACAAAGAGGGGGTCAACCCCTTGCTCTTTGCCGGCAGGTTGCTGGTGACTCCGAGTTGGATTGCTCCGGAGCCGGGACATCCCTGCGCCCTGATCCTGGACCCGGGACTGGCGTTTGGGACGGGTACACACCAGACTACCTCATTGTGCCTGGAGTGGCTTGCGGCAAGAGATCTCGGCGGCAGGGTCGTAATCGATTACGGTTGCGGATCCGGCATCCTGGCGCTCGCCGCCGCACGGCTGGGGGCAGACCATGTATATGCAGTGGATATTGACCCGCAGGCAGTCCAGGCGACACGCGACAATGCGAGGCGTAACGGCTTGGAGGACAGGCTGTCGACCGGTCTGCCTGGCGATATCGAGTTGCCCAAGGCGGACCTCCTGGTCGCCAATATCCTTTTAAATCCACTGATTGAGCTGGCGCCGAAGTTTTGCCAAAGCATCAGCGACCAGGGACAACTCCTGCTATCGGGTATTCTTGCCGTTCAGGTCGAACCCTGCCAGGAGGCTTATGCAAAGTGGTTTGAATTTCTTGAACCATGCTACGGCAATGAGTGGGCGCTATTACAGGGTATCCGCCGGGACCTGGTTGGTTGACTGGAGTGGGCTGATGCCGTTGAATAGAGCGCTGTTTCATCAAGGCCTATAGTGCATGTACACAGATTGTCCAGCTTGCCATCGGCAGTTTCATATCAAAGCGGCGCAGATCTCCACGGCGGGCGGCCAAGTGATTTGTGGTTTCTGTGGCAGACAATTCGATGCAATACCGCGTCTGCGGGACCACCCATCGGCAATCGCAGCAACAGATCCGGTTCCATCGCTGCGATCCGGTGCTGTTGCCCCGCAGATTCACATCCAGGATCCGAAGACCGGAGCCGATGCACCGTCTAATAGGGACGACTTTCCCGAGCCGGAGTTTGAAATACCGGGAATACTCCAGAACGACCCCCCACGCCGTCGGAGTGCTATCAGCCGGTTGCTCTGGACTGCAGGTGTCATACTGCTGGTAATGGTGGTCGTAGGGCAGCTTGCCTGGTTCAACCGGGATCTGGTGCTGACCCGTTATCCGGAACTTGTACCCAGGCTCAGGGAGTTATGTGAAAGGCTGGAGTGCAGTGTCTACAGGAAACGGGATATCGATGCCATAAGGCTGCTCAACCGGGATGTTCGGGACCATCCCCGGTATGAAAATGCGTTGCTGGTCAACGCAACCATGAGTAATGAATCCGGACAGATACAGCCTTTTCCTGGGATCCGGTTGTTGTTGTTTAATACCAACGGGCGGCAGGTTGCCTACCGGGATTTTCACCCGGATGAGTATCTGGACGAGAGTTTCGATATCGATGCCGGTATGGCGCCGCAGAAACCGGTACATTTCGTGCTGGAAGTCACGGGCGCCACGGCTTTGGCGGTCAGTTTTGAATTCGCTTTTTTTTAGTATTGAAGGTTCTCTTTTCGGTTACAATTAACCACTTTCTTCTTCATCTGAACCCCGTTATTATTGACATCTCCCTATAGCGAACCGCTCGTTCAACAAGAAGCGGTGCAATAAGCTAACGAATGAATATCGGGTCTATCAGTCTACAAAATAAGCTATTGCTGGCGCCGATGGCGGGTATTACCGATCGACCCTTCCGACGTTTATGCCGTGTTTTTGGCGCCTCCCTGGCGGCTACCGAGATGACACTCGCGAAACCGGAGCTGTGGATCAGCGGAAAGACCCGTCGAAGACTCGAGCTCAAAGATGAGCTGGCGCCAAGAACGGTACAGATTGCCGGTGCCGATCCGACACGCATGGCGGACGCGGCACGGCACGCTGTTGACCTGGGGGCGCAGATTATCGATATCAATATGGGTTGTCCTGCCAGAAAGGTGTGTAGAGTTGCTGCGGGTTCTGCATTGCTTGGCGATGAGCGGCTGGCAGGCCGGATACTCACCAGAGTTGTGGAGGCGGTGTCCGTCCCGGTCACTTTGAAAATGCGTACGGGACTGGTCCCCGAGAGAAAAAATGCCGACAGGATTGCAGGTATTGCCGAAGCGGCCGGTATTCAGGCGATTACCATACACGGTCGAACCCGGGCCTGTGGATTCCAAGGTCGCGCGGAACACCAAACGACCAGGAAGGTGAAAGAGTCCGTATCCATACCCGTGATCGCCAATGGGGATATCGATTCACCCGAAACCGCCGCTGCCGTTCTCGCGGAAACCGGAGCGGATGGCTTGATGATCGGCCGGGCGGCCTGCGGCAAGCCTTGGTTGTTCCGTGAGATTGCACACTACCTCACCCACGGAACTTATCCAGTCCCGCTCAGTAACCGCGAAAAATTGCATTACATGCTGGATCATCTGTGTGACATTCATGCCTTCTACGGTGAGTACAGTGGTGTCAGGGTCGCCAGGAAGCATATCGG
This sequence comes from Gammaproteobacteria bacterium RIFCSPLOWO2_02_FULL_56_15, assembly GCA_001801825.1. Taxonomy (GTDB): domain Bacteria; phylum Pseudomonadota; class Gammaproteobacteria; order Eutrophobiales; family Eutrophobiaceae; genus 2-02-FULL-56-15. The sequence continues at coordinate 15,615 of MGYR01000191.1, read as the reverse complement.
CTGGTACCTGGGCAGGCCTCACGCTCAGGCTGTTTTATTGGCACGCATCCACCAGGCGGAGCGTGCTGACATTCAGCTGAATCTCTTCACGGATCTCTTCCAATCGATTTATTCGGGGCGCATGGCCGCATGATTACGTCTGGTAAAAAGGAATCCGAAGCCAGTACGGGCCACAGGCATTCACAGTGCCTCAGCGAAAAAGTCAGAGACGCCGTAGAGCAATATTTCAGTGACCTCGACGGGCATGATGCCACCGATCTTTACGAATTATTCATCTCCCAGGTGGAGAAACCCCTGCTAGAAACAATACTGAAGAACACCCGTGGTAACCTGAGCAAGGCAGCCCAGGTGCTGGGCATGAACCGTGGCACGCTGCGTTCGCGGTTGAAGAAATACGGGCTGGAGACCTGAAAACAATGCGACCGGCAGGGATCCCGGTATCCGCAATCAATGGATGAACAGCTGATAATCCCTGATGTGAGAACAACCCTATGGTAGCAGTCAAACGCGCACTCGTCAGTGTTTCTGATAAATCCGGTATTCTGGTTTTTTGCAAGGGTCTGGCTGAACTGGGTATCGAAATCATCTCCACCGGCGGTACAGCCAGGTTGTTGGCGGATAATGGTGTAAAGGTCATCGATGTATCGGACTTTACCGGTTTCCCGGAGATCATGGATGGTCGGGTTAAGACTTTGCATCCAAAGATCCATGGCGGACTGCTGGGACGCAGGGACAAGGATGGTGGGGTGATGACGGAACTGGGGATCAGGCCTATCGATCTCGTGGTAGTCAATCTCTATCCCTTCGAGGAGACGGTCAGTCATCCAGGATGTTCCCTGGACGAAGCGATCGAGAATATTGATATCGGAGGTCCGGCAATGCTGCGTTCTGCGGCCAAGAATCATGCCTGGGTGGGGGTCATTATTGATGCGGAAGATTACCAGGCTGTATTGCGGGAACTGGGGGAACACAATAACAGTTTGAGCGATGCCACGCGTTTCAGACTGGCGAAAAAGGTGTTTGCCCACACCGCCAACTATGACGCCGTGGTATCCAATTATCTGGGCAGTTATGGGAAACAGGGAAAGGGAGAGAATTACCCGGAAACCTATACGGTGCAATTCCACAAGATCCAGGAACTGCGCTATGGGGAAAATCCCCACCAGACTGCGGCATTCTTTCGTGAACGCAACGCGGCTGACGGCACCTTGGCCGCTTCCCGCCAACTGCAGGGCAAGGAATTGTCTTACAACAATATCGCCGACACCGATGCCGCCCTGGAATGCGTATTAGGCTTTTCCGAACCGGCCTGCGTGATCGTGAAACATGCAAATCCCTGCGGTGTGGCAACGGCGGAAGACATCTGCAGTGCTTACGAGAAGGCATATCAAACCGATCCCACCTCCGCCTACGGCGGGATTATTGCCTTCAACAGGGATCTGGATGCGGCCACACTCCGCAGTATCTATGGAAAACAGTTTGTGGAAGTGATCGTCGCACCGAAAATCGAGGAGGTGGCGCGGAGAGAGGCGGCCGCCAAAGAAGGGGTACGCCTGCTTGAATGTGGTTACCGGGACAAGCCTGCCGGCCGTCTGGAATTGAAGCGGGTCAGTGGCGGGCTCCTGATCCAGGACAGTGATGAGGGAAAGGTCAACCCCAGGGAACTCAAGGTGGTTACCCGTCGCCAACCCACCGATCAGGAACTTGATGATCTGCTTTTTGCCTGGCGCGTGGTCAAGTATGTCAAATCCAACGCGATTGTGTATGCCAGGAATCAACAGACCATCGGCATCGGCGCAGGACAAATGAGCCGGGTGTACAGTGCCAGGATCGCCGGCATCAAGGCAGCCGATGAGGGTCTTGAAGTCAAGGATTCGGTGATGGCCTCAGACGCCTTTTTTCCATTCCGCGATGGACTCGATGCCGCTGCCGCCGCCGGGATTATCGCGGTGATACAACCGGGGGGATCGTTGCGGGATCAAGCAGTGATCGCCGCCGCGGATGAGCATGGGATGGCCATGGTCTTCACCGGCATGAGGCATTTCAGGCACTAGCGTATGAAGGTCCTGATTGTAGGTTCCGGGGGCCGGGAACATGCATTGGCCTGGAAAGCGGCAGCTTCACCCCGCGTGAAACAGGTGTTTGTTGCGCCGGGTAATGCGGGCACTGCCGGTGAATCCGGTGTGCGGAATGTTGCTATTCCAGCTGAGGATATCGATACACTCCGGCAGTTTGCGCTTCGGAATGCGATTGATCTCACCATCCCCGGCCCTGAAGCACCGCTGGTTGCAGGTATCGTGGATAGTTTTACCGATGCGGGACTCGCCTGCTTCGGACCCACACAGGCTGCGGCGATCCTGGAAGGATCAAAATTCTTCACCAAGGCTTTTCTCAAGCGGCATGGGATCCCTACCGCGGACTATGAAAGTTTCACAGAGATCGATCCTGCTCTGGATTACCTCAGGGGGAGACCGCTGCCCTTGGTGGTAAAGGCGGATGGTCTGGCCGCAGGCAAGGGGGTGATCATCGCCGAATCCCTGGAGGAAGCCGAGCAGGTTGTCAGTGATATGTTGTCGGGAAACCGCTTCGGTGCGGCGGGCAGCCGTGTGGTGATCGAGGAGTTTCTGCAGGGAGAGGAGGCCAGTTTTATTGTAATGTGCGATGGCCAGAATATCCTTCCATTGGCCAGTTCCCAGGATCACAAGGCCAGGGATGATGGGGATCGAGGGCCCAATACCGGGGGTATGGGCGCCTATTCACCTGCACCGGTGGTCACCCCGGAGATTCACCGGCAAATCCTGCGTGAAGTGATCGAGCCTACTGTGGCCGGCATGAAGGCCGAAGGCAGGACCTATACCGGGTTCCTTTACGCCGGGATCATGCTGACAGCGGACGGGATCCCGAAAGTGCTGGAGTTCAATTGCCGGTTCGGCGATCCGGAAACCCAACCGATCATATTCAGGATGAAAAGTGACATTGTTGAGCTATGCTTGCAGGGCGTCCACGGACGCCTGGATCAGGTGAAAGTTGCTTGGGATGAGAGAGCGGCTGTCGGTGTGGTGCTCACTTCCGCAGCGTATCCCGCTTCCTCCGGCAAGGGGGAAATCATCCATGGTCTGGACCGCATTCCCGACAGGGAGGCCAAGGTGTTCCATTCCGGAACCGCGATGGATGGTGATCACTTCATCACTGCGGGAGGAAGAGTGCTTTGTGTAACCGCACTGGGAGCGGATGTGAGCCAGGCACAAGCCTCGGCCTATCACGCCGTTTCACGAATCCATTTTAAGGGGATGCACTATCGTAAGGATATCGGTTACCGAGCAATTGCCCGTGAACGTAGCGGTCATGTCAGAAAACCGTGATTTTTCAGGGGTGCTATGCAATTGGTGTTAGCATTTCTGCGTTTTACATAGGATAATTCGCATATCCTGAGCAAAGGAACCGGGGACCGGAGTATCCATTGGTCTGATCGAACGTACGGTATTGTCCCGGAAAATAACAAGTAGTTCTAATAGCGGTCTTTCAACTAGGAGTCAATATGGCAAAAAAAACATCACCCATTGCTGAGAAGCAAACCAAATCCCAGATCCTGAGCACTCTCGCCGAGGATACCGGACTTACCAGAAAGGACGTTGCTGCGGTTATGGAATCACTTTCAGTACTGGCAACGCGACACCTCAAGAAGAACGGTTCTGGAGAATTTACCATCCCTTCCCTTGGCATCAAGCTGCGCCGTGTGATCAAGCCAGCCCGCAAGGCCCGCAAGGGTGTGAATCCGTTTACGGGTGAGGAGATCATGATCAAGGCCAAACCTGCTTTTTCCAGTGTCCGCGCTGTTGCCCTGAAGGCGCTGAAGGACGCTATCGCCTGACACGATCATACGTGTATTTAAAAAGCCGGTTGCAGGTGCAACTGGCTTTTTTTTTACGGCTATTTATAGTGCGCCCTTGGTGGATGGCAGAACTCCCTGCATCCTCGGGTCCAGTTCCACCGCCAGGCGCAGGGCTCGACCGAAGGCCTTGAAGATCGTTTCGGCGATGTGATGGGTATTGCGCCCGCGCAGGGTATCGATGTGCAGGCTGACCCCGGCATGATTGACGAAGCCCTGAAAGAATTCCGCAATCAGGTCTATGTCGAATTCACCGACACGCGCGCGCGGATAGCTGACCTGATATTCGAGGCCGGGACGACCTGAACAATCGAGCACCACTCGCGACAAAGCCTCATCCAACGGCACGTAGGCATGACCGTAGCGGCGGATGCCATGTTTGTCGCCCAGCGCCTGACTAAAGGCCTGGCCCAGTGTGATCCCGATATCCTCCACTGTGTGATGCGCATCTATCTTAAGGTCGCCCACGGCTTTGATATCCAGATCCATTACCCCGTGTCGGGCAACCTGATTAAGCATGTGTTCGAGAAAGGGGATTCCTAAAGCAAGATCGGAGATACCGGAACCATCGAGGTTAATGGAGATCCTGATGCTGGTTTCCTTGGTCTCCCTGGTGACCGTTGCCTTTCTGCTATCAGACATGGGTTTGTTCCGCTGGTTTACCGGCGGAAAATGCCGGTACAGATTGAGAGAGGGGCAGTTTAAAATATGTGGAAAGACAAATACAGATATACTTTTCGTATGAATACGGTAGACACCAAGGCTGTGCGGGAGTATCTGCAATCCCTCCAGGATCGCATCACACAGGCTATCGCCCTGGTGGACGGTGGTGCGGAGTTTCAGGAGGATGAGTGGCAGCGGGATGCAGGAGGGGGTGGCCGGACCCGGATCCTGCAGAATGGGGATGTTTTTGAACAGGCCGGTATCGGGCTCTCTCACGTTTATGGCATGCAACTCCCGGCCTCCGCTGCTGCAGGACGTCCGGAACTGGCGGGAAGGGCTTATGAGGCGATGGGGGTCTCGCTGGTCACGCATCCCAGGAATCCCTATGTGCCCACATCGCATATGAATGTGAGGTTTTTACTCGCGGAAAAATCCGGCGCGGATCCGGTGTGGTGGTTTGGCGGCGGTTTTGATCTGACACCTTATTACGGTTTTGATGAGGATGCGGAGCATTGGCATCGTACTGCCTCGGCAGCCTGTGAGGGATTTGGCGAGGAGGTTTATCAAAGGTACAAAAAATGGTGTGATGAATATTTTTACATCAAACATCGTCGTGAACCGCGTGGCGTCGGTGGATTGTTCTTCGATGATCTCGATGCATGGGGCTTTACCAGATGCTTCGAGTTCATGCGGAGTGTCGGGGATCACTACCTCCCTGCCTATCGGCCTATTGTGGAAAGGCGTAAGGATGTCCCCTATACGGAACGGCAGCGGCAATTCCAGCTATACCGCCGGGGACGTTATGTGGAATTCAATCTGATCTATGATCGCGGGACGCTTTTCGGTCTGCAATCCGGAGGCCGTACGGAATCCATTCTTATGTCCATACCGCCCATGGTCCGCTGGCAATACAACTGGCGGCCCGAGCCTGGTACGGAGGAAGCCCGGCTGTATGAACATTTTCTGCAGCCCCGGGACTGGTACCGTGGTTGATTGGGGATACGCGAATCAACGCCTTGTCATACCTGCAGCCAGAAGCTTACCGGTCCATCATTGGTGAGGGTCACCTGCATAGCGGCCCCGAAATGCCCTGCCGCAGTTCCAGGATAGCGGGCATAGGCCCGATTCAGAAGATAGCTAAACATGCGGGCCCCAAGATCGGGGGCTGCCGCACGGCTGAAACCGGGGCGGGTACCCTTGCGGGTTTCAGCGGCAAGGGTGAATTGAGGAACGAGCAGCAAACCACCCTGGATGTCTTCCAGACTCCGGTTCATTCTTCCCTCAGTGTCCGGAAAGACGCGGTAACCGAGTAATCGCCCGAGGAGGCGGTCGGCATTTGTCTCGGTATCTTCTTTCTCGACACCGATCAGGACCAGCAGACCGGTCCCAATCTGGGCGATGATCTGTGAGTTTATTTCCACGCGGGCATTGCCGACCCGCTGCAGGAGACCGATCATCCAGCCAAGGCTAGATAATCTTAAGATAATCGAGGATGTTGACGGCGAAGAGAGCGACAGCAGCGGCCAGAACCAGCCACTCTATGTTCCTGCGCAACAGAAATCCTGTGAAGTGAAGTATCAGTACAACGATGGAAAGTACGTAGACGATGTAAAAAATCATATTTCTGCCTCGTTATACGCTACACAGTGTGATTGGGTTTGATCATGTTATCTGACTGACTATATCTAACTTATGCAAATACTACTCATGAGTCTGGCGTAAGACAATATATTTTTTGAAGTTTTTCTTATATTTATGGGGACCGCTTATTTGATAATAGATACCCCATGCTCCGCCCCTACCAACAGGACATCCGCTGGGTTCATGGCGAAGAGTCCGTTGCAGACCGCCCCTGGAATGTTATTGAGGCGCTGCTCCAGTTCCACGGGATTCAGGATATCAAGCCCTTGTACATCCAGTATCAGGTTGCCGTTGTCTGTGACTGTGCCTTCCCGCCATACCGGCTGGCCTCCGAGTTTGACTATCTCGCGGGCGACGAAACTCCGCGCCATGGGTATCACTTCCACGGGAAGAGGAAAAGATCCCAGTCTTGGCGACAGCTTGCCCTCGTCGATGATACAAATGAATTTTCTGCTGGCTGCCGCCACGATTTTTTCCCGTGTGAGTGCGGCGCCACCCCCCTTGATCAGTTGACGATGGCGGGTAGCTTCATCCGCACCATCGATATAGACTGCCAAATCATTAACGCTATTCAGATTGTATACGGGGATGTTGTATTTTTTCAGAAGTGTTTCAGTGGCACTGGAGCTGGCGACCGTTCCGTCGATTCGATGCTTGACTCGTGCGAGCCTTTCTATGAAAAAGTTGACTGTACTCCCAGTCCCGATCCCGATCACGGCATCGTCCACCAGGTAATCCAGGGCGGCCTCCGCAACTTGCTGTTTTTTCTTATCTTGCGTCATGAGGTAGTTACGCTCACCGGTACGGTGGCAGAGATGAGATTTCCAGGCCGTCGGCAGTATGAACAAGTCAGCGTGTTAAATCCAGACTTTTGCTGAGGCATAGGTGATGGAGCAGGAAAGAATGAAAGAGGGTATCAACCGTGGCGCCGTAAAGACATCTTAACTTGAACCATGTTGTTCAAGTGGGAACAGCAGGTGATGTATCAGGCTCCCCGGTAAACCAGGTATGCACACAACATCACGGTTTAGCTCCCTGGCAATTAAAATAGGCTCAAGTTTTGCCAGTCTATACACGTACACCACAGAAGATACCCATACTTGAAACCCGGTATCCGCAGGAGTATTGATCGCCCTACGTTTGCACTGCCTTGCCCTTTTCCAGGACCGTGTCGATTTTGTTGTTCAGTCTCCTGATTGACTCATCTATGGATTCATTATAGAACGTTTTTTCCCGTTTGTACGCCAGTAATTCGTGGGTAAGATTCAGCGCGGTGATCATAGCGATTCTTTCCGCTCCGATGACCTTCCCACCGCGTTTCAATTCCAGTAATTTGTCGTTCAGGAAGGCTACGGCTGTGTGCAACTGTTCCCGTTCGTCGTCCTTACAGGTGACCAGGTATTCCTTGTCAAATATAGTAATATTGATAGGTTTTGCTTCTTCAGTCATGAACGGGTTTCCATAGCTCGCAGTCGGGTAATCATTGATTCAATCCTTGCTCTGGCGAGTTCAGTCTTTTCAATCAAGGCTGCGCGTTCAGTTACCAGACTGTCCTGCTGGTTGCGCAAAGCCGAATTTTCCTGCTGTAACTGATTAACAGTTCGGATGAGTTGATCCACCCTCGCTTCAAGAGAAATCAGATCAATGTTTTCTATATGTTTATCGATCATAGCGGTTGCCGCTTAACGGTTATGAATTGAAGCAAAGCTCTTGTATCATTGCCTATCAATATAGAGCGGTGGCTGATTAGGGTCAACCGTATCCGCAACCGGCCTGCAAGACACAGGCAGCCAAGAGGCATTTCATTGATGAACGAGAAAGAGTTTCCCCGTCGCAGAAAGCGCTTGATGGACATGATGGGTGATGAATCCATCGCCATCATTCCTACGGCATCGGTACACATCCGAAACCGGGATGTGGAATTCCCTTTCCGGCCTGACAGTGATTTTTACTACCTTACAGGTTACCAGGAACCAACTGCTGTGGCAGTATTGATACCTGGAAGAATCAGCGGTGAATTCGTACTCTTTTGCCGCGAGAAGGATGCCAAGATGGAGACCTGGCATGGCCGGCGTACCGGCCTGGAGGGCGCCTGTGATCTGTATGGCGCGGACGATGCTTTCCCTATTGATGATCTGGATGACATCCTGCCCGGTCTGCTGGAAGGTAGGGAAAGGATTTTTTATACGATGGGTAACGATCAGGCCTATGATCAACGCGTGGTCGGCTGGGTAAAACAAGTGAGGGATATGTCCAGGAGCGGCGTCCATGCTCCGGATGAGTTTATTTCCCTGACTCATATTCTGCATGAGATGCGGCTATACAAAAGCCGGCAGGAAATCACGGCCATCAGGCAGGCGGTCTGGATTTCCGGTCTGGGACACCAGCGCGCCATGGAGGTTTGCCGGCCGGGTATGACGGAGTACCAGATCGAAGCAGAACTGTTGCATGAGTTCATGCGCCACGGTGCGCGCAGCCCTGCCTATCCTCCCATCGTTGGCAGTGGAGCGAACAGTTGCATCCTGCATTACACTGAAAACAGGGATGAACTGCGGGCGGGCGATATTCTGCTAATCGACGCTGGTGCTGAATACGACTTTTATGCTAGTGACATTACGCGCAGTTTCCCGGTCAGCGGTGAGTTCAGCCGTGAACAGGAGTTGATCTATGAATTGGTGCTGTCCGCCCAGTTGGCAGCCATTGAACAGGTGAAACCGGGAAATCACTGGAATGATCCGCACGACACGGCAATTGAAGTCCTCACTGACGGGTTGCTGGAATTGGGCATTCTGCGGGGGACGAGGAAAAAACTGATCAGCGACCAGGCCTATAGCCGCTATTACATGCACCGGACCGGACACTGGTTGGGCATGGATGTGCATGATGTCGGTGATTACAAGCTGGATGGCGAATGGCGCATGCTGGATGTGGGCATGATCCTCACGGTGGAACCCGGGCTGTATTTTCCGCCCGGAAGAGGATTGGCGAAGAAATGGTGGAATATCGGGATCAGGATAGAGGATGATGTCCTGGTTACCCCCACCGGGCATGACGTATTGAGTAAACATATACCCAAGGGCGTCGCCGAGATCGAGCGTCTGATGTCATGACAGGCTTGTGCGCCAGGCGCTGAGGACTGCTGCGATCATGCCTGATTACGATGTGATAATCACGGGCGCCGGGATGGTTGGCGCCACCCTTGCTTGCGCATTGGCGAAACGTTCACCAGCAAGGATAGCGGTCATCGAGTCCACACCACCCGGCACGGATCTGCATCCCAGCTTTGATGATCGGGGGATCACCCTGTCGCTTTCCTCCCGCAGGATACTTACGGTCCTCGGACTCTGGAACGATGTTGTGGAGAAAAATGCGAGACCTGTCCGGCATATTCATGTTACGGATCGCGGCAATCCCGGGTGTGTGAGGTTCAATGCCCGCGAGCTGGGGTTTGATGCATTAGGTTATGTGGTTATCGCCAGGGAACTGGGAAATACCCTGCTGAGTAACCTGCGCCAGGCAGAGGGGGTCGATGTTTTCCGCCCGTATACGGTCTGTTCGGTAACGAACGAGCGTGGGCAGGTGGAGGTCGTTTGCACCCAGGGTGAGGAAACACGAAGGCTTTCCGCAAGACTGCTCGTTGTGGCGGATGGGTCGCAATCAGCCTTGCGCTCCCTGTTGGAGATCACACTGCAGGAAAAGGATTACCTGCAAACCGCCATAGTGGCCAATGTCACAGTGGAAAAGCCGCAGGCGGATACGGCCTATGAACGCTTCACCGACACCGGCCCGCTGGCGCTGTTACCTCTGGGAGGCGACCGCTATGTCATGGTGCTGACGGTCCCGAGGCAGGAGGCGGAAAAATATACAATGCTGGAGGATGCTGCACTGCTTAGACACCTGGAAGAACGTATGGGTGGGCGGCTGGGCCGGTTCGCCCGGGTCGGTAAACGCCGATCCTATGCCCTCAGGATGATCAAACCCAGAGAACAGATCAGGGATCGAATCGTGCTGTTGGGTGACTCAGCCCACGCGCTACATCCCAACGGCGCCCAGGGGCTGAACCTGTGCCTGCGTGACATGGCGGAACTGACCGAATTGCTTTGTGGGCAGTTGCAGTCGGGGGGGGATCCTGGAAGCCGTGGGTTACTGGACAGATACCTGGCCGCCAGGTTGCCGGATCAACAGTGGGCGATCGGCTTCTCCGACTTTTTACCCTGGCTGTTCTGCAACCAGCAGCCGGTCAAAGTGTTCCTGCGGAATGCCGGCATGATCCTGATGGACCTGTTTCCATCGTTGCAACAGGCCTTCGTGCACCGGGCAACAGGCATCCATGGCCGTCAACCCGCCATGGTCCGGGATATTGTCATCTAGCAGCAGAAAATGGACGCAGAGGTCATCATCGTAGGCGGGGGCCCCGTGGGACTGGTCATGGCCGGGTTACTCGCCAGCAGGAACATCACATGTATCCTGCTGGATGCAGCTGAAGAAATAAATGTCACAATGCCCGCCCATCCGGATTCGAGAGCCCTGGCCATCAGCCCTGCCTCTCGTAATATCCTGGCTGCAATCGATCTTTGGAGCAGGCTTCCCGGAGACCGTGTGGGTTGTTTCCGGCGTATGCATGTCTGGGATGAAAACGGTCAGGGGGAGATATTTTTCAATGGTGAGGACATCAATCAGCCGGCTCTCGGATATATCGTAGAGCAGCGGCTTTTGCAGACCACGATCGAGCCCATCCTGGCCTGTCTGCCGGCGCTCGAAATTCATCATGGTCAAGCTGTGTCCGCCCTGGTTCCGGAAAAAAACAGCCTGGGTGTTCGGACTGCTGACCGTATTTTCAGCGCCAGGCTGGTCATCGCCGCGGACGGTGCGGCATCATTGACCCGTGACCTGGCGGGTATTGTTACTCGCCGTAATGATTACCGGCAGACGGCGCTGGCCTGTGTTGCACGGTTCGCCGACGGACACGGTGAGGTTGCCAGGCAGCGATTTCTCACCGATGGCCCGCTTGCTTTACTGCCCATGGCCGGGCCGGAGCAGTGCGGTATCGTCTGGTCCACATCAACCCAATATGCCGAGCTTCTTCATGCCATGAATCTGGAGAACTTTCACCGGGCGCTGGGGCAGAGATCGGAACACTGCCTGGGAGAGGCGCTGGAAAGCGGTCCCCGGACTCTTTTTCCGCTGCAACGGATCGAGGCTGAAGATTATTGCCGCGAGCGGTTTGTCCTGATCGGTGATGCGGCTCATAATATCCATCCTCTGGCAGGTATGGGCGCGAACCTGGGGATGTTGGATGCCGCATGTCTGGCACAAGTCCTGAATGCGGCAAGAGAGAAAAACAAGGATCTCGGTGGACTTCATATCCTCAGGCGGTATGAACGCTGGCGCAGGTTGGAAAACAGGATCATGTCGATGGTCATGGAAGGGTTTAAATATCTGTTCGAGGAGCAGACACCCCCGCTACCGATGCTGCGCAATGCCGGCCTGGATATTACCGATTCAATCGCGCCTCTTAAACACTGGCTGATGCGCCAGGCCATGGGTCTATCGGGAGATCTGCCGGAGGCCGCCCGCCAGAACGGTGGGGTCAAGAATAAAGTATCTATCAAAGAGTGATTGGAATTTGGCATACATGAATGAGAGTGAATCAAGGCGCCCCGTGGATTTTATCCGCAGGATAGTTGACGAGGATTTGAAGCAGAAGCGGAACGATGGCCGGGTACACACCCGTTTCCCGCCCGAGCCGAATGGCTATCTGCACGTTGGTCATGCCAAGTCCATCTGTTTGAACTTCGGTATTGCACGTGACTACGGCGGAAAGTGCAATCTCCGTCTCGATGATACCAACCCGGAAAAAGAGAATGATGAATTCGTCGAGGCCATCAAGCGCGATGTCCGCTGGCTCGGCTTCGATTGGGAGGGGCGGGAGTACTATGCCTCGGATTATTTTCCACAGTTATATGAATACGCTACGGACCTGATTCGGCAGGGGAAGGCCTATGTGGACAGCTTAAGCTCCGAGGAAATACGCAGCCACCGTGGTAGCCTGACCGAACCGGGCCGGGAAAGCCGTTATTGCAGTCGATCGGTAGAGGAAAACCTGGAACTGTTCGGGAGGATGAAGGCAGGTGAGTTTGAGGATGGGGAGCACGTATTGCGCGCCCGGATTGATATGTCCTCCCCGAATCTCAACATGCGGGATCCTGTGATATACCGGATCCGAAAGGCCAGCCACCATCGCACCGGTGATACCTGGAAGATCTATCCGCTGTACGATTTCACCCATTGTCTTTCCGATGCCATCGAGCAGATCACCCATTCCATCTGTACGCTTGAATTCGAAGATCACCGCCCGCTCTATGACTGGGTGCTGGACAATCTGGATACGCCATCCCGGCCGCACCAGTACGAATTTGCCCGCTTGATCCTCGACTACACCATATTGAGCAAACGCAAATTGATCACCCTGGTCGATCAGGGACATGTACGAGGGTGGGATGACCCGCGGATGCCTACTATTTCCGGGATCCGCAGGCGCGGTTTCACCCCGGAATCGGTTCGGGATTTTTGTGAACGCATCGGGGTGACCAAGAACGATACGCGTATCGATATGAGCCTGCTGGAGAACTGTTTGCGTGAGGATCTCGATCCCCGCGCCCCGCGTGTCATGGCGGTACTGCAACCGCTGAAAGTGGTGATTGAGAACTACCCGGAAGACCAGGAAGAAGAGATCTCCGCGGTCAATCATCCGGTGGATTCCGCCATGGGCGCTCGCAGGATCCCGTTCGGCCGTGTCATCTATATCGAGCGGGATGATTTCCAGGAAGAACCGCCGGCAAAGTATTACCGCCTTGCCCCAGGCAGGGAGGTGCGTCTGCGCTATGCTTACTTCATCACCTGCAGGGAAGTTGTGAAGGATCCAGGCAGTGGTGAAATACTGGAACTGCATTGCACCTATGACCCCCTGAGCAGGGGTGGGAATGCGCCTGATGGCCGCAAGGTGAAGGGAACGATTCACTGGGTGTCAGGAAAACATTCGCTGCAAGCCGAAGTCAGGCTTTATGACCGGCTATTCAACGTAGCAAATCCGGAGCGCGGTGAAGACGACTGGCTGGATCTGCTGAATCCGGATTCGGAGCAGATCCTCACCACAGCACTGGTTGAACCTTCTCTGAGACACGCGGAGCCGGAAGCGCGTTTCCAGTTTGAACGTCTGGGTTATTTTGTGGCCGACAGGTATGACTGGAACCGTGAACGGCCGGTATTCAACCGGATTGTGACTCTGCGGGACAGTTGGGCAAAGGTGAACAAAAATACCATGGCCGATGCCTAACCGATCTCATTACCTTCAGGTAGAAAACTGATGAATACTACACAGGATGCACTCTATCGTTCGGACTTGAAGAGTCTGAAACTGATTACCAGCGGCAAGGTTCGTGATATCTATGCCGTGGATGACAAACACCTGCTGATCGTTACCACGGATCGGCTTTCCGCCTTTGATGTGATCCTGCCCAATCCGATCCCCGGGAAGGGGGCAGTTCTGACAGCCCTGTCAAATTTCTGGTTTGCCCGTACCGCCGCAACCATTCCCAATCATCTTGCGGATATCGCACTCGAGTCCATCCTTCAGGGCAGTGAACTCGAACAGGTGCGGGGGCGCGCCATCATCGTCAGAAAAATGAAACCACTGCCGGTCGAGGCCATCGCCAGGGGATACATCATCGGTTCCGGATGGAAGGATTACCAGGCCAACGGGGCAATCTGCGGCATCCGCCTGCCCGCGGGACTGCAACAGGCTGAGCAACTTCCGGAGGCGATCTTTAGCCCCTCTTCGAAGGCGGAGATCGGAGCACATGATGTAAATATCAGCTACGCGGACACAAAACGGTTATTGGGTCCGGCACTGGCCGAAAAAGTTCGCGAGGTCAGTCTCAGGCTCTATCGGGACGCCGCGGAGTATGCTAAGGGGCGGGGCATCATCATCGCGGATACCAAGTTTGAGTTCGGCGCCGACCCGCAGGGGGAACTATACCTGATCGACGAGGTACTGACGCCGGATTCGTCCCGGTTCTGGCCTGCCGATTCCTATCGTACCGGCATCAGTCCACCCAGTTTCGACAAACAGTATGTGCGAGATTACCTGGAGACTCTCGACTGGGACAAGAAACCGCCTGGGCCATCGCTTCCAGAAGAGGTAATCCGCAATACCGCCGCGAGATACCGCGAGGCGCAGACGCGCCTGATCGGTTGAGCGCCCGTGATCCCGCTGCATGACGATAACCCCACCAGCACCCCCCCGGTGCTGACCGTCTCGATCATCGCGCTCTGCGTGCTGGTGTTTCTCTGGCAGGCCTCGCTGGACGCGCGCGGGGGGCAGGTCGTGGTCTACAGCCTGGGCCTCATCCCCTCGGTCGTGACCGGTCAGGTGGAACTGCCTCCGGAGCTCTATGTCCTGCCGGCATGGTTGACGATCTTCACCTCGATGTTCATGCACGGCGGCTTCATGCATCTCGCCGGGAACATGCTCTATCTCTGGATCTTCGGCAACAACATCGAGGATGCCCTGGGGCGGGTGCGCTTCGTGATCTTCTATCTGCTCTGCGGGATCGCGGCGGCCCTCGGCCAGACCTTGCAGAATCCTTCTTCCGATATTCCCATGATTGGTGCGAGCGGCGCCATCTCGGGCGTGCTGGGGGCGTATGTGTTGCTGTATCCGAAGGCCCGGGTGCTGGTGCTGGTGCCGCTTGGATTTTATCTCAGCATGATGAAACTGCCGGCCGCCTGGGTGCTCGGGCTCTGGTTCGCGATGCAGTTGGTCAGCTCCGCTCTCACGGACTCCTCCGGCGGGGGCGTGGCGTGGTTCGCCCACATCGGCGGGTTTGTCGCCGGGATGGCGCTCATCCCCTTCATGAAGCGCAAGCGAATCCGGTTATGGAATCCGGGACACGGCCCGACGCGGGTCTTTACCCGAACGGATCGGTGGTAAAGGTTTTTAGAGTCCCCATAGGGGATCTGTAAACCCCTCGCCTTCAGGCGAAGGATGATAAGCGAAATGTGATGGCAGCGAACGTGAGCCGATTTCGCCTCTCCCGCCGGGAGAGGCCGCCACGCAGTGGCGGGTGAGGGAAAGCGGTATATCAGGGCATTTCCCTCAACCACGGCCCTTCTCGACTCTGGTTCCGGACTTCGTCCTACCTCCCCCATCCCTGGGGTCGTCCCAGAGGGCGAAGGGAGATTTTTCAGTCGGCTTGCGGCCGACTGTACAAACCCCTCACCTTCAGGCGAGGGTTGTTTTGTGTCTGATCCGTGCAAAGATCAGAAGCGCCAGGTTTTTTTCTACAGGCTCAACGCCGCAGTTCAGCGGCCGCGCACTGCCGTGTGGAGCGCGCCGCGAGCGCATAATGAAATGGAGCGCT
>MGYR01000190.1:4706-5314 GCA_001801825.1 Gammaproteobacteria bacterium RIFCSPLOWO2_02_FULL_56_15 | reverse complement strand
GCGCCGACCAGGCGTTCGAGGTCGGCCTCATCGATCCGTTGCCCCAGACGCAAGTCGATTCCGAGGGCGCGCGCCACGCGCCGCGCGGAATCCTCGATTCGCGCGAGCGTGCCGTCATCGCCCTGGGCGATCAGACGTCCTCCCACCGCGATTGCACAGGTGCTGCGGATTTCGCCGTTCTTGATCAGTGCAAATTTCGTCGTGCCGCCGCCCATGTCCACGTTGAGTACGGTCTTGTGCGTGTGTCTCGAGATGGCGGTGGCGCCCGCGCCATGCGCTGCGAGTACGCATTCCAGGTGATGCCCGGCCGAGGCGCATACGAACTTGCCTGCGTCCGCGGCGAATATCTGCGCGATGGCCTGGGCGTTCCTTCGCTTTATCGCCTCGCCCGTCAGAATCACCGCGCCGCTGTCGATGTCCGCCGGAGCCAGCCCTGCCGAGCGGTACGCGTCGTCGATGAAAACGCGAAGCCGTTCAGCGTCAATGGTGTAATCGGCGAGAAAGGGCGTGAGCAGGATGGGCGAGCGCCAGAGGATTTCGCGGCGCACCACCACGAACTGGCTCGAGAGCAGCTGGGCCTTGCGCTGCAGATGGACCCTGGCGAACAT
>MGYR01000190.1:4585-4691 GCA_001801825.1 Gammaproteobacteria bacterium RIFCSPLOWO2_02_FULL_56_15 | reverse complement strand
GCTGCCGATATCGATGCCTACCGTGGTCAGCTCGATGTTCTCGGTCTTCCAGATGACCTCGGCGAGCGCGCTTTTCGCATCCTCGGACCATTCATGAAAATGCGGC
>MGYR01000190.1:3040-4417 GCA_001801825.1 Gammaproteobacteria bacterium RIFCSPLOWO2_02_FULL_56_15 | reverse complement strand
TATCGTGCCGATTTGGTGGCATTCGCTCGGATACCCGGCCCGGCAGCCACGATGAGATTCAGTCATCTGATTCAGATTAACGATCCGCTCAATCCGCTGATCGATCCCCTGTCGCGGGAGCAGCTCTGGCGCGGCCTGGTTTATCGCGCGGAAAATCCCCTGCCGTTCGTATTGGGCCTCGACGAGTGCAGGATCGTGGTGCGTACCGAACGCACGCTCAGGCGCGAATTGCATTTCGGCAGCCTGACTGTCAGGGACCGGGTCACCCTCGATCCGATGAAGCAGGTGCGCTACGAGACCGAGGCCGGGGGAGGATTGCCCGCGTCGAGCCTTGTGATGACAATCGAGGAACCCGGCGCCGATGAGCTCGTTGTGCGTTTCGAGTACGAGACCTTGCGGCGCACCGGCGATGCGCCGAGCGAGGAATTCTACAACGCTTTTTTGAGGAAGGCCTATTTGGAGGCCGACATCGATACGATACGCACCATCCGCAGGCTGGTGGTGGAAAATCTGCTGTAGGCGTACTGCCGGCACCCTGGGAGAAGAAATAGGGATCTCGATCCCACTATCGTGTCCTTTTCAGACAGACATTACCCAGGTCCTGGTCACCATCCGTTGTCACGATCGCAAGGAAGTCTTCGTAGCCTTCCTTTCTAATCTCGAGTCTGTACTTTCGGCCCTTCTCCATGCGCCTTATCCAGAAATCACCGAACTCATCCGATAGGGCGGTGACTGATCCATCCTCAAAGAGATCAACCGAAGTGATCGCCACGTCTGATATCACCTCATCACTAACCGGGTCCACTACCGTACCCGCGATCCATGGCTTCGGCAGACCCTTCCAATAGACCCTGGGTTCAGCCTGGTACTCAGGGTGATAGACTTCCAGCGTCGCACCGTGTTCGTCTTCACTGAAGACGCTGTCTGCCTCGTCGCCGAAGACGATGGCGTCGTGCGGACAGACTTCGGCGCATCTGGGTAAGGCTCCTTCGTCGACGCGGTGTGCGCAGCCCGTGCACTTCTGTGCAATGCCAAGTTCCCCGTTCATATAGATGACGTCGTAAGGACACGCCTCTTCGCAGAGCCCACAGCCTGTGCATTCCTCAGGGTCTATCCATACGAGACCATCATCCCGCCTCTTGATGGCGTCCTCGGGGCACGCCTTGATGCAGGGGGCATTCGCACAATGCTGGCAAAGAAGAGGCAGATACGTCATCCTGACCCTGGGTATCCGACCTCTTTCCATTGAGTGGACGTCGATCCAGAAATGGCCGGTGTCGGGCTGAGGCCTCGTCCACGGTGAATAACTGCTTGCTACATGCTCGTCCTTGCACGCGATGATGCACAGATTGCAGCCGGTGCACTTGTCTGCGTCAA
>MGYR01000190.1:0-3028 GCA_001801825.1 Gammaproteobacteria bacterium RIFCSPLOWO2_02_FULL_56_15 | reverse complement strand
AGCATCAGCCCGATACCGTCGATCCGTGGCCTACACCTGTACTGGCCACTATTTCCGACACGTCTATTTTGACAGCCTCCGCCAGAAAACCGCTAACGGTCATTTCCGGTATCTTAATCTCCTCTCCGACTCCATATTTTTCCAGCGGCGAGGGCGTTATCAGGTTGATGCATCCGCCCCTATCGATGAGCTTGCCCTTCAGCTGGACGAGGTCGATCTTGGCGCCATGATCGATAGACACGGCGCCCGGAATAATTCTTTCTGTCACCACAGCTCCGACGAGCACCGCGCCCCTCTCATTGTGGACCATGATGACGTCACCATCCGAGATGTCCCTGACGTCAGCGTCGCTTGGATGGATCCAGCACGGTTCATACATATAGCCGTCCGGCCCGCGGACTTTGCCTATCTCCTTGATCCAGTCGATGTCGTCCCCCTGTACGTGAAACCTGAATCTTGGATGGTTCGACACTACTGACAGCGGGTACTCTTGCGACTTGCGTGAGCCCTGCAACTCGGAATGCGCTATCCACTTCGCCAGGGGCGGTCTTTCCGCATTCTCAGGATCAAGAGCCGCAATCCTGGAAGACACGAATTCAATTTTTCCCGAAGGCGTTTCCAGTCCGCCAGCCTCGGACCAGAACCCGTGGAGCCCACCATCATGCGGGCCGAAACCATGTTCCTTCTTGATTTCCACCCATTCGTCCCATGTCGGGCAATCGTAGACAATGGACTTCTTCTTCTTGAACTCTTCCCACGTGATTCCAAGCTTTGTCGACGCTAGCGTTCCCTCGTACGCCGACCTCAACCATTCGTCAGCGGGCGGAAACACCTCGTCCAATCCGAGTCGCTGCCCGATCATCCTGTGTATCTCGAAGTCACTCTTCGATTCGCCCACCGGCTCGATAGCTTGTTCCTGGTAGAACATGGCCAGGAGATCGCTTCTTTGCACCGCGATCAGATCCTGATGCTCAAAGTGCGTCTGTGCAGGCAATATCAGATCCGAGTAAGGGATGTCGTTTTCGAACCAGGGATGAACCCCAAGGACAAATTCAATTTTTGAACTTTGCAGTGCCTCCAACCACTTAAAGCCGTAGCCCCAGCTTCCCGGCTGACTGCCATTCTCATTCCACACCATACGAATGCCAGGATGATCATCATTCGGGGGGAAGCGGTAGCGGTTGAACTGGTCCTCCGTCTTCGCCAACGCGGCGGACGTACCTCTCCATTGTATGGAGGGGGACAAAATCGCCTCAGTGGCAAGCGTTCTCGGGATGAACACCGGTGACTTCGGTCCCTTCCCGATCGCATACTCGATCATCGGATTCATGGCGATCCCATGCTTGTCCACCTCGGGAAAGCGAGGCACCTGCGCCAATGCGTTCTTGTAGAAGGACGGCGCCCCCGTCCTCAGGAACTGTCTTCCTGGGCTGCCTATACCCTGCATCGCCAATACATAGGCCTCCAGCCGTGTGACCAGATGCGATAGGCTCCCTCTGACCTTCGGACCCCCGAAGTAGACCGACACGCTTGTCTTTTTGCTGGCCCATTCTCTGGCGAGTGCCCGAATCGTGTGTGACGGTACGCCAGTTATTTTCGCCGCCCACGCAGGTGTCTTCGCGATGCCGTCGTCTTTGCCCATCACGTGGCGCTTGAACTCCTCGAAGCCGACCGTGTGCGTTCTTACGTAGTCCTTGTCGTACAGTCCCTCGACGATCCATGTGTGCGCCAGCGCGAGATACAGCGCCGAATCCGTATTCGGCTTCAGTGGGATCCACTTGTCCGCCTGCACTGCTGCCGAATAATTAAGGTCCGGCGAGATGGCAACAATCTTGATACCTGCTCGTTTCAGCCACTTGGGCATCTCCAAGGCGATCGATCCTGACATGCCCAAGCCTGTCGCCTCTGGATCATTGCCCGAGAAGATCACCATTTCCGCATGCTCGAGCACATCGTCCCATACCGCATCCTGAGGGGGCTCTCCGAGGGTGCTATCGAATCCCCAGACGTGCTTGGCTCCCCAGTAATATCCTTCCCAGCTATCGGGATTCCTCACCTGCTGGGTCCACCAGCCCCATCCAAGGCGCTCGTGGATCATGTCGAAGAGATAGTGCCCCCAAAAATGCAAGGACTGCAGGTATCCACTCTGCCCGTGGCCATCGGCTTGAACCAGAACGGGCTCCATCGACCCGTATTTCTCGCGAATTCGGTTTATCTGGCCAACGACGACGTCGAGCGCTCGATCCCAACTGATCCGGGAATAGCCGCTGCTACCCCGCTTCGCCGGATTCGGATTGTCGGGGCTCCAATCATCTCGCAATAGAGGGTATCTAACCCTCGTCCCGGAGTGAACCCTCTGCTTCCAGGCATATGCCAAAGGCATCTGCACTTCTTTTCTGGGTCGCGTGAAGACACCCCGTGACGTCTTGATCTCATAGAGCTTGACATCTTCGGGGATATAGTAGGGAAGCGACCTGACGATCCTGGATCCGGCTACATGACAAACCAGGGGAAAATTGGATCTAGCCAAGCCGCTCGCAGGGTGAGAAACGTAAACGACCCTGTGCTTTTGTTGGTCAGACATAGATCAGACCCTTCCGTTTCTCGAAATTCGTGCTGCACTCTGTAGTACGGGGAGAAATGCTGGTTTGATCTGAATCAAACCGCGTGTACGCGACCATCGTTGGGCCGGGAAGGCGCAGGCCGTGCCGTCCACGTGGGATATGGCCTGTGTGGTGATGAAATGCACGATCTCCACGTCGGCGGGAGAATTGGGGAGCACCTCCAGAGCATTTACCCTTTTTCCTCGCGCAGCTTGGCTTCACGAATGGACTGGGCGAAGTCCAGAACGGTCTGGGCAAGCGCAATGCGGTCATCGACCGTGCGCATGATGGTTCTTGCGCTTATCACCTGAATGCCGGAGGCGCGAATGCCCTCGGCGAGCCCGGCGTCCGCCTCGTCGATCACGAAGCCGTCAATGATGCGCAGATATTCCATGGCGACCGATCGTGCCGACACATCACGCCCG
>MGYR01000189.1:16103-16316 GCA_001801825.1 Gammaproteobacteria bacterium RIFCSPLOWO2_02_FULL_56_15 | reverse complement strand
ACCGGTGAGAACTTCGATATCAGCAGCGTCGTATCGGTTACTCAATCTTCACCTCGAGATCCATGTTGGTAGTGCCCATAGGTATCGGTATGGATCATACTCCAAGCGCTTCCCACATATAAACCTTACAACGCAGGGCGGATCGTATTTCCGGGGAAGATGTCTTCAGGTCGCCCTGGCTATTTTCTGCAACAGCGAAAATAACCGGTTGAG
>MGYR01000189.1:13388-16079 GCA_001801825.1 Gammaproteobacteria bacterium RIFCSPLOWO2_02_FULL_56_15 | reverse complement strand
AATCCAGGTCTGCGAGCAAGGCAATCCTGATATTTTCGGGCACCTTGACGACGGTATGCAGGTAGTCGGGATGATCGATACCTGCGGACAGCTCTGCACCGGCCTTGAGCCGCTTAATCATGGACTGGCCCAGCTCAAAACGGAGAAAATGCACGGCGGAGGTCTTGCCATCCGTGGTCCGTTCCAGATCCTCATCGGCGATAGGTCGTACCATTTCCTCACCCGCGACACATATCCAGACGGCATGTTCGATTCCCACCAGCCTGACAAGTTGTTTCGCCCGCTCTGCGGCATCGTCGAATTCCACCATCATGGTCGCCTTCCAGTTGGAACCGTCGGGGATCAGCGGATTATAAACTTTGAGTTCGTCATTGATACCCTCGGCCTCAAAGGTTTTTTCAATCCGCAGCATTTCCTGGATCTGGTACTGGATGGTGAGCCGGTCCTCGAAGCACAGGGTTACATTAGGACCGATGGCGAGGCGCCGGTTCAGCTTGTGTTTCATCACCTCGGTGCGAAATTCCTTTCGCTTTTCGGAATATTCCTCCAGTGTGATCAAATCACTGCGACGAAATTTTTTCATTGCTAATCCTGCGGCTCCAGGCCATAAGCATATCTTAGCAGGGAGAAGGGCGATTCCACCCGGGTTCCATCCGCCATACCGCTCTGGATTTGAGTTCCAGCCATGGGGCAGTCACTGATGTAATGATCGGCATTCGATTGCTTTACCTTGTTGACGACCGGCCGGCAGATCTTCATGGAGATTTCGTGAAATTCACTCTTCACTGCGTAGGTGCCGTCATGACCGGAACAGCGTTCGATCAGGTCGATCTCAGTACCCGGCACGAGCTTCAGTATTTCCAGTGTTTTGAGACCAATCTTCTGTACCCGCTGGTGGCAGGGTACATGGTAGGCGATCTTCCCCAGGGGTTTGCTGAACTGTGTATTCAGTCGTCCGGCCCTGTGCAACAGGGAAAGATATTCAAAAGGGTCACAGAACGCAGCTTTCACCTTCTGAACATCCTGGTTGTCGGGAAACATCAGCGGCAGTTCCTGCTTGAACATCAATACGCAGGAAGGCACCGGCGCCAGCAGATCCCAGCCCTCATCCACCAACTGCACCAGTTGCGGTATATTGAATTCCATGGCCCGTTCCACGGATTCCAGATCCCCCAGTTCCAGTTTCGGCATGCCACAGCAACGCTCTTTATCCGGGAGTCTTACGGGTATGCCATTGTGTTCCAACACACTGACCAGGTCTCTTCCCGCCTGTGGACTATTACGGTTGATATAACAGGTTGCGAACAGTGCGACACGTCCCTGCAGATCGACCTCCAACCCTTCCACGGGATTACCGGCACTCACATGATTCCTGAGCCGCTTGCGCAGGGTCCTGCTGTGGAATTCAGGAAGGGTCGCATCGGCATGGACACCGAAGCTACTGTCCAACACTCTCCGGAAGACCCGGTTCCGGTTGGTGGCATTGACCACATCCGCGATGACTGGGATCCCGGCAATATTGCCAACGGCATCCGTGGAACTCAACACACGGTCACGTACACGGGCACCATCGTTCTTGTAACGAATGGCCTTTGCCTGGAGCATGAGGTGCGGGAAATCCACATTCCACGGATGTGGCGGGACATAGGGGCACTTGGTTAGATAGCAAAGGTCACACAGATAGCACTGATTCACCACCTTGTAATAATCATCCCTGGACACACCGTCAACTTCCATGGTGGATGATTCATCCACCAAGTCAAACAGGGTGGGGAAGGCATGACATAAACTGACACACCGTCGACAGCCATGACAGATGTTGTAGACTCGTTCCAGTTCCCGGTACAGCGATTCCTCGTTGTAATATTCGGGGTCTTTCCAGTTGACCGGATGCCGGGTAGGCGCCTCAAGGCTGCCTTCGCGCACTTCATTGCTACTCATGACTCATCACTCCCTGCCCCGATGGGAGCCGGTTCCGAGACCGGCTCCGGGTGGGGCTGTGCGTTTCTTGGTAGCGTAAGCGCTGATTACTTGTCCAGGGCATCCAGCGCTTTCTGGAACCGGTTGGCATGGGAGCGCTCGGCCTTGGCCAGGGTTTCAAACCAGTCAGCTATCTCATTAAAACCTTCTTTTCGGGCGGTCTTCGCCATACCCGGATACATGTCGGTGTATTCGTGGGTCTCGCCTGCAATAGCGGCCTTGAGATTCAACGACGTGGTGCCGATGGGTTTACCCGTAGCGGGATCCCCGACTTCCTCGAGGTATTCCAGATGTCCATGGGCGTGACCCGTTTCACCCTCCGCCGTGGAGCGGAAAACCGCTGAGACATCGTTGAAACCCTCCACATCCGCTTTCTGGGCGAAGTACAGGTAACGTCTGTTGGCTTGGGATTCCCCGGCGAATGCATCTTTCAGATTCTGCTCCGTCTTGCTATCTTTCAGCGACATAATATTTCTCCTATCAAATTGATTTATATCATAAAATAAACTATTTTAGAATACGTCTAAATTCATCAGGACTCTACTCCAGCAAGACACTCATGTCAACTTCACATTATATTTTGAAGGAGTTGTTTCCCTAAGGATACCCTGGGTACTGAAAATAACAACAGAACCGTGTCGTTGCAAAGCTTTGTACTAAGAGTCCTGATATTCTGCCACATCCCGGCCTGCCCCCGGCGGTTTTACCCTA
>MGYR01000189.1:3674-13341 GCA_001801825.1 Gammaproteobacteria bacterium RIFCSPLOWO2_02_FULL_56_15 | reverse complement strand
TCGTGTTGAATATTACCGGTAAGAAAAAGTTATCCTAAGCTCGGCTCTCTTGATAACATTCCAAGGAGTTTGGACACGGGAGTTGCAAGCGTGGTGAAAAAGAAACTGGAATTTAACTTTGAACAAACCCTGGCGGAACTCGAGGCCATAGTCGAGCAGATGGAGCGCGGCGATCTGGGACTCGAAGAATCGATCCGCAATTTTGAACGAGGGATAACTTTGACCCGGGCCTGCCAGAAAGCCCTGACCGAGGCCGAACAAAAAGTGCAGATACTGCTGCAGGAAAATGGCGCTGAGGTCCTCACCGACTTCAAGGAAACGGACCAGAAAGAGTAATTACCATGTCGTCAACCGATAGCATCGGAAATCACATCAAGGCCTACCAGGATCGAGTGGAGACGGCGCTTGACCACTGGTTGCCGGGCCCAAAGATGGAACCCGGGCATCTGCATGAAGCCATGCGTTATGCCGTGCTGGGTAATGGCAAGCGCATCCGTCCGATTCTGGTTTACGCCAGTGGCAAGGCCTTTGGCGTACCTTGTGAGGAACTGGACGGTCCGGCAGTGGCCATCGAGATGATACACGCCTATTCCCTGATCCATGATGATCTTCCGGCCATGGACGATGATGACCTGCGGAGAGGCAAACCCACCTGTCACAAGGTATTCGGCGAGGCCACTGCCATCCTGGCTGGTGACGCACTTCAGGCGCTTGCATTCCACGTCCTCTCTCATGATCCCGGGATCCGGGTCGCACCCGATCAACGCATCCGCATGATCGATATTCTTGCAGTAGCCAGTGGCTCCAAGGGGATGGCGGGCGGTCAGGCTATCGATCTGGCAGCAGTCGGCAGACAGTTAAACCTGCAGCAACTGGAAAACATGCACCTGCATAAAACCGGGGCCCTGATCCGATCCTGCGTGGAGCTGGGGGCACTGTCCCTGCAGGACGTGGAGCAGCAACGGCTGGTCCAGGTATCGGAATATGCCCGCTGTATCGGGCTCGCCTTCCAGATCCGGGATGATATCCTCGATATTGAAGGGAATACCGAGGTCATTGGAAAACCCCAGGGTTCAGACATCGCCCGCAACAAACCTACCTACCCTCTGCTCCTCGGTCTGGAAGGAGCAAGACAGGCCGCGCTGGAATTACACGGACGGGCCCTGGCCAGTATCGCGGATTTCGATGAAAATGCCGATGTTTTACGTTGGCTGGCAGACTACATTGTAAACAGAGAAAAATAGCCTTTCTCGGTAAGCTGACACTGCAGGTGGTGATCTATAAATAATTACCGAGTAAAATACTAGGTTAAAGTATCAAGAAACCGGTCGCATGCGGCCGAGCAGCGGATCCTGACGGAGAGACCCAGCTTTCGACTGGAGGGGTTATTTCATGAATCATGCAGTGCACGAAGTAAGCGATCCTATCTCTGATCTCCAGAGCAGCCGGGATACTCGCCATATTCCGATCGACAGGGTAGGCATCAAGGACATCAAGCATCCCATCGTGGTCAGTGACCGCTCGGGCGGTGAACAGCACACAGTAGCCCGTTTCAATATGTACGTAAGTCTGCCCCATAATTTCAAGGGCACCCATATGTCGAGGTTCGTCGAGATCCTCAATAACCATGAATATGAGATCACGGTAGAATCTTTCAAGCGCATCATCAAAGAAATGACGGAGATCCTGGATGCGGAAGCCGGCCATATCGAGATGACTTTCCCCTACTTCATGAAAAAATCAGCGCCGGTCTCCGGGGTACGGAGCCTCATGGATTACGAAGTCTCATTCATCGGGGAGATCCAGGACCGAAAACCCACGGTCTCGGTGAAGATCATCGTACCCGTAACCAGCCTGTGTCCCTGTTCCAAGGATATCTCAGAACGGGGTGCGCATAACCAGCGATCGCATGTAACCATCCTGGTCAGGATGAGGGATTTCATCTGGATTGAGGAACTGATCGAGACAGTGGAGAAGGTTGCCTCTTGCGAACTTTACGGCCTGCTGAAACGGCCGGATGAGAAATATGTTACGGAACATGCCTATGACAACCCGAAATTCGTCGAGGATCTCGTACGGGATGTTGCAGTGAAATTCAATCAGGATGATCGGATCAGCGCCTATACTGTCGAATCGGAAAACTTCGAATCCATCCACACCCATTCCGCCTACGCCATGCTGAGTACGGTCAAGTCGTAAGCCGGGCAGGCCGATTCATCCTCACCCTCCAGCATCCCGTCAATTAGAGCTGAGGATCGTGATTGGTAGACACTGAATTCTTCGATTCCTGCCATAAGGCTTCCAGTTCCTCCAACCCGGTATCCCCAAGACTCCTGCCCTGTCCTGCCAGCCTGGCTTCGATATAACCGAAACGCCGTTCAAATTTGCGGTTGCATAATCGCAAGGCATTTTCCGGATCGATACCACAATGACGCGCCAGGTTGATGCAACTGAACAAGACATCACCGAGCTCCGACCCAATCCTTTCATCATCCCGGGTGTGTAGTATTTCATGTCTCAGTTCAGCGATTTCCTCCTCCAGCTTATCCAGGACCGGCAGGCGATCCGGCCAATCAAAACCCACACAGGCGGCACGTTTCTGAAGTTTTACCGCACGGATCATGGCCGGCATGGATTTCCCGATCCCGGCGAGGACCCCCGGTTGCGGATCGCCGGACGCCCAACGCTCTTCGCGTTCGGCCTGTTTTATCTGCTCCCAGGATTCGAACATCGGGGCTCCCTGGTCTTCGATCGGACCAAACACATGCGGATGCCTTCTCAGCAGTTTCTCACAGATCCCGCGGACAACATCCGCAAGATCAAAATGACCCGCCTCTTCCGACATGCGCGCATAAAAGACGATATGGAACAGCAAATCACCCAGTTCGTCGCGCACAGCACCCCACTCGCCTGAATCAATGGCCTCCGCCAATTCATGGATCTCTTCAATGCTGTAGGGCAAGATGGACTTGATCGTCTGCACCCGATCCCATGCACACCCCGTTTCGGGATCGCGCAAAGTTTTCATGATTTCAACCAGATTATCGATTTCCTTCATGTTTGTTCCTGTAATTTATTTACTGTAGAATTATGCTCTGGATAATATATATCCAATAAGACATGCAGGTACACTAGATAGCAAACAATAGCGGGGCACACGCGACATGCAGTGCTCCCAATCAACTGGGTAGAGACACAATGCCGCCACTTATCCTGCGACTGGACCTTTCGGGTTCACCGATAACCTGGATTCCCTGGCAAGTTGCCGTGTGCCTTTACAGCCGGGATATGATTGCCTGGACTGCTGGCGATCAGGCCTTCCGTCTCCACGGCGGGATCTGCCGCAGTACCGGTCACCGCTCGTCAATCGATATCAGTTCGATCATCGCCGTCAAGCGCTCGAATCCCAAAAGACATCCGAAAAGAACCATTCCACCACTGACTAACAGAGAATTATTCTACCGGGATGCCAACCTCTGCATGTATTGCGGGCACCAGTTTCCAGACTATGGTCTGACACGGGATCATGTCAGACCGATCTCCCGTGGCGGAAAGGATATCTGGCCCAACGTCGTCACCGCATGCAAATCTTGCAATACGAGAAAGGGTAACCGTAAACCGGAAGAAGCAGGCATGCCGCTGCTGGCGGTCCCCTATGAACCCAACTGGGCGGAATACCTCGCCTTGTCCAACCGGAAAATTCTAGCCGACCAGATGAATTTTCTGAAGACACGATTTTCCGGACGGCCTCTGGCTTTCAGCCGCCAATGATGGTTCGAAAATAGTACTTAAATTCCTGCTACGTAAAATGCTATAATAGCCTCCGAGTGGCCTGCTCACCGGGGCTGAAACTATTTGATAATGTTGTTCAAATCAGTCATCATCATGCAAACCGGAGTGCCGCGTTAACCGGATAGAACCTATCCAACAAGATAAGTACTAGGAGAAGCAACTATGAAAAAAACCCTTGTTATTGCCATGCTGCTCAGCCTGTTGGCCGGTTGCGCGACAACCGAGCAGATTAAGCAGATTCAGGATACCGCTGACAAGGCCTTGGCGACAGCTAACAGCGCAGCCTCAAGCGCTGGCAATGCCCAGTCGACGGCCAATCAAGCACTGGATGCCGCGAAGAATGCCCAGTCAGCCGCGGATTCCGCGCAGGCTTGCTGCAATGAAAACTCTGCGAAGATTGACCGTGCCTTCGAGAACGCAATGAAGAAATAAGTTTCTGGCGATTCGGCAAACGATAAAAGCCCTGTGCCACACACAGGGTTTTTTTTTGCAATCCGCTCACCGGTAATTGTTACTTCAAGACTTCGGTATCCGGCAGGGTGGTTTCCATCTGCAACTCCATGCGATCCACAACCCTGGGATCGATATCTTTGGACAAGTCGTTCGCTTCCTTCAGCCTGCCTATCGTCACGGGTATCCCGCGTAATTCATCGACCACCTGCTGGGCGAGTTTCCAGTCTATCTCGTAGCTATTGTCCTGGGTAATATTAACCAGCATCCGGACCACGCTGGTCAGGCTGCCTGAGTACTCGTCCCGATCTTCTTCCAGGAACGGATGCGCCTCGAGGAAGATCTCATCTCCCTTGACCCCTATCTTGTAAGGCTGATTGACAATATTTACTCTTGTTCCGATACGGACACTGGCGAACAATGCCTCGATATCTTCTGGATAAAGACGAATGCATCCGTGACTCACACGCATGCCAACTCCGTACGGTTTGTTCGTGCCATGGATCAGGTAGGATGGGAGCCCCATATGCATGGCGTAGACACCCAAGGGATTGTCCGGACCCGGACCCACCACCCGCGGTAGAAAATCCCCTTTTTCAGCATGTTCCTGGCGGATGGATTCCGGTGGCGTCCAGGAAGGGTTTTTCGTTTTCGCCGTGATCTGGGTCTTGGTATAGGGCGTGTGCCAGCCCTCACGGCCGACACCCAGCGGATAGGTGATCACCTTGCGCGGCTCACCCGGTGCTGCCGGAGGGAAATAATAGAGCCGCATCTCCGGCACATTGAGCACCAATCCGGTCTTTTCCGCCTGCGGCAGGACGAAATGCAGCGGCAGGACGATCTCCTTATCCTCACCGGGGATCCAGGTATCCAGATCCGGATTTACCAGTTTAATTTCCTGGTAACCCAAACCGAAACGTCTGGCGATATAGGGTATGGTATCCTCATAGCGGGACCGGGTATGACGGATCTCCCCGACCACCGTATCCCCGCTGTCATCCAGCACGAATTCACTGGACCATGCCGAAGCGCATCCGAGCAGGGTCAGCACTAAAATGAACCCGCGGGTAGACCGCGGGGAATTCTGCTGAGGATATATCATCATCGCTCACGCAATCTCGGCATGAGTTCAACCAAGTTACAGGGCTGAGTGCGGTAATCCAATTGCCGGGCGATGATTTTGTCCCAACCCGTGGCACAGGCTCCTGACGAGCCCGGCAGGCAAAAGACATACGTGCCATTGCATACCCCGGCGATTGCCCTCGACTGGATACTTGAAGTCCCAATCTCTTCATACGATATCATCCGGAAAAGTTCCCCGAAGCCCTCTATCTCCTTTTCGAACAGGACCCGGAGCGCTTCCGGAGTTCCGTCACGACCGGTAACTCCAGTCCCGCCTGTGGTCAATACTGCGTTAACCTGTTCATCGGCGCACCAACCCGCCACAATTGCACGTATCCGATATACATCATCGGGGACGATCCTCTTTTCGTATAGCTTGTGCCCGGCGTCGATCAGGCGTTGTTCCAGGAGTTTCCCGGACTTGTCGGTCTTCTCGGTACGTGAATCCGAAACCACCAGAACCGTCAGATTCAGGGGTACAAACTCTCTTTGTAAACCATCAGGCATGATTGACTCCGGATGTAATGAATGGCTGATGCAAGCAGATCATACCTCAGCCATGGCATATACGTCAGCATTACGGCCAATCTTCTCTGCTGCCCATCAATCACAACCTGCCACCAGGGGGAAAGGGAACCAAGGAGCACTTTAATGGGTTGCCGGGGATATACGCAAATACAGGCTCTGGGCCGCAAAGGTCGCCGGGAGTACAATAAGACTTTGTGCAAGGATCAGGATGATGAGTTTGCGAAAAGATCCGCAGGAGAGCATGCGTCTGGACAAGTGGTTATGGTGTGCTCGTTTTTTCAAAACCCGGGCACTGGCCAATGTCGCTATACGTACTGGCAAGATACACTCCGAGGGAGAGCGTTGCAAACCTTCCCACCTGGTCCGGATCGGGACGATCCTGAAGATCAGGCAGGGACCGGTCAATATGGAGATCAGGGTCTTTGCCCTGTCTGCCCAGCGGCTGAACGCTGCCGCAGCGGCTGGATTATATGAGGAAACGGAGACCGGGAAAGCAGAGCGTGAGTTGGTGATGCTGCAACTTGAGGCAAACACATCGCTGGTGCATGCACACGGCCGGCCAACCAAGAAAGACCGTAGGGCGCTGATGCAATTCATCCGGGAAGTGGACGCATAAACCTGTAATTATGTTTGATTCGCAAGTGCCGGTACTGAAACCTGAGAACCACTGAAACCATATTCTGATTAATTATCCCATGTCCGGTAAAGAAACTTTCGAGGCAATCTCCGGTAACATCTGCAAAGTCATCAAGGGGCAGGAAAATGCTATCCGCAAGCTGCTGGCGGCCTTCATCA
This sequence comes from Gammaproteobacteria bacterium RIFCSPLOWO2_02_FULL_56_15, assembly GCA_001801825.1. Taxonomy (GTDB): domain Bacteria; phylum Pseudomonadota; class Gammaproteobacteria; order Eutrophobiales; family Eutrophobiaceae; genus 2-02-FULL-56-15. The sequence goes on along the minus strand of MGYR01000189.1, from coordinate 6,654 downwards.
GCGGTGGACATGTCCTGTTGGAAGACGTCCCCGGCACCGGCAAGACGACCTTGGCCAAGGCACTTGCGAAATCCATCGATGCAGAATACCGACGTATCCAGTTTACGCCTGACCTCCTGCCTACCGATATCCTCGGAGTATCGGTCTTTGATCAGCGTGATCAACATTTCCATTTTCATCAGGGTCCGGTGTTTTCCAATATCCTGCTGGCCGACGAGATCAATCGGGCATCCCCGAGAACGCAGTCCGCCCTGCTGGAGGCCATGGCCGAATCCCAGGTGAGCGTTGATGGTGTTGTACGTCCGCTGGATAAACTGTTTTTCGTTATCGCCACGCAGAATCCAATCGAATTTCACGGCACCTATCCTCTGCCTGAGGCGCAGATGGATCGCTTTGCACTTCGCTATGGGCTGGGTTACGTACGTCCGGAAGACGAGGTGCAAATTCTGTCCGAGCAAACTGCACGGCACCCTCTGGACGGAATATCTGCCTGTGTTTCGAGAACCGAATTGCTCGATCTGAGGACCCAGGCATTCGGTATCCGAATCAGCGAGGAATTGAAACACTATATCGTCTCTCTGATCCGCGGGACCCGCAACTTTGCCGGTGTTCTGCTCGGCGCCAGTCCCCGTGCATCGCTGGCCCTGATGAAGACCTCCCAGGTCCTCGCAATATTTGACGGCATGGAGTACGTCACTCCCGACCACATTCAGGAGATTGCCGTACCGGTCATCGCTCACCGGTTGATGCTCGACTCACAGGCCAGATTCTCGGGGATGACAAGTACCCACGTGGTTGAGGAAATCATCAAAACCGTTCCGGTTCCCGGTTGAAGGCATGTTGCGGAGGCTATTGTTTTTCAATTTCCGCCTGGTTTACAGGATCAGCAGAGTCTCGCGAGATCGATTCACACCCGGTGGTCTCCTGATCTTCGGGACACTCATATTCTCCGGGATCTTCGGCTTTGATACTCGCCAGACCCTGGCATTCCAGATCTGTTCCCTCTGTGCGGCCTTTCTAATCCTGTCGTTTCTTGCGAGCCTGTCATTCCGTGGTAAATTTCAATTGCGCCGCCAATTGCCCGAGTTCGGAACTGTCGGTCAAGTTCTGAAATACAAGATCCAGTTGAAAAACCTTGGTGATAGGCCGCAACGCGACCTGGTTCTGATGGATGAACTGTACGCTCCATTACCGGATCGGGAAGAATTCTTTGGCGCCATCGATCCGGAAGACAGTAACCGGAACTGGTTTGATCGATCCGTTGGTTACCCAAGGCTGATCGGCATGATTGAAAAAAAGCGCGGGGCATCCATCCAACCCGTGGCAATCGATGATCTGGCAGCCAAAGACAGTACCGAGGTGCTGGTGGAATTACAACCTGTAAGGCGAGGATACCTGCAATTCTGTGCCGCCAAGATTGCCCGTCCCGATCCCCTCGGTCTGATGCAATCCATTCGCAGCAGTGTCTTGCAGGATTCCCTGTTGATCCTTCCCCGCTTGTACAAGGTACCCGTACCGGAACTGCCGGGAGGCAGAAAATACCAGCAAAGTGGTCTAAACGCGGTAAACATCATCGGAGATTCCCAGGAGTTCATCTCACTGCGTGAATACCGCCCGGGTGACCCTTTGCGTTCGATTCATTGGCGGAGTTATGCAAAGATTGGTCACCCCGTGGTCAAGGAATTCCAGGACGAATTTATCGTCCGTCAAGGATTGCTGCTGGATACCTTTATCGAAGCTGAATCTGTACAGGTATTTGAGGAAGCCGTTTCCCTGGCGGCGTCCTTCTCCAATACTCTTACTCGCCGCAGTTTCGATTCCCTTCTGGATCTGATGTTTGTCGGTTCACAAGCCTACCGCTTCACTGCCGGACGAGGACTGGCGGAACCGGACAGCATGCTGGAGATTCTGGCATGCGTGGAGCCCTGTCGTGATCAACCATTTCTCGTCCTGCATGAGCTGATCATGCGCCATGCAAGCGAAACCAGCGGCCTGATTTGCATCTTTCTGAGGTGGGATGATCAACGGCGCAAGTTGCTGGAACAATTGCTTGCCGTTTCCATGCCTTTATATGTGCTCCTGGTCCAGGAACACTCAGAACCGGTTGATCCGGGTATCACTATCAGCAGCCGGTGCCGGTTTGTCTGCCTTCCGTGCGGGGGCATTCAGGAACGACTCGATCATCTCCCTCGCTAAAAATGCGTAATAATCCGGCACAGTTGCGTCCTGCCCCGCCATTTCTCATCGGCGCCGTCCTCCTGGTGTGGGGTTGGCAAAATAGTCTGCTTCCTTATGCCGTAGCCATGGCTCTGCTGCTGGAATTGTCAAACCGGGTACGTTGGCGCTGGCACATCGGCGACAGGGATTTCAATCGTCTGACGGACCTTTCCGGCGTCCTATTCTTCTTCGCCATCCTTTATATATTCAATGAAAAGGGCGCCGGGGGTATCTATGTAATATTAGCCATCCTGCCTTTGGTATTGTTCCTGCTGGTCCTCGCGCAGCGATACAGTTTGCGTGGGACGATCAGACTGAGTTCTCTCTTCATCAGCCTGAGGCGCATGGAGCGACGGCGTAACATGCCCCTGTCCGCGGAACTGGATCTGGGATTGCCCTATTGCATGCTATGCCTGCTGTCCGCGAGTGCCGGCAACGTTCGGACGATCTGGTTCTTCGTTGTCTGTTGCTTCCTGCTGGCCCTGGTGCTGTGGGGTCTGCGCCCCCGCAGATACCGTTCCAGCACCTGGGGCATCCTGATGATAACCGCAATGATCACAGCCTTTGCGGCACAAACCGGGATCAGGGAAATCCAGTCGATTATGGAGCGGCACTTCATGGGTCTGTTCGATCAGTACATGTGGCGATACCGTGACCCGGATCGAACAACCACTGCTATCGGAATGATCGGCCGACTGAAATTTTCAGACCGTATCCTCGTACGTATCGATACACCCGAACCACTCCAGGAGGCCCTTTACCT
>MGYR01000189.1:0-3625 GCA_001801825.1 Gammaproteobacteria bacterium RIFCSPLOWO2_02_FULL_56_15 | reverse complement strand
AGCACAAAGTTCACGCTGATCGATCCGGATATAGCAGGAAATAACTGGACCTTGAATAGTGGACAACCCGGACAGGAAGCAACCATCTCCACCTACATGACCAGGGAGAAGGGTGTGGTGCCCCTGCCTCTCGGCACCAGCAAGATCGGGGGAGACGGGATCATCGAGGTCAACCAGAACCGATATGCCACGGTGAACATGGAGTTCAGGGAAGGTTGGATCAGTTACCAGACCGGGTACGAGAAGCTAAACGTGTATGACAGTCAACCCGACCCGGATGACCTGGATGTGAGCAGCAGCAACCGCGAAGACTTTGAGCGTCTGGCGGCGGAACTGGGGTTGCAAGACAAAGCACCTGAGGATGTGATCCGTACTGTGAAGGACTTTTTTACCCGTAATTTCCTTTACTCCATCACCGGACGTCAGCGCTATCCGCGAGGCGGCTACCTCCATAACTTCCTTTTTGAAAACCGCCAGGGACATTGTGAATACTTTGCTACAGCTACAGTCTTGTTGCTGCGTACCGCAGGCATTCCCGCTCGGTATGCCGTAGGCTTCTCAACTCGGGAATACAGCTCATTGGAAAGGCAATATATCGCCCGATCCCGGCATGCTCACGCCTGGACCATGGCATGGATCGGCGACCGCTGGCGGATTTTGGATACCACTCCGGCAAACTGGGCGCCTCAAGAGGATGAGATGTCGCCGGATTTCCAGCCCTTGCTGGATATTTTCGCCTGGCTCCGCTACAAGTATCAGACCTGGCGCACCGGGGATCTCACCGATGAGACGGAAACGGATAGTACAGACCTGTTATGGTTCCTGGCGCCTCTCCTGCTGCTGCTGGCTTGGAGGCTCTACCGCAAGGAACGGGTGGTACAACCTGCACGAATGGAAAGCAACCAGCCTGGTATCCTTCGTCCAGGGATGGATTCCGATTTTTATTCGGTAGTGGAACTGCTGGAAAAGAAAGGCTGTGAACGCAGGCCTGGAGAGACTATAGCCCGCTGGGTCATACGGGTAATCCCCGCTGCGGGAATAAGAGGGATGAACCAATCATTAAAGCTGCATTACCGCTATCGCTTCGATCCCGGCAGCGTTGATGATCAGACCAGAAAAACGCTGCGGTCTCTAGTTGCACAGGTCCTGGCGCAACTACTCAAGATGAGCCGGAGCTGATCGATCGCACCAGCACACCCCGGGTGACTTCAGGACGACTTCTCCTGCCTGGGATCGACAGCTCCAGTAGCAGCATTCGCACACTGGTACTGTAACTTATCCCCTCTGGTCCTGGTTGCGAGCCTGTTCAGGGACTCGCTGGAGTTTTCCGGACCCTGACCTGTAACCAGATCGAATCGATGGCCATGCCCAGGACAAACAAGAATATCTCCGGAAACATTCTCGGGTTTGAAGCGGATACCGCGATGCGGGCAAACGCCGTCCCAGGCAATGGGTTCATTCCCGGCCATGGTGACAAATATATGCCGGCCATCCCGTTCGAAACAGTTGATCCTGCCCGGTTGCAATTCCGCAAGGGTGGCAAGATCCCGCCATTCATGAAGCTCCGCTCCTGGAACAGCTTGCATCTCGAGCCTGAACTCCGGTAGGTCCATTTCCAGCAGTTGATCCACAGCCCAGACGATCTTGCTCAGGCCGAGACTGGGAAATGCCAGCAACAGCGCATCGATGATCTCCGCCGCGCTGACGCCTTCCTTCAGGGCACGCCTGAGATACTGCCGGAAACCCGCCGGCGTCTGGTTATCCACCTTGGTGATGACTGAAATGATCGCGCGGGTGCGTGGATCCAGATGCTTGCCTGCCAGTTTCAGAAAACTGAAATAAGCCTGCATCGCCTCGGGACGCGCCTTGATCAGATAATCCAGTGCCTCGCTCATATAATTGTCGTTATTCGTTGCATGACAAATCTTCTATCCACAGTCTATGGGGACGTCCCGACCGGCGCCAGGTATTTTGCACAGCAGTCGCATTGATGGCATAGTCAGTCCCGGTTTTTCAATCACGCCGCAACCTGTCTGAAACCGCGATTGGCGTAGGATAGAACAATACGATAATGTAAGACGACACGATAAAAGTCAGCAGGGCCGCCAATTGCGCCAGGGAGGAGGTCCGGCTGCTGATAAAACCGGAATCCACGGCCAACACGGCTATCAGCATGGAAAATTCGCTGATCTGTCCCAGACGAAATCCCACTTCGATGGAAATATCACGCTTTTCTCCGGCACGGACGAACAGGGCTGCGAATACCAGCGGTTTGATGACGATCACCAGAATCGCGAGCACACCCGCGGGCAGTATGAGTTCCAAAACCAATCCCATATCAAAACCGGCGCCCAGGGCGAAAAAAAATATTACCAGAAAGAAATCGCGCAGCGGTTTCAATCGATCGGTAATAAACATGGCTATAGGACTGGAAGCCAGTGTCACGCCAGCGATGAAGGCGCCTATTTCATGGGACAGACCCAGCAGATCCGCCAGTTGCGAAACGCCCAGGCACCACGCAATCGCCAGCAGAAAGATGTATTCATGGATCTGGTCGAATCGGTTGATCAGTCTTACCAGCACGTAGCGTTCCAGCAACCAGGCCGCCACAATCAATACCGGCAGGCTGCCAAGTTGCAGGAGAATATCCAGCACCAGGTGGCCACCCTTGCCATAACCCTGGAGCAGCAACAATACCAGGATGGCGATCAAATCCTGCAGCAATAGTACGCTGATGATGATCTGTCCCGTATGACGGTGATGCAGTATGGTTGTCGGCAGGAGTTTGACACCGATGATCGTGCTGGAAAACATGAGCGCAGCACCGATCAGTACCGATTCGGCTGTTTCCAGGCCAAACAGCCAACCGGTCACGAAGCCGATCGTCCAGAATAAGAGGGAACTTACCAGGGTCGCCGTTGCCGCCTCACCCAGCATCTTCCATAGTTGTTGTGGAAACAGATCCAGCCCCAGCAGATAGAGCAGAAAGATGATCCCGATATCAGAAATTTCCCCAATCACTTCCGGATCATCGACATAACCCAGCCCCCATGGACCTGCAATCACACCCAGAACGATATAGGCGACGATCATCGCCTGTCGGGCGAAAAGCGCCAGGGTTGCCAGCAACGCAGCACCCGTGAAGATGAGAAATATCGAATTACCGAATGTCATATGGCAATACTAACAAGTATACCAAAGGTGTTTTTGTACAAATTCAACTATTTATTGTCTAGGAGATGCCGGGACTGGTACGATATGAGCACGGCTCCGGGATACTAGTCTACTACAACGAAAATCATATATTTGATTTGAAAACAGCAATAAATCAAACGGTTACCCAGTGAAAAAAACCTACACGGGGAAGAAACATGGCACTCCAGTTTGAACTGGCAGGATCACAGATAGACGGTGCCCGTGATTATCAGGAAGATGCCTTCCTGATCACCCACCTGATCGATGCTGAAGGCAATCCCAGCGCACTTATCATCGTCGCGGATGGAATGGGTGGACATGCAGCTGGTAATGTGGCCAGCAACATGGCAGTCCAGGCATTCAACAAGAATGTCTCTGCGAAATATCCATCCGGTGATCCTGCGAACATTCTGCATGAATGCGTCCTCAA
>MGYR01000188.1:15992-19889 GCA_001801825.1 Gammaproteobacteria bacterium RIFCSPLOWO2_02_FULL_56_15 | reverse complement strand
TGAAACTGAGCAGCAACGAATTCCGTTCCTGGGAACACAAGGCGATCACCTTTTTGGGGATGTCTGGTGTTGGTAAGACGCGTCTCGCCCGCCTGCTCCGACAACGTCACTGGTTTCACTATTCAGTGGATTATCGGATCGGCACCCGCTATCTCAACGAGCCAATCATGGACAATATCAAATACAAGGCCATGGAAATCCCTTTCCTCAGGGATTTGTTGCGTTCGGATTCGATATACATCGCCAACAATATCACTGTAGATAATCTGAAATCACTGTCAACTTATCTTGGCAAGGTGGGTAACCCTGAACGGGATGGCCTGGGCATGGATGAATTCAAGCATCGCCAGCGACTGCATCGGAATGCCGAGATCGCTGCTCTCAAGGATGTGCCGGAATATATCCGCAAGGCCAGGGAAATCTATGGATACTCTCACTTCGTCAATGATGCAGGTGGCAGTCTGTGTGAACTGGATGATGTCGAGGTATTTGATATCCTTTCCCAACACACCCTGATCCTGTATATCCAATCTACAACCAGGAGTGAGCAGGAATTGATCCGCAGGGCAGAGGAAGATCCCAAACCTTTGTATTTCAGAGAATCCTTTCTGGACGATCAACTGGCGGTATTCATGCAGGAAAGATCCCTTGAATATGCGGCCATGATCAATCCCGATGATTTTGTCCGGTGGGTCTTTCCACGGCTTCTGCATGCACGTCTGCCCCGTTACGAGGCGATCGCATCGAAATTCGGGTATACCGTAACCACGGATGATATCTCTGGTATCCGTGACGATGCAGATTTTCTGGATCTGATCGCAGGCGTGCTGGATAGGCAAAACACTCACTGAGCGAGCTTCCCGGAACCGCAGATGCCACTTGTTGCCAATACCGATTTGCCAAGCTTCGCCCGGCTCAGGGAAGAAGGAGAAACCGTCATTACCCGTGATCGGGCACTGCATCAGGATATCAGGGAATTGCACATCGGCTTGCTGAATATGATGCCGGACAAATCCCTGGAGGCCACCGAGCGTCAGTTTTTCAGGCTTATCGGGGAAAGTAACCAGATCGCCCAGTTTTACATGCATCCTTTCACGATCAGTGAGATCGCCCGCGGGACTGAGGCCAGAGAGCATATCCAGAAATATTACAAAAGCTTCAGCCAGATCAAGACCGAAGGACTGGATGCGTTGATCATATCAGGTGCATTGCCGGGCCCGGAACTTTCCCAGTTGCCTTTCTGGGAACCCCTGATCGAGATCATGGACTGGGCGTGTGAACACGTCACCTCCATTTTATGCTCCTGTCTTGCTACCCACGCTATCATGCAGTTCCGATACGGCAAGAGGCGCGTGCGTTTGCCTGCGAAACGCTGGGGGGTGTATAACCACAAGGTCATTGATCAGCATCATCCTCTCGTGGCCGGGGTCAACACCCGCTTCGATGTTCCGCACTCGCGCTTTTTCCAGATCGACCCCATCCAGTTCGTCTCAGCGGGACTGGGGATCCTGGTGGAAAGTCCTGAGGCGGGTGTACATCTGGCAGTGAGCCATGATGGTTTACGTATCGTCATGTTACAGGGCCATCCGGAATACGATGCAATCAGCCTGATGAAGGAATACAAACGGGAGGTCAACCGGTTTCATGCCGGTGAAATCGAGGAATACCCTCCTTTTCCTGAAAATTATTTCACTCCTTTGTGCCAGGCAGTCCTGGATGAATACCGGATACGCGTGGCACAGACGAACAAGATCGGTAACCAAGTGCCTGAATTTCCAGAACATCTGGTCCAGGATTCGCTTGACAATACCTGGCATGACAGTGCCGAAGCGGTTATCAACAATTGGATTGGGATGGTGTATCAGTTGACGCACATTGATCGGCGCATACCCTTTCGAGATGGCGTCGATCCGGAAACCCCACTTGAGTATCTCAATAACCGGACCTGAAGTCCTGAGCGGACCGACTACCTCATAACATGCATATACCCAGAGTTGGTTTTGTCAGTCTTGGCTGTCCCAAGGCATTGGTGGATTCGGAACGCATGCTCACCCGACTGCGTGAGGAAGGCTATGAGATAAGTTCCACCTACCAAGCTGCTGACATCGTAGTTGTGAACACCTGTGGGTTCATTGACAGCGCTAAACAGGAGTCCATCGCGGCCATAGGGGAAGCGATCGCCCTGCATGGCAAGGTGATTGTAACCGGTTGCCTGGGGATCCGGGCCGCAGAGATCAGGGCAATTCATCCCCAAGTCCTCGATATCAGCGGACCCCAACAGTACGAAAGTGTTATCGCCACCGTCAAGGCGTATGCACCCATGCCACAAGGGCAGGGTGCTTGTCAGGTATACCTGCCGCCGCAGGGGATCAGGCTCACACCCAAGCATTATGCCTATCTTAAGATATCCGAGGGCTGTAACAATCATTGCAGCTTCTGCATCATACCTTCGATGCGTGGCAGGCTGGTAAGCCGGCCTCTGGAAGAAATCTTGCGGGAAGCTGAAACTCTGGTATCTGCAGGTGTTCGGGAACTGCTGGTTATCTCTCAGGATACCGGCGCCTATGGCTCCGACAGGAGATACAAAACCATCGAATCGGTTGGCAGCTCGCCTCGGGAGGATATATATACCCTCTGTGAGGCGTTGGGGAGACTTGGAATCTGGATCAGGCTGCACTACGTCTATCCCTATCCCCACATAGACCGGATTGTACTGCTTATGCGTGAAGGCAAGATCCTTCCGTACCTGGATATTCCGTTCCAGCATGGCAGCCCTGCGGTCCTGAAAAACATGAAACGTCCGGCTGCCGTGGAAAATAATCTGAAAAGAATCGAATCCTGGCGGAATATGTGTCCGGATCTGACGATCCGCTCGACCTTCATCGTTGGTTTTCCCGGTGAAACAGAAGAGGATTTTGACTTGCTGATCGACTTTCTGCAGGAGGCGCGTTTGAATCGGGTGGGTTGTTTCAAGTATTCAGCGGTGGACGGTGCTGCCGCCAATGATCTGCCAGGCGCAATTCCAGAAAGAGTCAAGGAAGAACGCTGGGAGAAGTTTATGCAGGTACAGTCCGGCATTAGCGCAGCCAGTCAACGAGACCGGATTGGCAAGATCGCGGATGTGATCATTGATGAGCTAAGTGAGGGACATTATATCGGCAGAAGTCATGCCGATGCCCCGGAAATAGACGGCGTGGTCCACGTCCGGAGTCATCGAAACCTGTATCCCGGCGACAGGATCAGGGTTTTAATCGAAGAGGCCAGTGATTATGATTGCAGTGGAATTCACTTCCAGGAACAGCGCCCAGAGAGTCACACTCATCCGCATGCAAACTACTGAACTGCCGGCCTGGATTCACCTGGAGATATACAACCGCATAAAATGGACATGAACTGATATGGCTGCTTCCATGTTATTCCCTACCGGGGCCGTGCTGATTGCGGTATTTTCCTGGTTCTTTCCCGGAGTCCTGAATCCTTTCTCGGATGCTATCGTCCCGCTGCTCGGTATTGTCATGTTTGGCATGGGCATGACCCTGAGGCCGGAAAATTTCTTCGATGTCTGTAAACGACCCAGACTTATCCTGATTGGAATCAGCCTGCAATATCTATTCATGCCCATGATCGCCTATGTAGTCGGCAACCTGTTGAACCTCCCGAAGGCCCTGCTGGTGGGACTGGTACTCGTGGGAAGTTGTCCCGGGGGTACCGCATCCAATGTGATCTGTTACCTGGCCCGGGGTGATGTGGCGCTCTCCATCACTCTGACCACGGTTTCAACCCTGCTGGCCGTGATCCTTACCCCCTTCATGACCTGGATGTACATCGGTGAAATGGTGCCGGTGCCGGTGGTGGATATGATGCTCGAAATCTTCCTGATCATTATTCTCCCTGTGG
>MGYR01000188.1:14631-15962 GCA_001801825.1 Gammaproteobacteria bacterium RIFCSPLOWO2_02_FULL_56_15 | reverse complement strand
TGGTGCCGGTGCCGGTGGTGGATATGATGCTCGAAATCTTCCTGATCATTATTCTCCCTGTGGCTTCAGGAGTACTGACAAATTTGTATTTCTCGGGATATCTGAAGCGGCTCAAGCATGTCTTTCCCTATCTTTCCATCAGTGCGATCATTGGCATCATAGGCATCATCGTCGCCCAAAATCATACGCAGATCCCGTTGGTGGCCTTACCTCTACTGACTGCCGTGTTCTGGCTCAATATGGTTGGTCTTGCCTGTGGTTATTTCTTTGGGCGAATCCTGGGCCTGGAAGAGCGGGTCTGTCGAACCCTGTCCATCGAGGTAGGTATGCAGAATTCCGGGCTCGGCGTGGTTTTGGCCGGGGCTTATTTTTCGAATCTCAGCTTGGCCACCCTGCCGGGGGCGATCTTCAGTATCTGGCACAACATTACCGGCTCCATTCTCGCGGGATACTGGTCCAGAAAGACCGAGGCCGCTGATCCCGGGGATTTCTGATTTTGCACGGTATCGCTTGTGCGACAGGGCTTCAATCGATTTCGATTAAACGCTGCTCAGTAACTATACAATTCACCCTGATATCCGTTTCATCGGCCGGCAGATACGGCAATACCTGGCATTCATAGGCGAGTGCCAGTCGATAGCAGGAGGGATTGGCGCTGAACCACCTGTCGTAATAGCCGCGTCCAAATCCCAGCCGTTCACCCCGGGTTGTAAAGCCGAGACCCGGTGTGATGCATACATCAATCGGGAAATCCGCCTGCGTTTCTGACACCGGAGTCAGAATACCCAACTCACCCGGTTGCAGGTTATCCCATCTGTGGAATGAGATGGCGTGTATACCTTGGCCGTGGAGGATCCGTGGTACGGCAAGTTGTTTCTTATCGGCAAGCAATCTCTGTAGTAGGGCGTGTGTATCCACCTCGCTGCCGAAACTGATGAAACAGAAGATACTTTCGGCCTTTTGCACGCAAGGCAACGCCAGCACTGTCTCATGAATACGCTGATCAAGTGCCGGTTTCAGTTCTTTTTCGATCCTGGAACGGATTTGGGACAGGCTCTTTCGGTACTCCACTTTCTCCTGAATAATATTAGTATTAATATTCATAAAAACAATTTGTTATCATTATTATATAATGTGGATTCTAGTTATGATCAACGGTGTGACGGAGACGCAGGTCGGTATCCATTATCTCAACCCCGGCGCGGTTTGTAGAGTAACACAACCGGCGTAGAACCTATGCGCTGATATCGAATCCATTGCATGGTTTTTTATGACCGAGAGTGAAGCAGGTCTTTCTTTTTAGTGGGATTACCGTAAAATAGCGACCTTTT
>MGYR01000188.1:5906-14587 GCA_001801825.1 Gammaproteobacteria bacterium RIFCSPLOWO2_02_FULL_56_15 | reverse complement strand
AGGTGTTCACATTACATGGTAACCATCCGACTGGCACGTGCCGGCTCAAAGAAGCGACCTTTTTATCACATTGTGGTGACGGATTCTCGCAGTAAGCGCGATGGGCGCTACTTGGAACGGGTCGGGTTTTATAACCCAGTTGCGACAGGACAGGATGTTGAACTGAAGATTGACGAATCCAGGTTTGCATATTGGAAAGCACAGGGGGCACAAATGTCTGATAGAGTGGCTGCTCTGGTCCAGAACAGCGCCGGCGCCGGGTCCTGATTGAATCAGGCATCATCAAGAGATGGTGCTGGAGAACTCAGGTGACCAGCCTTCCATCATCATCGGGCGGGTAAGCAGCCTGTGCGGGCTGCGGGGCGGGATCAAGGTTATCTCTTATACGCGCCCCCAGGATAATCTGTTCACCTACCATCCCTGGTTGCTGGGAAACAATGGCGGCTGGCAAGAACACAGGCTGCAACGGTACGAGTCGAGGGGCAGGCAACGGATCGCCTTCCTGATAGGGATAGATAATCGAGATTCTGCAGCCACATTGGTGAATCTGGACATTGCCATCTATCGACACCAATTGCCGGTATTGCCGGCAGAGGAATCTTACTGGTGTGATCTGCTGGGTATGCAGGTCAGGAATCAGGATGGCCTGAGTCTGGGAACAATAGTGGATATTCTGGAAACGGGATGTAACGGGGTATTGGTGATTTCTGGTGAGGAAAGGATACTGTTGCCTCTGATTAAGGGTGACATTATTACCCGTATTGACCAAGTTGCCCGTATCATGCATGTGCAGTGGAGCCCCGGGTATCAGTGATGATGCGTTTTGTCGTGATTACCCTCTTTCCGGAGATGTTCACGGCAGTTACCGGATGGGGAGTTTCAGGCAGGGCTGTCAAGAGCGGCTTACTGGAGGTGGGCACCGTGAATCCACGGGATTTCGCCCCTGACGTGCGCAGAACCGTGGATGACCGCCCCTACGGTGGTGGACCAGGGATGGTGATGATGGTGGAACCCCTGCTCAAGGCGATCCGGATTGCCCGCGAGCAACTGCCTGGCGCCAGGGTGGTATACCTGAGCCCGCAGGGCCGGCAGCTACGGCAGGGCGAATTGCCTGGATTGCTGGAAGCTGGCAGGCTGATTCTGCTCGCAGGCCGGTATGAAGGCATTGATGAAAGGGTGATTGACAGCGAGGTGGATGAACAGATCTCCATTGGTGATTATGTTCTCAGTGGCGGTGAGTTGCCGGCCATGGTCGTGATCGATGCGATTTCACGGCTGCACCCCGGGGTATTGGGTCATGAGGGATCCGCGGCGGCGGATTCCCATGTGAACGGATTGCTGGATCATCCGCATTATACGCGGCCGGAAATTTACGCCGAGTTGCGGGTACCGAAAGTGCTTCTGGAGGGTAATCACGCGGAGATACGGCGTTGGCGTCTTAAGCAGTCATTGGGCAGAACCTGGCTACGTCGCCCGGATTTACTGAGTCAAATCAGGCTGGATGATGAACAGACGGCCCTCCTGGATGAATATACCAAGGAACATGGGCAGTCCTAGCACCGGTTATACTATATCTTTATCAATACAGGAATTGGAGTGTATCTCATGGCTAATATAATCGAACAACTGGAAGCTGAGCAGATGGCCAGGGACATTCCCGATTTTGGCCCAGGTGATACCGTGATAGTCAAGGTCAAGGTCAAGGAAGGACAAAGGGAACGAATTCAGGCCTATGAAGGTGTGGTGATTGCGAAACGCAACCGGGGCATGAATTCTGCTTTCACCGTACGCAAGATATCCTATGGAGAAGGAGTCGAGCGGGTTTTCCAGACCTACAGCACCAGTATCGACAGCATCGAGGTAAAACGGAAAGGGCATGTTCGCCGTGCGAAACTTTATTACATGCGGGATCTCCGCGGCAAGGCAGCCCGGATCAAGGAAAAGGTCAAATCTGCGAACACGGACTAACGAATCCAGGATCCCATACCGGAATCAGTCGGGAAGGGGGATCTTTTTCACCGGTCACTGAGTGCTGATTCTCAGTGCCTGAGATTTTAACTGCGGAATCAAACTCCCTTGCTGCTTCTCAGCAACTGATAGAACACTTTCTGGATGCCCTCTGGATGGAAAGGGGGCTGAGCGAGAATACGCTCAAGGCCTACCGCAGTGATTTGTCGGATTTTTCTGCTTGGCTTGGCCGTCGGGGCATAAGCATCCTCCAGACCGATACCTCGGCATTGCTGCTGTACCTCTCCAGCCGGTCCTGGTCGGTAAAGACATCGGCGCGGCGTCTCTCCAGCCTGCACAGGCTATTTCAGTATCTGGTCCGCAGCGGACAGTGTGCGGTCGATCCTGCCGCCGATGTGGAATCCCCCCGGACCGGCCGTTCATTACCCAAATCCCTGACCGAATCCGAAGTGGAAAGATTACTCGCCGCACCGGATTTTGAAACTGCCTTGGGGATGCGCGACCGGACCATGCTGGAGGTACTCTATGCCACGGGTTTGCGGGTTTCCGAGCTGGTGTCCCTACGTCTGGATCAAATGAACCTGCGTCAGGGTGTGATACGGATTACGGGCAAGGGTAACAAGGATAGGCTGGTCCCCCTGGGAGAAGAAGCGGTTGACTGGTTGCAAAAGTATCTGGCCTCCGTACGCCTCGAAATCTTTCCGAGGAAACCCGATGCCACGCTGTTTCCCTCTACTCGCGGAAAACCCATGACACGACAGACCTTCTGGCACGCGATCCGGCGTTATGCTGTTAAGGCCGGGATCAATCGTGGTATATCACCGCATGTATTGCGCCATGCATTCGCCACGCATTTACTCAATCACGGAGCGGATCTCAGGGTGGTGCAGATGTTGCTTGGTCATAGCGACATATCGACGACCCAGATCTATACCCATGTAGCCCGGGAGCGACTCAAACAGCTGCATGCTGCGCATCATCCCAGGGGATAGAGGGGTGGAAACCCGATGCATCATCCTGAGGGCCCGGTCTGCGGTGATCAACTATCACTGTCCGGCGGCACCACCGAATAGATTTCTTCCAGAGTAGTCAGCCCCTCAGCGACCTTACGTGCGCCGCTTATCTGCAGTACCCGCATGCCCTGATGCATTGCGGCTTCCCGGTACTTTGCCACATCTGCGCCACTGTTGATCAGGTTCCGTAATTCCTTGTCCGCCAGCAAGACTTCATATATGCCAGTCCTGCCCAGATAACCCGTGTGACGGCATTCATCACAACCCTTGTAGGTGTAGGTCTCTTCCGGCAATTTGGCCTTCTGGGGAGCGATTAGCCTGTTCCAGGCGCGTACGTCCACCTTGACCGGTACCTTGCAATGAGGGCAGAGAGTCCGGACCAGACGCTGGGCTAAAATACCCAACAAAGATGCGCTGATGAGATAGGGTTGAGCTCCCAGATCCAGAAGACGGGTGATACTGGATGCCGCATCATTCGTATGGAGGCTGGATAAAACCAGGTGTCCGGTGAGTGCGGCCTGGATTGCAATCTCCGCAGTCTCCCGGTCCCGGATCTCTCCCACCATAATAATATCCGGATCCTGTCTGAGCAGAGTTCTGACCCCCGAGGCGAAACTCACATCAATGATCGGTTGAACCTGCATCTGGTTGAACAGTGGCTCCACTAGTTCGATCGGGTCCTCGATGGTACAGATATTCAATTCCGGTCTCGCCAGTTTCTTCAATGCGGAATAGAGAGTAGTCGTTTTTCCCGAACCGGTCGGTCCGGTAACCAGTATGATCCCATGCGGATTTCTCACCATCTTTTGCCAGCTGTCTTCTTCGTGAAGCGTAAAACCGAGATCGGCGAAGGATTTCATCAGCATTTCGGGATTGAAGATGCGTAAGACCAGCTTCTCGCCGAAGGTCGTCGGCATCGTTGATAGGCGCATCTCCACCTCGCTCCCGGCGGGTGTCCTGGTCTTGACCCTGCCGTCCTGGGGACGGCGCTTGTCGGTCACATCCATGCGTCCCAGGGATTTCAGACGACTGGTAATCGCACCCATCAGCAGGATTGGGAATTCATGCACACTATGCAGGATTCCATCGATGCGAAAGCGAACTCTGCCCTTGTCTCGGCGGGGTTCAAGATGGATATCGCTGGCCCGCTGTTCAAAGGCGAATTGTAACAACCAGTCTACCAGGCTGACCACATGGCGGTCATTGGCATCCGGCTCCCCCATTTTTCCGACTTCAACCAGTTGTTCAAAATTCTGGATGACATTCAAGGTCTGGTTTTGGTTGTTTGCAACAGCACCGATGATGGAACGGCTGATTCCATAGAACTCAGTCAGGTATCTTTGTAAATCCAGTGGATTGATAAGGACACGCCGGATCCGCTTACGGGTGATCCGGGCGACTTCCGACTCCCAGTTGGTGATGAATGGCTCACAAGTGGCGATCACCAGTTCGGTATCGGTTACATTCACGGGAAGGATTTGCAGCTTGCCGGCATATGCCTGGGAAATCACCGAGGTAATCTTGGCAACATCGATTTTCAAGGGATCCAGGCGCAGGTATTCGTGGCCACACTTGCCGGCCAGCCAGCGTGTCAATTGCTCCAGGCTTAGCGGGTAGGGCGGACGGGTATCACTTTGCCAACCCTGATCGGCGATTATTACGAGCGGATGAACCTCTTGCTGGGCATCATTGTCAATAAGTTTATATAATCTGGCAACCTGGCCTGCATTGATGATGCCGTCTTTTTGCAGACTATCCAGGATATAGTCAAGGCTAAGTCTTCCGTTTAAAGGCGTAGCAGTTACAGTATTCACAATGATACATCCAGTTCCTTTCCCGGAGATCCGGTTTCATATAATATATAACAACAGTAGCAAAAACCTGGCTGTTATCGGGACTTTTTCCCACCAGTCTTCCCCATACCGGTGTTAACCATACAACTTTTTATTGGTGAAGCAATGAAAAATCCAAGAATCGCACAGTTCGGCCTATTCTTATCGTCGCTTTCCCTGGTCTTTATTATGCATGCTGAAGAAAATGCGCCAGAAGTACGGATTCGAAAGACTGTAGAACAGAATTTCCCCGAGTATACGGCAAGTGACATTCGTGAATCACAGATCCCGGGTCTGTATGAGGTGGTGCTGGGTTCAGAAGTGGTCTATGTGTCTGCAAACGGCAGATACATCATTCAGGGCAGTATGTATGACCTGCAGGAACGGGAGAATCTGAGCGAAAAAAGCCGTGAATTGGCCAGAATGGAGGCGCTGCAGGCGGTGCCTAACCCGGAAATCATAGAGTTCGCGCCGGAAAATCCCTCCTGGACGATATACGTATTCACCGATATTGAATGCAGTTTCTGCCGCCGATTTCACAAAGACATCAAGCAGCATAATGCCAATGGGATCGCAGTGCGCTACCTCGCCTTTCCCAGGAGCGGTGTAGGTTCAGAGACGTATCACGACATGGTATCTGTCTGGTGTGCAAAAGACAGGCAGGCCGCCCTTACCAACGCCAAGCTTGATACACTACCGAACCGGGTCGACTGTGATAACCCGGTAAGCCGTCAATATCAACTGGGTCAGGATGTGGGGGTGCAGGGGACACCTGCCATCTATACCGAGCAGGGAGTGCATATTGGAGGTTACCTGAGCCCGGAGGAATTGCTCGAAGCGGTCCAGGGGTCCTGAGGCTACCGACCGGGTACGGACAGTGATTCAATCACAGCAGTGGTCGTGCTACCGTCGATTTCAACACTCTCAACCCTGATCGGCAGAAATTCCAGTTCAGGCGCACACCAGAGTACGGTACTCCGTTTGCTGCCGGGCTTAAACCTTTCAAGTTTTACGGCCTGGAAATCCCCCATGGGAGTCTGAACCCGTTCCTCGCCCAGGGATACAAAATCATAGTTCTTCAACTGGCCACCGTCTGCAACGCTATAACTGATATCCTTCTTGCCCATCGAGAGATCACGCATGATAGCCAGTTGGTAGAGTAATTTGTCCATCGTCCTTGACTTCATCCGCATCTGCCAACTCGAACCATTCACAGTGGTGGTGATCATCTTTTCCTGCCAGTCAAAGCGTATCTCCACATTACGCTTTGTATCGTTACCGTCATGCCGGTAATTGTAGTTAACAGGTTTGATCTCCACGCCGTCAAATTGCCACTCACTGCTTTCTGTGACGATATCGTTCCTGATCAGGGCCAGCAGTCCTGCTGCACGGGTCTCAGAGTGATACAAATATCCGCCGTTGGATAAGGCAGAGAAACTTCTATGCATGACTGCTATGCGTGCACCCATACTGTGCAGGGAATAATCGGCTGTGAAAAACCGGGGCAAAGTGGTCAGGGATTCGGCGCTGCACCAGCGCAGTGTACCGCACAGGACCCAGAGGAATATCACAGTGCCTGCTGTTCTGATCTGCATAGGGGTATTGGTTATGTTACTGTGATAAGATTCAATCATTATATGACCATGGATACAACTGAAACAGCGCCCTCGCCCGGGTTCTTCCGGTCCGCCCTCCCATCAACCTGTCATCATATTTTACTAAACCGTCTGGCAGATAAGTCATGTATCATCCTCGCGGATTATTTGCAGCGGTAATCGGGGTGTGCTGAAGGCGTTTTGCACTCGGGGTATTTTTTGCGACTCCTCTATTCCATAATACTATACTTGCTGGCGCCCTTTGTACTCCTCAGGCTGCTTTGGCTCGGTCGGAGCAACAGGGAATACTGGCATGGATGGTCAGAACGATTCGGTTTCAATCATATTATCCCCACCCCGCAACCCTTGATTTGGATCCATGCCGTCTCTGTGGGTGAAGTCAAGGCGGCATCAAGCCTGGTAAACAGACTCGGGATCAGCTACCCGGATCATTGCATTCTGGTAACAACAGTAACAGCGACAGGCGCGGCAATCACCAGACAGATATTCGGTGAAAAGGTCCTCCATTACTACCTCCCCTACGATCTGCCCCATGCAATAAGTCGTTTTATCGACGCCATCAGGCCGGAAGTGCTGATCGTCATGGAAACTGAGATTTGGCCCAATCTTTATCATTATTGCCGAAATCGCGGGATCAGTATCGTGCTGGTGAATGCACGATTATCCGAACGCTCGTACAGAGGATACACGAGCTTGGCCGTTTTTTTCCGACAAGTGTTGCGGAATGTATCCGTGATCGCTGCGCAAACGGAAGAGGATGGGCATCGTTTTACGGGAATCGGGGGGGATCCCGGCCGGATATATGTCACCGGGAATATCAAGTTTGATGTAACTCCGGCGCACTGTACCAGCGCGGAAGGGGAGGCAATCAGGGCCTGGTTGTCGAGTCAGCGGCCGGTTTGGATCGCCGCAAGCACCCACGAAGGTGAAGAACGACTGTTGCTCGAAGCGCACAAAAGGATACTCGGACAGCGACCGGATTGCCTGCTGATTATCGCACCACGTCACCCGGAAAGATTCCACCGGGTAATCGGGCTAGTATCAGACAGTGGCTTGCTTGTTGTCAGCCGAAGCTCCGCGGTACAGGTTCAATCGGAAGTGCAGGTGTTCGTCCTGGACAGCATGGGTGAACTCCCCGTGTTTTATGCGGCATCCGACCTCGCTTTTGTGGGTGGAAGCTTGCTGCCGTCGGGAGGACATAATGTTCTGGAACCCGCCATGGCCGGTATCCCCATTGTAACGGGTACCCACACGGAAAATTTTCGTGAAATCACGCGACTGCTTGCGGATGCCGGCGCCTTGCTCAGGATCAGGGATGTGAATGAACTGGCCGGGCAGGTGATGCGGCTGTTCGCAGATGCTGAACTCCGACAAGGTATGGGACAGGCCGGAAGAAAGGTTGTGGAGCAGAATCGCGGGAGTGTGGATCGGGTGATGGATCTGATCCGGGAGCACATGCCGGTCCGGACAGCAGTCTGAAAATGGTTTATCTTATGGCATGCCAAGCGTTATATGCTTAGCGAATTGAGGGGAGTGGGGATTGAGACTGAGTCGTAGTATGCTTCCGGGGATCTTGTTGCTGGACGTGCTCTTTTTGCATCACGTACATGCGAATGAGGAACTGCTCCGGTTATCCACCCTCCCTGCCTACCGGGTTATGCCGGGTGGCAATACCTCGAACTGGAATTATTCAGAGCTGGATCAGATTAACAATCGTAACATCGGCAGGCTGCAAGCCGCCTGGACCCTGGCCACAGGCAACCTGCAGGGACATGCCGGAAGTCCACTGGTATTGCCGAGCTCAGCCACCAGGCTCACCTCGGATATTATCGTGCTCCACACGGCCGCACCGGAAACCATACTGGCAATTAACCTGGATACCCTGGAAAAAGAATGGATCTATGAGGCAGATAGCGGAACGGCCGGGTTTGCCGCATGCTGTACACTGCTGAACAGGGGGACTGCCTATGCCAATGGACGGATCTTTCTATATCAGTCGGATAACAACCTGGTTGCGCTGGATGTCAGGAACGGGAAGCCTGCCTGGATTACACCTACCGCGGATTTGTCCGTATTGCAGACCCGCGTCAATGCACCCCTGACGGTAAAGGACTATGTGATCACCGCGAATCCCGGCAATGATTCACCAGGTCAGGGATGGCTTGGCGCTTACCGGACCCGGGATGGCACACTGATGTGGCAGGCCAACAGCGTCGGCAGCGATGCCGAAGTCCTGTTCAATGCCGATACTT
>MGYR01000188.1:0-5899 GCA_001801825.1 Gammaproteobacteria bacterium RIFCSPLOWO2_02_FULL_56_15 | reverse complement strand
GCGCAGACCCGTTGGTTTGAACAGCCGAGCGCAAGACGGACTTTGGCTGCAGGAATCAGGTTCTATCGGAGGTGTGCTGGCATGGGATTCAGCAGAAAACTTGGTTTATTATGTTTCAAGCGTGGTTACTGAAAGCGGTTCCGGCGCAACGGGGCGGGGAACCAGGTATCAGACCACTCTGTTTGCCAGGGATATCGATACCGGCATGGCACGTTGGATCTATCCCTTGACCGCCGGTGGGGACTGGCCTTTCGACGACGCCGACGATATACATCTGGTGGACCTGATCGTGAATGATCAGCCGGTCGCGGCCCTGGTATATTTCAGTCAGAGCGGATTTGTCTTCACCTTGAATCGAGGTACCGGCGAATTGCTTTCAGCTGAAAAATACAATAACTCGACCAACTGGGCCGATGGCATTGAACAGGGGACTGGTGAGCCGATCCGTATATCAGCCACCGGAAGTACAGACGCTGGCGCCAGCTGTCCTGCGGCATCCGATACCGCCGGTTTCGCTGGCCCTGCCTACAGTCCTCATACGGGCTTTTTCTATCTGCCACTGGCCTTTGTCTGCCAGCAGTCTACCGGCTCCAGCATTGCCAATCCGGTAGGCGGGATGGCTCGAAGGCAGCCCGTAGTTTCCTACCTGGCGGCAGCCAGACTCGCGGATGGCCGATCCCAGGGAGGTCAAATCATTGCCTGGGATCCTGCCCGGGCAAGGATCGCCTGGACCATACCTGAACGGAGGGCGCTGTGGGGCAGGGCACTGGCCACTGCCGGCGCTGTGGTTTTTTACGGGACGCTGGATGGATATGCGCGGGCGGTCGATGCCCAAACCGGGCGTTACCTTTGGCAATTCAAAGTGCCATCGGGAATTCTCGGTACCTTCAGCACCTGGATCCACAAGGACAAGCAGTTCGTAGGTATTCTCTCTGGCAAGGGTACGCTGCCGGAAGATATTTATAACAACAAGGAGCTATCGGGCGAAACAATGCCCGGTGGCACTCTTACCGTATTCAGTCTGCCCTGAGGTATTTCAACGCAAGTACCCGTGTATGCTGACTGTTGCAGTCAGCTTTGGCCTTGCTGGCTGGGTTCGACTCCTCTGCAAAGTTGAACCGCGCAATATTTCAACTCAGGGATCTTGCCGAAGGGATCCAGGGCCTCATTCGTCAGTAGATTGGCGGCCGCTTCCCGGTAACAGAAGGCCATGAACACCGACCTGCGTTGCATACCGGTATCGGCCCTGGCCAGGGCGGTGATGCTACCGCGCCTGGATCGAATATGTATCCTGTCACCCGGCCCCGCCGGCAGAGCGGCGAGATCATCGGGATGGATGTTGACTACCGGCACCGGCTCCAGTTGGTCCAGTATGGTCGCCCGGCGAGTCATGCTGCCTGTGTGCCAGTGTTCCAGCAGCCGACCAGTGGTAAAAACGAACGGGTATTCCGCGTCGGGTAATTCGTCGGCATGGATATATTCCGCGGGGACAAACCGGCCCAGTCCATCCGCCGTCGGAAACTGGTTAATGAAGATGATCTCCTCGCCAGGGTCTCCTTCCTTGAGCAATGGTGAGGTCAGCGAACTTTCACGCTCAAGCCGTTCCCAGGTCATGCCACCCATATAAGGCGTGGCCTGGCAGATCTCATGGAATACAGCGCTGACATCTGGGTAGTTCCAGCTCAGTCCCAACCGTGATGCCATTTGCTGGATGATCCAGAGGTCCTGACGTGCTTCGCCCGGAGACGCTATGGCCTGCCGGCCCATCTGAACGCGCCGGTCCGTATTAGTGAAGGTACCGGTCTTTTCGGGAAAGGCCGATGCCGGCAGAATGACGTCTGCGAAACCGGCGGTTTCGGTGAAAAAGATATCCTGGACCACCAGGTGTTGCAGATGGGCCAGGGCTTCCCGTGCATGGTGGAGATTGGGGTCCGACATGGCCGGGTTCTCTCCCATGATATACATGCCCTTCACGGTTCCCCGATGAATGGCATGCACGACCTCCACCACGGTCAGACCGGCTACCGGATCCAGTTCTTTAGTATCCCAGAGGTTCTCGAATCGCTTGCGGACCTCCGGATCGGTGACCGGCTGGTAATTGGGATAGGACATGGGTATCAGTCCCATATCCGAAGCCCCCTGTACATTGTTCTGTCCGCGCAATGGGTGCAACCCGGTTCCCGGACGGCCGATCTGTCCGGTGAGCAGGGCCAGGGATATCAGACAACGCGCGTTGTCCGTCCCGTGGATATGCTGTGACACCCCCATTCCCCAGAAAATGATCGCGGCGCCCGCTTTGGCATAGACACGGGCAACCTCTTTCAGTCTTTCCGCCGGTATACCGCACAGGGCGGAAACGTGCTCCGGGCTGTAACGGCTGACTACTTCCCTGAGGCGTTCGAAACCGCTGGTGCGCCTCTCGATGAAGCCGGTGTTATGGAGACCTTCCGAAATGATTGTGTGCATCAGGCTGTTCAACAGGGGCACATCCGTGTCCGGCCGGAACTGTAAGTGATAGGCGGTATGACGGGCCAACTCTGAGCGATAGGGATCCAGCACGATCAGTATCTTGCCGGCTTTTGCCGCATTTTTCATAAAGGTGGCCGCTACCGGGTGATTCATTATCGGGTTGGAGCCGATAACGATAATGACATCGGCTTTGGTGGCATCGCCGAAAGGGTTGGAGACGGCGCCGGATCCGATCATCTCCATCAACGCAGCGACCGAAGAGGCATGACAGAGGCGAGTACAGTGATCGACGTTGTTGGTCCTGAAGCCGGTGCGAACCAGTTTCTGGAACAGGTAAGCCTCTTCGTTGCTGCCCTTGGCGGAGCCGAACCCGGCCAGAGAAGCGGGTCCCTGGGTATCGCGTAAGGCCTGTAAACCGCCCGCAGCCCGATCGAGGGCCTCCTCCCAGCTCGCTTCACGGAAATATTCGTGCAGCACTTCCCGATTGAGCAGATCGGCGGTCTTGATCTTGCCCTCACGCCGGATCAGGGGCCGGGTTAGTCTGTCGGGATGATGGACATAATCAAAACCGTAACGGCCCTTGACGCAGAGCCGGCTGTGATTGGCGGGTCCATCCTTGCCATCCACCTTCAGGATACGATTATCCCTGACGTGGTAGGTCAACTGGCAGCCGACGCCACAATAAGGGCAGACGGAAGGAATCAGACGATCCGGCTCGGCCAGTCCAGCGTTTCCGGTTGGCATTAGCGCACCTGTCGGGCAGGCCTGCACGCATTCGCCGCAGCTCACGCAGGAACTGGTTCCCATGGGGTCATTCAGGTCAAAGACAATCACGGATCGATTGCCCCGATAAGCAAAACCGATCACATCATTGACCTGTTCCTCACGACATGCCCGTACACACCGGGTGCACTGTATACAGGCATCCAGGTTAACGCTGATGGCCGGGTTGCTCATGTCCGGCAAGGGCTGTTCCCGTTCTGGAAAGCGCGGGCCAGGCAGATGCAAAACCTCCTCTGCCCAGTGATCCAGCAGGGAATGGCGGGTGTAGGGTGATGCTGCCTGGGCCGGCATGTCGGAGCGCAGCAATTCAATGACCATGCGCCGGGAGTGCTCAGCACGTTCACTCTCGCTACTGACTTTCATCCCGGCCGAGGGTTTCCGGCAACAGGAAGGCGCCAGGGTCCGTTCGCCTTCTATCTCTACCATGCAGGCCCGGCAGTTACCGTCCGACCGGTATCCTTCCTTGTAGCAGAGGTAGGGAATTTCTTTGCCGAGACGGGTGGCGCACTCCAGGATGGTCTCATCCGGCAGTGCGTTGACCTGTTTGCCATTGAAACTGAAAGTGACAGGCTCCATAGGTGGGGTTTCCGATTTAACCGCCATGGGTGAATTCCTGTGGAAAATATTTCAGGGCGCAACGGAGCACATTGGGCGCTGCCTGTCCCAGGCCGCAGATCGAAGCGTCCGCCATCACCCGGGCCAAGTCTTCCAGCAATTCTCGATCCCAATGTGCCCGGCTCATGAGCGTCGCGGCCTTGCTGGTACCCACCCGGCAGGGTGTGCACTGACCGCAGGACTCATCGCGGAAGAAACGCATGGCGTTCAGCACGGCATCCCGAACCCTATCTTGCGTCGAGAGTATGATGATGGCGGCGGATCCGATAAAACAACCGTAGCTGTTCAGCGTGTCGAAATCGAGCGGGATATCCCCGAGGGAGGCCGGCAATACACCGCCGGAGGCGCCACCCGGGAAATAGGCATAAAATTCATACCCCGGTGCCATGCCATCGCAGTATTCATCGATCAGTTCACGTACGGTGATACCCGCCGGGGCCAGGCACATACCCGGTTTCCGCACACGCCCGCTTACTGAAAAGGAACGCAGACCCTTTCTGCCGTTTCTACCATGCGACAGAAACCAGTCCGCCCCCCGTTCCAGCAATTCCCTCACCCAATAGAGAGTTTCCATATTATGTTCCAGGGTAGGGCGCCCGAACAGACCGACCTCCGCCACGTAAGGCGGACGCAAACGAGGCATACCACGTTTGCCCTCAATGGATTCAATCATGGCGGATTCTTCACCGCAGATATATGCACCGGCCCCACGCCTGAGGTGTATAACCGGGAGGGTGACAGGCGTTGCCTGCCGCAGAGTGTCCAATTCCTGCAGCAGGATCCGCCGGCAACCGGCGTATTCGTCCCGCAGGTAGATATAGACGTCCTTGGCCTCAATGACCCATGCGGCGATCAGTGCGCCTTCCAGGAACCGGTGGGGATCGCGCTCCAGGTAGTGGCGATCCTTGAAAGTCCCGGGTTCTCCCTCATCAATATTTACTGCCAGCAGTCGGGGGGCTGTCTGCTTGCGCAGGATCTCCCATTTCAACCCGGCGGGGAAACCGGCCCCGCCAAGACCGCGCAGAGCGGATTGTTTGAGCGCCCCGATTATGGATTCCGGTGAACGATGTCCGGCATGGCAGTCTTGCAACAGGCTGTATCCTCCTGTCGCCCGGTATTCGTCATAGCTGATCCATGAGCCCGGATCGATCTCCGTGCGGTTGTTCGCTATGCAATCCCGCACCTTTCCCACTGTCGCATCGGCCACCGGGTGCGTCCCGGCCACGGCTACCGGGGCCTCCGCGCAACGCCCGACGCAGGGTACCTGCTCGACCTGTATCCCGGGCAGTTGCAATTGTTGCAATTCTTCGAGTAGCGCCCCGGCGCCATGCATCGCGCAAGTGATGGAAGTACAGACCCGGATGATGATCCCGGGGGATTTCATCTCATCCCGGACGATGTGAAAGTGATGATAAAAACTAGCGACTTCAAAGACTTCCACCACTGCCATTTTCATCTCGGCGGCAAGCGCGACAATATGCGCCGCAGAGATCTGGCGGTATTCATCCTGCACCAGGTGAAGGAATTCGATCAGCAGGTCTCGGCGCCTCGGCCGCGAACCCAGCAATTCCCTGATTTGACACGCGGCCTCCGGA
Organism: Gammaproteobacteria bacterium RIFCSPLOWO2_02_FULL_56_15; assembly: GCA_001801825.1. GTDB lineage: Bacteria > Pseudomonadota > Gammaproteobacteria > Eutrophobiales > Eutrophobiaceae > 2-02-FULL-56-15. The sequence continues at coordinate 437 of MGYR01000188.1, read as the reverse complement.
TCAACGGTGTGGCCACGAAGTTGTGCAATTTGCTTTTTACGTTTTCCTGGAATGCCTACTGACACGGATAACTACCCTCATCTATGGAATCTGCCGGCATCGCCCTAAATAGCCCGGTATTTCCCCCTTGCTGTACACTCTTTGAGCATCGGACACAACATGCAAACTTAATATGAATTGTAACCCTGTATGTCCGGCGGACCAAATATCATTCCATCATCCGACCCTGCTGACGAGCCGGGTGCTATATGAGATGCGGTTGCGCTTAGGGTTTGATTTTATGCGGCTATTGGTTTGATGCTGACGGCTGTTACCTTGGTTTCCGGGATTTTGGCGACCGGATCGAGAGCGGGATTCGTAATCAGGTTGGTCGGACTTTCATGAAAATGAAAGCTCATTGAGCACATACCCGGGAGGCAGGCATCAGTCAGCTTGGC
>MGYR01000187.1:2828-5022 GCA_001801825.1 Gammaproteobacteria bacterium RIFCSPLOWO2_02_FULL_56_15 | reverse complement strand
TGGCCATCGGCGTGTATGTACTCATGCCGCAGCTCCGCAAGGGACAGCCGGGGATGCCGCTCGAAAATCAGGTCTCGATATTCACGGTGCTGGGCGGGGGTGAATTCAATACGCGCTCGACCAATCTGAGCAGCGGCCACATCATCAGTATCCTGGGCGGTGCGGAAGTGGATCTCCGCGAGGCCGACATGGAGGGCGATGTCATGGAGATCGGCATACTGGCGCTGATGGGCGGAGTGGAGATCCGCGTCCCCCTGCACTGGCAGGTCAATATGCGCGCAGTGCCCCTGCTGGGCGGTGTATCCAACCAAACTTCTTTCCTGGCGGATAAATTGCAGATGCCCAAAAAGACCCTGGTCATCCGGGGATTGGCGCTGATGGGCGGTATCGACGTCCGCAACTGATGCATCCGATCTTTGCCCAGGGCAGAAATCTGCTCGCCGCCGGCGGATTGTGGCTGGCCCTGTCCGCGATCGCCAGCCACCTGCTGTACCTGTTGCAGGAGATCGAGCCCCATGTCGCCGCGGCATTGTACTCACCCCTGCTGTTCCTGTTCTTTTTCTTTGGCCTGTCCAACTATTATATCTGCCTGGAACTGCCCATCCGGCGAACCCCGTTCCTGCGGCTCATCGCGACCCAGCTCATCGCCAACGCAACGACTGTCCTGTTGTGGCTGGTGTGCGGCTCTGTCTACGTCTGGTTCCTGAACCGGATATACCCGGACCATTGGGAAAAGCTGTATCGGTCCTCCATCATGAGCCTCAGCAGCATCGGCGCCCTGCTCTACTGTTTCTGGATCCTCGCCCATTACCTCTTTCTCATGGCGAGGCAGCACGAGGCGATCGAGCGGGAGGCGCTGGAGAAAAAACTGCTGATCAACGAAACCGAGCTGCAGGCGATCAAGGCCACCATTCACCCGCATTTCCTCTACAACAGCCTCAACACGGTCGCGAATCTGGCCCTGACGGAGCCTGGCAAGATCCATAATCTCTGCCTGCAGATCTCCGAGTTCCTGCGCTACAGTGTCAGCTACAGTCGGAAGGCATCGGCCACCGTGGCGGACGAACTGGTCCACATCCAGAACTACCTGGGGATCGAGCGGGAGCGGTTCGGAACCCGCCTGCATACCGTCTTCGATGTCGATGAACAGGCACGGGAGGAACCCATGCCTCCCCTGCTGCTGTTTCCCCTGATTGAGAACAGCATCAAGCATGGCATCGACAGCCTGCTGGAAGGCGGGACCATCACCGTCAGGATCCGCTGCGGGGCGGAGCATCTCGATATCCAGATCGAAAACCCCTTCGATGAACTCGGCAAGAAACAGGGCGGATCGAGCATCGGCCTGGAATCGGTCGCCAAGCGGATCCAGGCGCAGTACGGGAAAGAGGGGCGGGTGAGCTACACTCGCCAGGACGGGATGTTCCGGGTCATGCTCAGTCTCCCACGGCAACGGGCGTTGCAAAACCCGTGAGCATCACGGGAATCATCGTGGACGATGAGCGCCATGCCCGGCAGGCCCTCTCTGCTGCGCTGCAGGCCTATCCAGGACTGGAGATCATCGCCCAGTGTGAAAATGGCGTGGACGCTGTCAAGATTGTAAACGAGCTGCGGCCACAGGTGATGTTCCTCGACATCCACATGCCGCGGGTGGATGGCTTTGATGTGGTGGAACTGCTGGGGGAGGAAGCGCCGGTCATTGTGTTTGTGACCGCCCACGACGAATACGCCATCCGCGCCTTCGACAGCAATGCCCTGGATTACCTGCTGAAACCCCTGGACCCGGAACGGTTGCGGCGAACCATTGAACGAATCGAAGAGCGGCTGGACCAGGACGAGATCGGGCGATATACCCAAGTCACCACCGGGCACCGGCAATTGCAGGCGCCGTTACGCCGGATCCTGGTGCGGGATGGCAGCGAGGTGCACGTAGTGCCGGTAAACGAGGTACTGTATTTTGAATCCGCCGATGATTATGTCGCCATTCACCTGCCAGACCGCACCCTGATCAAGCAGGATCGCCTGCAACGTATGGAGGAGTTGATGGATCCGCTCAACTTCTGCCGCATCCACCGCAGCTTTCTGATCAACCTGGCCTGCCTGTCGGGGATCGAAACCGAGGCTAAAGACCTGCGCACCGCCATCCTCAACAACGGCCGGCGGCTGCCCATCAGCCGCAGCGGCTACCACCGTCTGC
>MGYR01000187.1:325-2808 GCA_001801825.1 Gammaproteobacteria bacterium RIFCSPLOWO2_02_FULL_56_15 | reverse complement strand
CTGTAGTCGCAGCTCGGTATGACGGCTGCCCAGAGTACACTCGGCAGGAAGAGTGAAGATTTCTTTCTCTTAATACTCCGGTTCAGGGATCCGGATTTCCGGTTTGCGCCGGACTCCGAGCTGGGGTATTACCGTACCAGCAAGGTACCATGCCACACCAAGGACAGTATCCGGCTGGTCTTCCTGTCCGATGATGTTTGGATAGTTTCCTGGTGGATCATGCGTGTAATTCTCGACCACGATGACATGCGGTAGCGCATCTTTCCCTTCGAGATAGCTCAGGAATCGTCTTGTATCGTCCCGGAAATCGTACCCGGAGGTATGCGGTGAGCAGATCCAGACCACGGTAAAACCCCTGTCCCGGCTCCAGTGCACAGCATCCAGGATCCAGTCACGGTAAGCCCTCTCGCGGCGCAGAGCATATCCCGGGGGGGCATCCAGCACCAAGCCCCCGGCGATCCGGATGATGACCTGAAAGTCCCTGCGGTTGCTCACGGTATTCTCTTCCAAGGTCTTTCTGTTGGTGCCGAAATTGGCATATTCAAAGGTTGGCAGGATACGCGTCGTGGCCGGCAGACCGGTGTTCCGTAGCGCTTCCGTGTAACGCTTCCAGATTTCCGGATCCGGCCGATGGTCTCTATCAAAGGCATTAGCGGCGATGAAATCCGGCTGGATGCCCAAGGCAAGATAGCCGTTGCTCAAGCGCTCGGCCCAAGCCTCCGCACCCTCCCGGAAGCCCAGTTCGATCGCGACCGGAAGCCCATGAAACAGGGTCAACACGCGCTTCTGTTGCTCCAGCGTGAGTCCTTCCCAACCATCATTGTGCAGGTAGAGACCCCCGCCGGCGGCCCGGAATTTAACTGAGGTTTCAGCCGCTGTCAGTGCTTCCACACCAATCACGCCACCGGCGTATACCGTGATGTCCTCTGCAATCGCCCCTGGGCTGCAGACCGACATGGCCGGCAAGAGAACAGCGCAGATCCACGCTACAAAAGTGGGGGCAGATGAGAATGGCACTTACTTAAGAAAAAAAACCGTCATGCTGGTGGATACCAGCATCCAGTAATATAACGTATCCCCAAGCGGACTCATCAAATTGACTGGATCCTGGCCTTCGCCAGGATGACGAAAAGAAGAAATTTGTGCTTCAAAGGCTTACATAAGTGCCATTCAGGACTCAGGATCGGGCACCATGAATTTGACGCGGGTTCCGGTGTCGCGGTGCTGTACCTGGGCTGTGCCATAGACACGCAAGGTCTTGATCCGCCAACCGGCGGAGGTTCTCGCAAAAGTGTCTTCATAGATGCTATAGCTGGTGCCCGCGCCCTTCGGAGTCTGGTAATGGAGGATGGCGTGCCAGTGTCCGTGGGCAAGATCGCCATTGATGGCAATCACGGGATTCATGACATTGTGAATGATGAAGGGAAAGGTGTTGCGGAATTCCTGCATGGTCTTCTCGATCGCCGCCCGGCCTTCGGCGAGAGGCAGGACCGGTCGTCCATCCCAGACCGCATCCTCGGTAAAGAGTTCGCTTAAGATTTCAATATTATGGGTGGGACGGTCCCAACCACCGTCACAGGCATTGCAGTAGCGGGCCTTGAGCTCGAGGATCGCGCGGTAGTCCTCCAGCTCGCGAAGACGCTCATGCAATGCCACATCGACCATTAGCTGGCCCTGCGATCAGTTGCGTCGCCGGCGCTTGGGATCGGTGCCATCCGGCTGGTCACGCAGAGGATTGATGCTGCTGCCGGGCGGCGCCAGGGCATCGATCTGATCCAGCAAACCTCGTTCCAGCCGCAATTCCGCGGCGGGTAACACGCCCTCCAGATGATCCATGGTGCGCGGCCCGATGATGGAGGCGGTGACACCAGGATGCTCCATGGTGAAGGCGACAGCCATTTGCGCGAGGCTCACACCGACGGATTCCGCCAGCTTCCCCAGTTGCCCGGCGAGCCGGATCTTCGTCTGGTAAATATCCGCTTCCGGATCGAAGCCCCCCAAGAAACGCAGGGCGAAACGGCCCACCCGTGTATCCTCGGTCAGGTCAGAGGTACTCTTATATTTACCGCCCAGGAACCCACCGTCCAGCGGGCTCCAGGTGATCACACCCATGCCGTAACGCTGGCAGGCAGGCAGCACGAAACGCTCAATGTCACGGGCGAAGATGGAATACCAGGGCTGCTCGCAACGGAAACGCAGCAGGCCGCGTTTTTCCGCGACCCAGTGGGATTCCACGATGCGATCCACGGGAAACATGGAGGAGCCGAAATAACGGATCTTGCCCTGGCGTACCAGTTCCGTGAGGGTGAAGAGGATCTCCTCAAGATCGGTGTGTTCGTCGTAGCGGTGGATCTGGTAGAGATCGATGTAATCGGTGCCGAGGCGGCGCAGGCTGTGCTCCACCGCCCGCACCAGCCACTTGCGGGAACCGCCGTGCGCATTGATATCCTCGCCCGATGGGAAGAAAAATTTAGTCGCGAGCA
>MGYR01000187.1:0-306 GCA_001801825.1 Gammaproteobacteria bacterium RIFCSPLOWO2_02_FULL_56_15 | reverse complement strand
TTTTAGCGCCTTGCCGACGATCTGCTCCGACTCCCCCTGGGAATAGGCATCCGCGGTATCGATAAAATTAATCCCGGCGTCCATGGCCCGGTGGATGATACGGGCACAATCCGCATGATCCGGGTTGCCCATGGCGCCGAACATCATGGTGCCGAGGCACAGGCGGCTGACTTGCATGCCGGTTCCGCCCAACGTGGTTGTCTGCATTCAGTTATCTCCCTGAGTGGTGTTTAATGCGAGTCATGCTCTAGGTAGAATTTAAACACCACCCTGGCCGGCAGGCAATGTGAATTTCTCTCCTCTTCT
>MGYR01000186.1:1210-16521 GCA_001801825.1 Gammaproteobacteria bacterium RIFCSPLOWO2_02_FULL_56_15 | reverse complement strand
CGCGCGCGACATTCTCTCGGCCTCCGGGATGGCCTGGAGATACACTGCATGCGGTTGTCCGAGAGCGGCGACGCGCTTGGCCGATTCCTCGTTGCGGACAACGAACTGCTCGATCTCCGTAATCTGGTTGTTCCTGACCTTGAGCCGTAGCGCGATCAGTGCCGGCGTCCCCTGGTTGGGTTCGCGATGGTCCTCTTCGATCGTCGTGATTAATGCGACCTGGCCCGCTTCGGGATCGGTGACGAACAGACGGTAAGGGCCGGTTGCCTTCATCGTGTTCCAGAGTCCATCGCCGATCGCGAGTTGCTGGGCATTCTCGGTAAAACGGACGCCTTGCGCGAGCGGTATCCGCCCGGGTGCGTTGTCGATCACCGCGGCAAAATACTGATCTACGAAACTCTCCAGACAGGCGCGGTCGCAATCGCCGTCTGCGGCATATATGGCGGGTGAGAGCAACACTGCCGGCAGACACCTCATTAGCAGACGCAACACGACGTCAACTCTGTTTCTGGTTCTCATCTGTCTCCCCCTTGTTGGATGATTATGGAAACCGGATTTCAAAGGCATGCCCTGATCACCGGCGCACAGGCATTATACGCCTAAAGCCTTTCTTTCGAGCAAGTACACGACGCTCTTTAGCCAGCCTGCTCCTCGTCATAGCGCCGTGTCGTCTCCAGGTCCTCACGCAGACTTCGCGAACTTAATTGGTAGAAAACCGCAGAGATGACATTGAACAGGGCGACCACGATTATGCTGTAACGCAACGATTCTTCCCCGGTCATGGGGTGCAGGAGGTCGCTGACCACACCGATGAACAGGGGGCCAAGACCCAGTCCGATCAGGGTCTGGATAAACAGGAACACGGAAGCTGCAACCGCTCGCATGCGGATCGAGGCCAGGGCCTGGATCATGGCGAAGGCAGGGCCGTAATAGGAGGCGCCGAGTATCCCGGCAACCACGAAGGCCGGAACGACAACCGACATCGATGGCGAGAGGTAAGCCAGAAACTGGAAGGGCACCTCAACCAGGATTAGAATCCCGGGAAACCACACATACCACCTGGCGTCACATCTGCGGTTGCTGAGACGGTCCGCCAGAAAACCTCCGAAAAATGTACCCAGCACGCCCCAGGCAAGCACGAGTGCGGCGACATTGCCGGCCTGACCGGCAGTCAATCCATGGCTGCGCATGAGGAAGGGTGGATTGAAGGTTCCGACGCCATAATTCACGAAGGCGTGAAAGGCGCAGGCCATGCAGAGGTACCGGAAGGCGCGCCGCTGCCACAGGAATTTGAACACCTCCAGGATGGACGGTTTGTCCGTCATGCGCGCCAGGTATTCATCGGACATGCCGCGGGGCGGTTCCTTGATCGTAAGATAAATGATCGGCGCCAGCAACAGCCCCGGGATCCCGGCGACGATAAAAGTCAGCCTCCAACCCAGGTATTCACTACCATGGCCGCCCAGCAGACTGCCCATCATCATCCCTACCGGTATGGCCGTAGCGTAGATCGACATGGCGGCCGCCCGCTTCTTTGAGGCAAAATAATCCGCGATCAGGGAATGAGAAGGGGGGGTCCCACCGGCCTCGCCCACCGCCGTACCGATGCGGGCCAGCAGCAGTAATGAAAAATTGGCGGCGAGGCCGCACACGGCGGTCATGCCACTCCACAGGAAGACCGCGGCGCTGAGTACGTTCCTGCGCACCGAACGATCCGCCAGGGCGGCAATGGGGATCCCCAAGATCGAGTAGAACAAAGCAAAAGCGATACCGCCCAGCAGTCCGAGTTGGGTGTCATTGACATTGAACTCATGCCGTATGGGCTCCAGCAGAGTGGCGATGATTCCCCGATCCAGGGCATTCAAGATATAGGCGATAAACAGGATGGCCAGGACATAATAACGATACGCCAGAGAGTACTTGTGGGACTCGCTGCGCGGATCGGGTGCGACATCAGGTGTGGTTACGGAAACCAAAGTGCTCGAACTCCCCATACTTATTCAATCCTGCAGGCTATGCACCACCAGGCCACTGCGAAGTTTGGGTTCGAACCACGTGACCTTCGGCGGCATAATATTGCCACTATCGGCGATGTCCATCAGTTGTTTCATGGATACAGGATACATGGCAAAAGCGACCGCCATCTCGCCGCTGTCCACTCGTCTGGATAATTCCTGCATTCCTCGTATACCGCCGATGAAGTCTATCCTCCGATCAGTACGCAAGTCATGGATATTCAGCACTGGTTCCAGAATCTCCCTGGAGAGGATGGTGACATCCAGTACTCCGATGGGATCACGGTCATCCCAGGTACCGGGCTTCGCCGTCAGTGCATACCAATTACCATCCAGGTACATCCCCATGCGATGCAGCGCCTCCGGTTTGTAGGTCTGCTCACCGTGTTTCTCGATATAAAAAGCACCGGCAATCCTGCTGAGGAAGGCATCCGGACCCATCCCATTCAGATCGGTAATAATCCGATTGTAATCTAGGATCGATAACTGATTATCCGGGAAATGCACGGCCAGGAAGTAATTATACTCGCTGTCACCCGTGTGTCCGGGATTCTCTTTTCTGAGATCATCCCCCACGCGGGCGGCGGCGGCCGTGCGGTGATGACCGTCTGCAACGTAGGTCGCCGGTATCCTCTCGAACTCCCCGACGATCTTCCTGATCAGTCCGGCTTCCCTCACCACCCAGAGCCGGTGACGGATGCCATCATCGGTTGTGAAATCATACTCCGGAATGTCCTTGGTAATGGCGGCTACGATCTCCCCCAGCGCGGTAACGGCACGATAGGCAAAAAATACCGGCTCGGCATTGAGCATGGATATCCTGACATGGCGCTTGCGATCGGCTTCCTTATCAGGCCGGGTGAGCTCATGTTTTTTTATCCGCCCATCGAGGTAGTCCTGCACCGCGGCACAGGCAACGATACCGGTCTGTGACCGGCCATTCATGACCAGTTCATAGATATAGAGGCATGCACCGGGATCCTGGAAGAAAATACCATCTGCCAGCAACTTTCTGAAATATTGCCTCCCGGTTTCATAGACCTCCGGTGCATAGGGGTCGGTTCCCGGAGGCAAGCTGATCTCGGGCTTGACCACGTTGAGGAAGGACAGGGGATTACCGGCCGCCTCAGCGCGGGCCTCCTCGCTACTGAGGACATCATAGGGTCTGGAGGCTACCTGCCGCACCTTGTCCGGGTGCGGCCTGAGGCCCCTGAAGGGTCTGATAAGCATCTACATGCGGATAGGAATCAGAGGCTGACCTGCATGATCCAGGTGATGGGTCCGATTTGCTGCAACTTCTCCATCACCTTGCCGTCCACCGCCTCGGAGATCTCCAGCACCATGATGGCCCGCTCGGAGTGATTGCCATTGCCGAGTTGCATGCGTGAGATATTGATCTTGCGTTCGGCCAGAATGGTGCTGATGGCCGCCACGACACCCGGCTGGTCAATGTGTTTTGAGATGATCATATGACCCTTAAGGGCGGTCTCGATCTCGTACTCATCGATCCGCACCAGTCGGGGATGCTGCCGGTCGAACAGGGTACCTTCCACTGTAGTCTGGTTATCACCATGGGTTGCCGTCAGACACACGGTGGAATGATAATCGGGGTGGTCCGGGCAACGGGATTCCGTGACACTGATGCCCTGTTGCCTGGCGATATGCACGGCGTTGACCCGGTTAACCGGCACCGACATGTGTGAGCCCAGGTAACCCACCAGGGCCTCCGTGCAGATGGGACGTATATCCCGTTCCACCGCATCTCCGCAGAGCGTTACTTCAAGGCGACTGATGGGCTGGTCCACCATCGACCCGATCAGCTTGCCCAGGCGTTGTGCAAGAACCAGATAGGGATTCAACTTGATTAATTCTTCTGCCGATACCGGCGGAAGATTGATGGCGTTTACCGGTTCTCCGGTCTGCAGATAGACCGCCACCTGCTGGGCAATCTCCAGACCCGCAGTGGTCTGGGCCTCGCTGGTCGAAGCGCCGAGGTGTGGCGAAAATACGGTGTTTTGCAGTCCCAGCAGGGGGGATCCCTTGGGCGGCTCGTTCTCGAAGACATCCAAGGCGGCCCCGGCCAGCTTGCCTGATTTCAGGGCATCATGGAGTGCGTCTTCATCGATAATTCCACCCCGGGCGCAATTGATGATCCTGGCGCCCGGCTTCATTGCAGCCAGCCGCTCCGCATTGAATACCTTCCTGGTCTTGTCATTCAAGGGGCAATGGATGGTGATATAATCACTGGTGGCCACCAGTTCATCCAGATCCAGCGAGACAACGCCATCCGCCGCAAAAACTTCCTTATTGACAAAGGGGTCGTAGGCCACCACTTTCATGTTCAGCGCCTTGGCGCGGGAGGCGACGATCCTGCCGATATTCCCATAGCCAAAGATACCCAAGCGCTTGTTCGCCAGTTCGGAACCCATGAACTTTGACCGCTCCCATTTTCCTTCCCGGACGGAGCGATCGGCCTCGGGCAGGTTCCGGCTCAGCGACATGATATGCGCCAGGGCCAGTTCGGCCGTGGTGGTTGCATTGGCGTTCGGTGTATTCAAAACCGCAATACCGCGCTCGGTCGCACGCACCACATCGATATTGTCCACACCGATTCCGGCACGACCGATTACCTGGAGTTTATCCGAGGCATCGATCACCGGGCCGGTGATCCTGACAGCACTGCGCACCAGTACGGCATGATAGCCGGGGATCGTCCGGCATAGACCCGCTTCATCCAGGTCGAGGATCTGATCGACCTGGAATCCGGGCTGTTCCTTGAGGTGCTTGAGGCCAGAGGAGGCAATTTTATCCGCCACGAGAATCTTCTTTTCCATATTATTATTTCCTGAATTATTGGGAACTGTTTACTTGCCGGGGCGATGCAGGCTCTTGCCTGCTGTCCCTCCCGGTTCGGGAGACACTGCCAGACTGGCGATATCAAAAATTTGGAAGGTATTGTAAGGATTAATAGGAGACTTGCAAGAGCATCGATCTGCGGTGGCCTACTGATGATTCCGCAATATCTCCTCCACTTTCCGGGTCAGACTCAGCACGAGATTTTCAACCTGTTCCGCGTCCTCCCCCTCCACCATCACCCGGATCAGAGGCTCCGTGCCTGAAGGCCGCAGCAGCACTCTGCCCTTGCCGTTCAACTCGGCCACGGCTTCCCGCACGATATCATTGATTTCCGGATAATGGCCGAGATCAACCCGACCCTCCAGCCTGATGTTATTGAGTCGTTGCGGATACTTGTTCATCGGCTGCTTTAGTTCACACAAGCCATGGCCGGACAGGCTCATTTCCTCCAGTATCTGCAAGGCCGAGATGATCCCGTCACCCGTGGTCGAAAGATCCAGATTGATGATATGACCCGATGATTCCCCGCCAAGCGTAAGCTGTTTTTCCAGCAGTAATTCCATCACGTATCGGTCACCCACCTTCGAGCGGTGGAAATCCAGGCCAAGTTCACCTATGGCCTGCTCAAGCCCCAGGTTGCTCATCTGGGTGCCGACCACACCACCGTTGATATGCTCCCGCCTGGCCCGGGCGATGATATAGAGGATCTCATCTCCGTCGATGATATTTCCCTTGCTGTCGACCATGATGAGGCGATCACCGTCGCCATCCAGAGCGATCCCTGCATCCGCCTGGTTCTCCAGAACGGAATCACGCAGCATCTCAGGCTTGGTGGCGCCGCATTCCTCGTTGATATTCAATCCATCCGGCAGAGCGCCGATGCTTATCACCCTGGCTCCGAGTTCCTCGAAAACCGTTGGTGCGATGTTATAAGCAGCGCCATGGGCGCAATCCACAACCAGCTTCATTCCCTTCAGATCGACATTGGAGAGGATGCGACTCTTGCAGAATTCAATATAGCGCCGGGAGGCATCATTAATCCGTAGCGCCTTACCGAGGTGCCGCGAGTAGACCGTCTGCATAGGTTGATCCATCTCCCGCTCAATCTCCAACTCCACCTCATCGGGAAGCTTGGTGCCATCCGCGGCGAAGAACTTGATCCCGTTGTCGTAGTAGGGATTATGAGAGGCGCTGATGACGATACCTCCGCGGGCCCGGGTGTTACGGGTCAGGAAGGCGATACCCGGAGTCGGCATGGGTCCGAGGAGTCGGATATCCACCCCTGCCGCCGAAAGACCCGCCTCGAGTGCAGATTCAAACATGTAGCCTGATATGCGCGTATCCTTGCCAATCAGGACCGGACCACTGCCGGTCTTGGCCAGTACCCGGCCGGCGGCCCAGCCAAGTTTCATGATAAAATCCGGGGTGATAAGACCTTCACCGACACTACCGCGTATACCATCGGTACCAAAATATTTGCGCATGTCAGATTCTTCCGGAAATTACAGTTCAAACCGCATGCAAAACCGGGATCGCACAATCCCTGAATCTTGCCTATATCATGCTGCGAGCGGATCCCCGCAGGGCAATATCACGCAGGCCGCGCGGGCCCGCTGACAGGTGGTTGGGGCTTGCCGCCGTGGTGGGATTCACCATCTTCCGCCCGGATTTCCCGATCTTTTTGGGTTGGAGTTCCGCTGTCATCATCCCAGTTACTGGGTGTTCTCGGCGCACGTCCCTCCATGATGTCATCAATCTGTGCGGAATCGATGGTTTCGTATTTCAGCAGCGCCTCTGCCATGATATGCAGTTTATCGATATTGCTCTTCAGGATCTCCTCTGCACGACTGTAATTCCTGTCCACAATCTTGCGGATTTCCTCATCAATGATGCGCGCGGTTTCATCCGAAATATCCTTGTGCTTGGTAATGGAATGTCCCAGGAACACCTCACCGGCTTCCTCGCTGTAGGTGAGCGGTCCAAGGCGCTCCGAGAGTCCCCACTTGGTGACCATGCTGCGGGCGATATCGGTTGCCCGCTGGATGTCATTACTCGCACCCGTGGTAATCTTTTCATTGCCGAAGACGAGTGACTCGGCAATGCGGCCGCCAAAGAGACTGCATAGCTGGCTCTCCAGGAACTGCTTGCTATAACTGAGCCGATCCGCCTCCGGCAGGAACATGGTGACACCCAGGGCGCGGCCACGCGGGATAATGGTAACTTTGTAGACCGGATCATGACCCGGCAAGGAGCGTCCTACGATAGCGTGACCGCCTTCATGATAGGCGGTAAGCTTCTTCTCATCGTCACTCATGACCATTGAACGTCGCTCCGCACCCATCATGACCTTGTCCTTGGCACGTTCAAAATCCTCCATATCCACCATTTTCTTGTTGGCCCGGGCCGCCAGCAATGCAGCTTCGTTGGTCAGGTTGGCGAGATCCGCTCCGGAAAAGCCGGGGGTGCCCCTGGCGATGATATTCGGTTTTACATCCTCCGCCAGCGGCACCTTGCGCATATGCACCTTGAGGATCTGCTCACGCCCGCGGATATCGGGCAAGGGAACCACCACCTGCCGATCGAAACGACCGGGGCGCAGGAGGGCGGGATCCAGCACATCGGGTCGGTTGGTCGCTGCGATAACGATTACGCCTTCGTTACCCTCAAATCCATCCATTTCCACGAGCAATTGGTTCAGTGTCTGCTCGCGCTCATCATGTCCACCACCCAGGCCGGCGCCGCGGTGTCGTCCGACGGCATCGATTTCGTCGATGAAGATGATACATGGCGCGTGCTTTTTGGCCTGTTCGAACATATCCCGGACACGCGATGCACCAACACCGACGAACATCTCCACGAAATCGGATCCGGATATGGTGAAGAAAGGCACCCGTGCCTCACCCGCGATCGCCCGGGCCAGCAGTGTCTTGCCGGTGCCGGGTGAACCCACCATCAGAACCCCGGAGGGGATCTTACCGCCGAGCTTCTGGAATTTGCCTGGGTCGCGCAGGAACTCCACCAGTTCCGCCACTTCCTCCTTGGCCTCCTCCACTCCGGCGACATCATTGAAAGTGACCCGTACCTGATCCTCACTCAGCAACCTGGCCCTGCTTTTTCCAAAGGAGAGTGCACCGCGGCCACTGCCGCCACCCTGCATCTGTCGCATGAAATAGACCCAGACTCCCAACAGGAGGAGGATGGGGAACCACGAGATAAAGGCGCTGGCCCAGAAGGAATTCTGACTGGGCTTGGCGCCGTTCAGGATGACATGATTTTCGAGCAGTGTTCCAATCAGCGCATCATGGCTGGTTTCCGGACTGTAGGAGGTAAACCGCGAATTGTCGAAACGCTTGCCGGCCAGGATACTACCGTCGATCGTAACGGATTCGATGGCGCCTGATTTGACCTCATCGATGAATTGGGAATAGGGGATGTCCGCCCCCAGGGAAGTGGATCCGAATTGTCTGAAAACCATCATCAAAACGAGGGCAATGACAACCCATAGCAGGAGATTTTTTACCATATCGTTCACTGCGTTACCTCTTGATTCTCATCTCTGTCGGACATCAGTTTCCCTGACTATCACTATACATCATAGCCCCTTGCCAGGATATAAAATTCCCGGGAATGGTCCCTGGATGCAGCCGGTTTCCGTACGACCACTCGCTCAAACCGTTGCGAAATTTCCTTTCTGAAGGCATCCGTTCCTTCCCCCTGGAAAAGCTTGATAAGCATGCCGCCGCCGGGCTGCAACACTCGCCCGGAAAATTCGTAAACCAGTTCGGCCAGAGCCATGCTCCTTGCCTGATCCGTACTGCGTATGCCGGTTAAGTTGGGGGCCAAATCCGAAATTACAAGGTCCACCATCTGCCCGGCGAGAGATTCCAGGCAAATCCGGTAGATCCCTGCATCGGTAATGTCCCCCTGTAGGACGGTAACCGGCGGCAGGGGTTCCATGGGCAGGATATCCAGCGCGATGATCCGGCCGGTATTTCCGACCCGTGCACGGGCATACTGTGACCAGCTACCGGGCGCTGCGCCCAGATCCACTATGGATTGTCCGGGCCGGAAAAGACCGTCTTTCCGGTCTATCTCCATCAGCTTGTAGACAGCACGTGAACGATACTCATGGTTGCGCGCCAGTCTGACAAAGGGATCCCTCTGCTGCTGCTTCAACCAGTTTCTGCTGCTCTGCGACATCTTAGCTCAGATCTCCCCATAGTAGAGGGACCGGGAAGCGTACCCAGGTTAGAAAAGACTGAAATTCCGGTATCTCGTCTGACCGGAAGGCGGACGGGAAATTTCATACATATCTGACATCGACAACCTCGTATTCAATGATGCCGCCAGGCGCCTTGACCTCCGCGATATCACCCGACTCCTTGCCAATCAGTGCGCGTGCGATAGGCGAACTGATGGACACCTGCCTTTGTTCCATATCCGCTTCCTCCTCGCCCACGATCTGGTAGGTAACCGCCTCATGGTTACCCAGATTCAGCAGATCAACGGTGGCGCCAAAAACTACTCTGCCACCGGCATCTATGGTACTGACATCGATGACGCGAGCTTCCGAGAGGACGGATTCTATGGCGGCAATTCTGCCTTCAGTGAAGCTCTGCTGCTCCCGGGCAGCGTGATACTCCGCGTTCTCGCTGAGATCTCCGTGTGCCCGCGCCTCGGCGATGGCGTGCGTGATGCGTGGCCGATCCACGGTCTTCAATTGGCGTAGTTGCGCTCTCAGCTTTTCAACGCCCCGGGTCGTGATAGGTGTTGAATTCATCAGCTTGCTCCTCTGTGTAGATCCTGAAGGCGGCTGATACGATCCGTATGCGTACCTTTCAGAGCATGGATTGTAGCATGCGCCCCGGCCAGGGTTGTCATGTAGAACACCTTGTGCTGCAGGGCTGTCCGGCGTATCGAATAGGAATCGGAGATCGCCCTTTTGCCTTCCGTGGTATTGATAATGAATATCACCTCGTCGTTCTTGATCATATCGACAATATGGGGTTGTCCTTCCCTGACCTTGTTGACACCGAGGCAGGCAAGTCCGGCGTCACGCAGGGCCTTTGCCGTACCGTGTGTGGCACAGAGCCTGAATCCAAGTTCCTTGAGTTTGCCTGCTATGACCCTGGCCTCTGCCTTGTCTCTGTCGCGCACGCTGATAAAGGCGAGGCCATTGACCGGAAGGGTTTCCCCGGCGGCTAGCTGCGCCTTGGCATAAGCCTCACCAAAGGTTTCCCCGATACCCATGACTTCACCCGTGGATTTCATTTCCGGTCCCAGTAAAGAATCCACTCCCGGGAACTTGATGAAGGGGAAAACGGATTCCTTTACGGAATAATAGACGGGGTTTTTCAGCTTGCCTACACCTTGCTTTCGCAGACTGATACCGGTCATGCACCGGGCTGCGATCCGGGCCAGAGGAACACCCATCGCCTTGGAAACAAAGGGAACTGTCCGGGAAGCACGCGGGTTAACTTCCAGGACAAAGATTTCCTCCCCCTGGATGGCGAACTGGGCGTTCATCAACCCGATCACACCCAGCGCCTTTGCCATCTGCCTGACCTGCTCTTCCATCCGCTCCTGGAGGGCCTCGCTCAAACTGTAGGGCGGCAGGGAACAGGCGGAATCGCCGGAATGCACGCCGGCCTGCTCGATATGCTCCATGATGCCGCCAATGATGATGCTTTCGCCGTCCGCAATGGCATCGATATCCACCTCGATGGCATCGCTCAGGAAATGATCGAGCAATACCGGGGAATCATTGGAGACTGCGACTGCCTTCCGCATATAATCCCGCAGTTCAGCCTCCTCATATACGATTTCCATGGCCCGGCCACCCAGGACATAAGATGGTCTGACTACCAGCGGGTAACCGATCTCCGAGGCCCCCTTCACGGCTTGCTCATTATTCCGCGCTGTACAATTTGGCGGCTGCCTGAGCCCAAGCCCCTGGAGCAATTTCTGGAATCGCTCCCGGTCTTCGGCCAAATCGATGGAATCCGGGCTGGTTCCGATGATCGGCGCTCCCTCCGCTTCCAGCGCCCGGGCCAACTTGAGCGGCGTCTGACCGCCGTACTGGACGATGATCCCGAGAGGTTTTTCCACATGGATGACCTCGAGCACATCCTCCAGGGTCAGCGGTTCGAAATACAATCGATCAGAGGTATCGTAGTCCGTGGACACCGTCTCCGGGTTGCAGTTCACCATGATGGTCTCATAACCTGATTCCCGCATAGCGAACGCCGCCTGGACACAGCAGTAATCGAACTCAATCCCCTGACCGATGCGGTTGGGCCCGCCGCCCAGCACCATGATCTTCTCGCGTTTCCCGGGATTGGATTCGCATTCCTCCTCGTAGGTCGAATACATGTAGGCGGTCGTGGCGGCAAACTCGGCGGCACAGGAATCGACCCGCTTGTATACCGGTCGCAACCCTAGTGCATGCCGGTGGGACCGTAGATCCTTTTCGCCGGCGCCAATAAGGCCGGCGATACGGCTGTCCGAAAATCCCTTGCGCTTCAGACGCCGGAGATCAGTTACATTCGGAAGCTGTCCCCGCTGTTGTCTCAAGCGCTGCTCTTCTTCGACCAGATCGGCAATTTGCGCCAGAAACCAGGGATCGATCCGGCAACACTCATGGATCTCTGCCAGCGAAAATCCGTGCCGGAAGGCATCCGCGACGTAGCGCAGGCGATCGGCGCGAGGCACCCGCAACTCGTGCCGGAGGGTGCCGGGAATGTCGTCATCGCCGCTGAAATCGATTTCGTTCAAGCCATCAAGCCCGGTTTCCAGGCTTCTGAGCGCCTTCTGGAGCGATTCCTGGAAAGTGCGGCCAATCGCCATGGCCTCACCGACGGATTTCATCTGGGTGGTCAGGCGATCATCGGCCTGAGGGAACTTTTCAAAGGTGAACCTCGGGATCTTGGTGACGATATAATCGATGGCCGGTTCAAAGGATGCCGGCGTCGCCCCCCCGGTAATCTCGTTCGCGAGTTCATCGAGCGTATATCCCACGGCCAGTTTTGCGGCAACCTTGGCAATGGGGAAACCGGTTGCCTTGGAGGCGAGCGCCGAAGAACGGGATACGCGCGGATTCATCTCGATGATGACCAGTTCCCCATTCTCCGGATTGACGGCAAACTGCACGTTGGAACCGCCGGTGTCCACGCCGATCTCTCTAAGGACGGCGATGGAGGCATCCCGCATCATCTGGTATTCCTTGTCCGTGAGGGTCAGCGCGGGGGCCACGGTGATGGAATCCCCGGTATGTATCCCCATGGGATCCACATTCTCGATGGAACAGATGATGATGCAATTATCCTTGCTGTCGCGTACAACCTCCAGCTCGAATTCCTTCCAGCCCAGCACCGACTGCTCCAGCAGAATCTCGCGGGTCGGGGAAGTGTCCAGGCCGCGTTCACAGATCTCCAGAAATTCCTCGCGGTTGTAAGCGATCCCGCCGCCGCTGCCGCCCAGTGTAAAAGAAGGCCGGATAATGATCGGGAAACCGAGCTTCTCCTGTATGACACGCGCCTGATCCAGGTCGTGGGCCAGACCGGATTCGGGAAGTTTGAGACCGATCTTCTTCATGGAGTCGCGGAATCTCTCCCGGTCTTCCGCCTTGTCGATGGCCGTTCGGCTTGCACCGATCATCTCGACGCCGTACTTTTCCAGGATACCATGGCGCGCCAGATCCAGCGCACAGTTGAGTCCGGTCTGGCCACCCATGGTGGGGAGCAGTGCGTCGGGCCTTTCCCGCTCGATGATTGCGGCCACCGTTTGCCAGAGGACGGGCTCGATATAGGTCGCGTCCGCCATCTCCGGATCAGTCATGATGGTGGCAGGATTGGAATTGACCAGGATGACGCGGTAGCCCTCATCGCGCAGGGCTTTGCAGGCCTGGGCGCCGGAATAATCGAATTCGCAGGCCTGGCCGATCACGATAGGGCCGGCGCCGATGATCAGGATACTCTTGATGTCAGTTCTTTTCGGCATGTGGCTCAACTCGCGGCCCGTTGTTGCATGAGCTCGATAAAATGGTGAAACAGCGGCGCCAGATCGTGAGGGCCAGGGCTGGCCTCCGGATGTCCCTGAAAGCCGAAGGCCGGAAATTCGCGATGCTGGATGCCCTGCAAGGAGCCGTCAAAGAGAGAACGATGGGTGGGACGCAGGGAGCCGGGCAGGCTGTCCTCAGCGACGGTGAATCCATGATTCTGGCTGGTGATGATCACCCGCTGCGTGTCCAGATCCAAAACCGGATGATTGGCGCCATGATGACCGAATTTCATTTTGACGGTCCTGGCGCCGAGTGCGAGGGCCAGCAACTGGTGTCCCAGACAGATCCCAAAAAGCGGGGTCCCGCTGGCGAGGATATCCCGTATGGCAGCGATGGCATAATCACAGGGATCCGGATCACCGGGGCCGTTGGATAGAAACACGCCCTCAGGTTTGCGGGCCAGCACCACATCAGCCGGTGTCGTGGCCGGAACCACGGTCACTTCGCAACCCAGATCCGTGAGGATCCGGAGGATCTGACGCTTGATGCCGAAATCATAGGCCACTACCCGGTGTTTCGGTCTACCCTGCACCGGTTTCGAGTATCGATTATCCAGCAGTAACCAGCTCCCCTCCCGCCATGGATACTCCTGCTCCGTTGTTACTACACGCGCAAGGTCCATGCCCTGCAGGCCCGGAAATCCCCGGGCAGCCTCGAAGGCCTGTGCAGGATCCGGGTTTTCCCCCGCCAGGATACAACCATTCTGGGAGCCCTGGTCTCGTAAAATACGGGTCAGTCTACGGGTATCGATGTCGGCGATACCCACAATACGCTGCTGTATCAGGTAATTTGCGAGGGAATCCGAAGACCGCCAGTTGCTGGTAGTTTGGGACAGATCACGGATCACCAGACCACTGCAATACACCCGGTCCGCCTCGGTATCGGCCGGATTCACACCGACGATGCCGATATGCGGCTGTGTCAGGGTAACGATCTGGCGGCAATAGGAAGGGTCTGTGAGGATCTCCTGGTAACCGGTCATGGCCGTATTGAATACGACCTCACCGGTGGTCTGTCCTTCCACTCCGATGGAACAGCCATGGAACAGGCTGCCGTCGGCAAGGGCCAGGATCGCAGATTGAGGCAAAGTTCTCTCCACATGGAATTTGCACATAGAAAAGGGAGGATCCTCGCGGATTCTCCCGTTCATTTACATTTAACAAATTGTACTGAACTGGACCGTTTTATGTCCATCTCAATGAAGGGTTATACATGAAGTTTTCGCGCCAGGTTAAGGAAATAATCGTTATTTGTCTCGTTTCAGAGATTCCCATGGAGGCTTCGGAATGCTTTTCAGGTATTGCCCTATAAATCAGTAAACTACAGGGCCATTATAGGGTTTTTATTCACAAAAGAGCCGGATATACTGATAATTACACAAAAACTTCACTGACCATGGTCAAACTACGAAAAAAGAAGCATCTCGGGGCACTGACCCCCGGACACCAGTTATTGTGGTATGAGATTCGGGAGATCCTTGGCCAGGGCGGATTCGGGATCACTTATCTCGCATTGGACAAGAATCTCGATCATGAGGTCGCCATTAAAGAATACATGCCGGCAGATCTCGCCGTACGCACCGCTAGCGCCATGTTGGAACCGCTCTCCCTGAATCATGAAGACCGCTACCGCTGGGGTCTGCGGAATTTCATTGAGGAAGCCCGGACCATCGGTCAGTTCCGCCATCCCAACATCGTCAAGGTCCGGAATGTCTTCGAGGTCAACAATACCGCCTACATGGTCATGGATTACGAACTGGGTGAAACCTTGCAAGAGATCCTGACACGCAGGAAGATACTGAGTGAGGCCGATATCAAGACTGTGATCTATCCCGTTATTGATGGGGTCAAAACGATACATGCCCACGGATTCATCCACCGGGACATCAAACCGGCCAATATCTTCATCCGCGTCGATGGAGAACCCGTACTGCTGGATTTCGGATCCGCCCGCCAGGCCATGGGGGAAAACTACGGCACCATCACCAGTATCATTTCCAAGGGTTATGCGCCGATAGAACAGTACAATTCCGAGGATCAGGAACAGCAAGGCCCCTGGACCGACATCTATTCCCTGGGCGCCACACTGTACCGGATGATCTCCGGCATCCCTCCCTGTGACGCCATCAATCGCAGTTCGGCAATCAGTATAACTTCACGCGATACCTACGTGACAGCACGGGAAATCGGTTCAGGAAGCTACTCCGACGAAATTCTGGATGCCATCGATTTCGCTTTGCAGTTCCGGCAACAGGATCGCCCGCAGTCCATTTCGGAATGGCAGGCGATCTTGTTGCGACACACCGACCGGGAACCTGCCATCTCTGTCGAAGGCCGGCCGGCCGGAAATAATGGCGATGGCTTTCAGGCTTACATGGAAAA
>MGYR01000186.1:0-1181 GCA_001801825.1 Gammaproteobacteria bacterium RIFCSPLOWO2_02_FULL_56_15 | reverse complement strand
CCTCGATTGCCTTCATGTACGCGAAGGGTATCACGATGGAAAAAAATGAGACCGAGGCTATCCATTGGTACCGTCTGGCCGCTGAACATGGGCATCTCAATTCGCAATATAACCTGGGCGTAATCTACGCCAAGGGCAGGGGTGTGCCGCAGGATTACGCCGAGGCCCTGCGCTGGTACCGCAAATGCGCCGAACAGGGTGATGCGACGGCACAGCATACGGTAGCCATGATGTATCAGAAAGGCATAGGCGCCGATAAAAACAATATCGAGACACTTTACTGGTACCAGAAGGCCGCCGAACAGGGGCACGTCAATTCCATGTTCAAACTGGGTGAGATGTTCGCGAAGGGCTCGGGGACCTCGCGCGACTACACGATGGCCTTCAAATGGTATATGAAGGCCGCCGAACAGGGTCATGTCAATGCGCAACTCAACCTGGGCTATATGTACGGCAAAGGACACGGAGTGGAAAGAAATGATACAGAGGCCTATCACTGGTATCGGAAGGCTGCGGATTCCGGCCATCCGAATGCCCAATACAACCTGGGCATCATCTACTCCAAGGGCAGAGGTATACCGCGAAATATCAACGACGCCATCAAATGGTTCCAGAAAGCGGATGACCAGGGTGATGAAAACGCGAGGAAATCACTTGAAAAAATACGGAACAGCAGCTTGAAATGACATCGGACAGAGAACCACCAGCGGAACGGCCATCACCGTCAAGTACGTTTCATACTTTTTCGGCGACCCCGGACAAGCTCGGGAAATATTCCCTCCTAGGGGAGATCGGCAGGGGCAGCATGGGTACTGTCTACGCCGCCAATGATCCCTTCTCCTCCCGCAGGGTGGCCATAAAGGTCGCCCATCAGCATTTCATCAATAGTAATGAGGATGGAGAGCGCTTCAAGAAAATGTTTTTCAATGAAGCACACGCCGCCAGCGTCCTGAACCATCCCAATATTCTTCGCCTGTACGACGCGGATGTGGACCGAGACATCTGCTACCTGGTCATGGAACTGGTGGATGAGGCAAGGACACTCGAGAATTTCTGCAAAGCGGATGCACTGTTACCCCTGCGGGATGTGGTTTCCATCATCTATACGGCCGCCAAGGCCCTCGATCATGCCCATCGGCAGGGAATAATCCACCGGGACATCAAACCCAGTAATATCCTCT
>MGYR01000185.1 GCA_001801825.1 Gammaproteobacteria bacterium RIFCSPLOWO2_02_FULL_56_15 | reverse complement strand
AAAAATGCGCCGAGTGGAAGGTTCCAATCGTATTTCACAGCGGAGGACTGGAGTTCAACTGGGAATTGAGTTCACCCAATTCCATCGCCACCGCCGCGGAAGACTTCCCCGAGGTCAACATGGTCATGGCCCACGCCGGGCTGGAATCCTGGGAGCAATGCCGACTGGCCTGTGCCGCCCTCCCCAATTGCTTCATGGATCTATCCATACGGCAATTTGACTACATGATCAACCCGGCCAAATTCTATGACTGGTTGCGCGATATGATCGACTGGGCAGGCGCGCACAAGATCTTTTTTGCCTCCGACCGTCCCTTGCCGACCTATTACCTGCCCACCAGGGAATGGGTGAAGGTATTCGACGATCCGCAAACCGATATCGAGTTCAGCCGCGAGGAGCGCGACCTGATTCTCGGCAAGGCCGCCGCAGCGGTGTTTGACTGCAACTGACAGAGTGGATGCTGGTTGTACTGGAAACTGCTCCTGCGTTTCCAGTATTTCCACCATCCATGGCGGTCTCACCAGCATGACGGCGAAGATACTTAATCAGAACTTCCCTAAACATGGAAAGCAAAAAAACCCGCATTGAAAGCGCCTGTCAGCGGATCAAGGAGATGATCTTTGACCAGCAACTCATACCGGGCCAGAAACTGATCTACTCGGATCTGAGCCGTAGCTTTCACATGTCGCAGACACCGGTCATCAATGCCCTGTATCGCCTGGAGCATGAAGGCTTCGTTCTCTGTGAACCCTTCAAGGGCTTCTACGTCAAGAAGATCAATCTGCAGGAAGCGCGGGATCTCTTCGGCTTGCGCGAAGCGCTCGAAACCTGGCTTGCAGAGCAGGTGATTTTGATGGCGACACCCGCGGATCTGCTGAAGCTGGAGGAAAAACTTGCCGCGCATACCTCCTACACACCCGAGGTGTATGATCGTAAACGCTTCAGACTCGACAGTGACTTCCACCTGCAGATGGCAACCATCAGCAGGAACAAGGTTTTAATCAAACAGTTGAACCGGACCTATGAACACTTCTATATCCGATTCCGATTTGAAAATATGGACACCAGCCGGCTGCAGAGTTCCGTTGCTGAGCATCTAAAGATAATGGATTGTATAAAGAAGAAGGATATTCCGGGAGCCCGCGAAGCGATAAGAATCCATGTACAGGATGCCAGGGATAATATCATCAGGACACTGCAGGAGGAGGATCTGCCCCGGTATAGTACCGGGTAAACCCGGCCAGGGCTTCCCTCACCAAGCCAGGCAGTTTCTGCCATTATTCTTGGCCCGGTACAATGCAGTGTCCGCCGCCTTCAAGACAGTGGCCGGGGAATCGTTCCCTTGATCCGGTTCCGCCATTCCGATACTGATGGTAACCGAGACCGTAGTTGACTTGCGATGCCCGGCACGCCTTCCGCGGCGTTGCATGCCCTGCTCCAGTTCTTGTGGACGATCACTGTGGTTTCTCAGGGACATGGAGTACTGCTCGATAGTGCCTAGTAGTTCTTCCAGGAAAGGCTGGCTGTATTCCAGGTCGCGACCGGGAAAGATCACGCAGAACTCCTCGCCGCCAAACCGGAATGCAAGGCCTCCACCCTTGACTCGGCCGATATGTCTCGCAACCATCTTCAGTACCTCATCCCCCATGTCATGCCCGTAGGTATCGTTGAATTTTTTGAAGTGATCCACGTCCATCATGGCTATCACGTAACGCTTCCCCAGACCCTTCAGCCTTTCATTCAAGGCCCGCCGTCCGGGCAAACCCGTAAGTTCATCCCGGTACGCCATATCTCGCGTGCTTTGTATCATCACGATAATCAAACCAAGTCCCGCCGCGCTGACCATCACAGTAGAGATCATCGCCCGGTCAAACAACACCAGAGTCACATATCCTGTTACCAGGACAATCAATGCGGAAATCACGGCGTCTTTTCGCTGCCGGAACAGGATCAGGAGTCCTGTAAGCAGGGCGATCCCGAAGAGAATGCTGGACTGGAAAGATAATATATATCCGGGCCAGGGTCGGACAGGCATGGCGGCGGTCAAGACACTCACCCAGGCATGTTCCGGGTAATATTTCACTATTCCGAGGGTGCATCCCAACAACGCGGGAGCGGCGGCGCAAAGCTGTATCCCGGCTCTGCCGCGCAATCCCCGCTCCGGCAGCAGCATCACCAGTACGAGACAGCAGGGCAACATCACCCCCAGCATGCTGAAGACCGCCAAAGCACCCGGCTGATCCAGGGAAACCTGGAGTTCAGTCTTGATGAGTATAAACATCCCTGACAGCACCAGTACCGATGCGCATGGCAGAGAGCGACTAAACCAGATCGTCAACAAAAGTGCGATTGCCGTAAAAACCCAGGGCATGCCGTTGAGGATTTGACCGTAGACAGGCATCCATTCGATCGCATATCCACGCAGCAGGACTGCCGACAGCAGTATAATCATGGGGAGGATAAGTCTGGACATTCAGGCTGGATCCGGATGCTGAATCACGGTTTTCGGGCCTGGCTACGGACTATCCTGGCACTGCTCTTGGACTGCTGTTCGGAGTAATCCGCCTTCGGTAGCAGCAGGTATCCCGCTTAGCATAGGATGAAAGGCAGGTACAACGCCGTGGGATACCGTCGGGGACCGATCCAAAAGTAAGGCAGTATGATATTGAGTGGGACTATTGTTCCTTGGCGGATAACTGCTGCCGGTAATTTTCAATTTCCTGATCCAGCTTTTTGATTTGCTGTTGATACTCGGCAATCCTTCCCTCGTATTCCTGAATACGTCCACGAAGACTTGTATTTTCCTCCTGGATACGGGCAATCTCGGCCTGTTTCTCCTCCAGCTGACCGCGTTTTACCTGCAAGGATGCCTCGTCAGCCGCGAGCGGCATCGTTACGCCCACCATCAAAAAAATCCCGGCACTTATGGAAAGAATCAACTTGTTCATTGGTATCGCCTTAATGAAAGTTTTTTAGTGTAACCGCCGCTTCGATGAAAGACCAATTCTACTATTGATAAATTTACCTGCCGCTAATGAAATATTCCAGCAATATCATCCTTAGGGAACATCTGATTAACCGTTGATCTCGTCATGCTGGTGGAAACCAGCATCCAGTAAACAACTGTTTTGACTGGATTCTGGCATCCGCCAGAATGACGGTATTTTTTTCTTAATTAAGTGCCATTCATCTCAGGATGAAGCTTCTGCAAGAAACCGTACGGCTTCGGGTATGTGCCTCGCAAAATCATGGAACCCATGATCCCCACCCTGTTCTATGAGCTGCCTGCAACCATTGTATTTCTTTACCGCAAGGCGGTAATCCAGTGTCTCATCCCCGGTTTGGACCAGCAACCAATAATTATCATGCCGGCGTATGACCGGTGTGTCCGCGGCATGCAACTCAGAGACATGCGATCCATTCAGGACATAGGTATCACCCGTGTGGAAATTCTTCAACTCGACACCGGTATAACCGTGATCCAGCACCGATGGCTGCACGGCAGGGTTGATCAGCACCGCACGCAGGTCATATTTTTCCGCCAGCCAGGTCGCCAGGAAACCTCCCAGGGAACTGCCCATCAGGTACACCGGTTCGGGCAGAAGCTCGGTAACCAATCCCTCCAGTCGTTTCCTTGTCTCGCCGAAATAAGGCGTCAGGAACGGGCACTGGTATTGGATTTCCGGCCTGTGCACGGCCAGCCAGTCACGCATCTGAACGGCTTTGCTCGAACCGGGTGAACTCAGAAATCCATGTAAATAGAGCAGCGTCGCCATCGCAATTACAGTATTTCCCCCGAGCGATCAACGTTGCAACAGGGGGATCTCCTCCAATGGTGGGGAGAAGGAAGGGAGCATTTGCAGCCAGGCAAGGATATCCGCCAGATCCTGATCGCTCAGGCCCGTCGCATAGGCGGGCATACCGGCGCCGGGTCCGGTGCTTGTCATGCGTCCCGAGGGATTACGCACATAGGCAATAAACGCGGTCTGATCGAAACGGGGGGGATTGAGTCGGGCGCCACTGCCGGTCTCACCCGTATAGCCATGACAGGCATAGCAGCCGTAGCGTTCGTACAGCAACCGACCATGATTGGGGTCAGTAGCAATGATAGGCGTATCCTCAACCGTCTCCGCCTTGAGCGCTGAGCACGAAAAGAAAAGGAGGAGTCCGCATAGAATAACGAATCTTCCCGGAGTTCTGCAGCAAGATACAGCCATCATGATTCCTATCAGCGAGGTTGTGTGTGTACATCCAGCAGGGCGGGTTCTCCGCCCCGGACTATCTTCAAGGCGCGCGCCAGCGCCGGCCCCAGTTCGGCTGGATCTTTGATAGGGCCCTCGCTGTACATGCCGTAGGCAGCGGCCATGGCAGCGTAGTCGATATCCGGATCCCGGATGGTGGTGCCGATATGGGCACGATCCTCACCGCGTTTGTGCCGTGCCGCAGTTCTCTGTACGAACATTACCTCAGCATGGTACGCACGGTTATTATGCATGACAGTCAACAAGGGGATCCGGTGATGGACCGCGGTCCACAGCACTCCCGGCGCATAGTTCAAGTCCCCATCACACTGGATGTTGATGGACAGCCTGCCGTACTTGCGGTTTGCCAGCGCAGCGCCCACCGCCGCCTGTGCCCCGTAACCCATACCACCCGCCCCAGGAAAACCCAGGTACTGGTAATGCCTTTCTATATCCCACAAGGTAGCCGGCCAGTTACTGATAAATCCCATCCAGGACACCAGTGACCAGTCATCCTCTTTGACCTGGTTCCAGATCTCTGCGGATAACCTGGCCGTACTGATTGGGCTTGCATTCCAGCCGTAACGTGCATTTTCCACGGACTGTCGCCGTTGTTGCCTGTGCACATCCGCCACCTGTTTGCCCCGGGTCCGGATCACGCCGCGGTTTGCGGCCCGGATCCCGCTCTGAACTTCCTCTATCAGGGAGGGGAGGGATGCCTCGGCGTCGGCGGCGATACTGAGATCCAGCGCCGCATAGCGGCCGTAATCCCGGAGATTACTGCCATGGAAAAGATCCGTTGAGGAAATGCTTATGGTCTTTGCCCCGCTGCCCGCGGCATTCCTGACGATTGCCGACATATCATTGACTTCCAGTCCCAGGATCACATCCGCCTGATAATCCTGACCGCCGTTGCCATAGAGCGCGTGGGTCCAGGGAAAATTGACCCGATCGGCGCCGCTGACCGGTGCTTGCAATAACTCCGCCAGTTCCACCAGCAGATCCAGACCCCGCGGGGTCCGCGCTGATCGTCCGGTCACAATCCGGGGACGCTGCGCCGAAATCAGCAGGTTTGCGGCTTCCCGAATGGCCCCGGAATTCCCCTGGGGAGGCGCAGCAAGGCTGAGCCGCGGCACGGGTGGCCGCCTGTCCCGCGGCAAGGACTCACCCTGCATATCGTGATCGATCATGACCGCTACCGGTCCCATGGGTGGGGTCATGGCAATCTTGTAAGCACGCAGGGCAGATTCGGCGAATTGTTTCACGGTGATGGTGTCATCGTCCCACTTCACATAATCCCGA
>MGYR01000184.1:1095-5603 GCA_001801825.1 Gammaproteobacteria bacterium RIFCSPLOWO2_02_FULL_56_15 | reverse complement strand
TTCCAGGTAGAAAATATCCGGCGGACTGAGACCGCTGTCCCGGGCAAACAGTTTGTTGATGGAGAGTGCGATGGAGACCCCGTTGAACAAGTCATAAAGATAACTGCCCTCATCGATGATGTTGCCGGTGGTCTTATCTATGCTGGTGATGCGGCCATACGGGTAATCATTGTGTATGAGATAGAGATAATTTTCCCGGATCACGATCTCCGTGACATCAGTAGCTGTGTTCAGCAGATGTTCACGGCTGGTCCCATCGGCGTCATACCGGTAGGTGCTGCTACCGAAGCTGACATACAGCCCGCCCCCGTCCACCGCGAAGGCCGTGGGTGTTTCCGGCAGGATGATGTCATGGAGAAACCGCCGGTTAACCAGATCATAGCGCTTGATCAGATTGGGTCTCGCGTGCAGGAACCAGGCGACGCCTTCATACTCCTTACTCTGGATCCAGGGCGACAAGGGAACATCCGGGGCGACGCTGATCACCGTGCTTGCCGTACTGGCACCATAACCGGCATCGGTAGAATGGGCCGTGATGACATGGGTGCCGACGCTCAGCAGCGCCGTGATATTGGCTCCGGTGCCGAGGACGCCGTCGATGCTGGAGCTCCATTCCATCCCGCCGCTGATATCGCCGTCCTCCGCATCCACCGACGTTCCGTTGAAACTGATATTCTCGCCCTCGGTAAACGGTGTGCTGTTTTCGGGAGCGAAGATGGTGACAACCGGCAGGTTGTTACCGGGTTTGGTAACGATCACCGAAACCGTCGCCGTATCCATCCCGCTGTGCCCGTCATGGATGGTATAGGTAAAGGTGTCGACACCGATGAAACCCGAATCGGGGGTATAGGTGAGATTTGCACCGTTGTTGACTACGCCACCGTTGCTCCCCTGGGTAAGCGCGTCGATGGTAAATGCATCGCCGTCCAGGTCGAAGTCATTCGCCAGAACGTCCAGGTTCACGGGCTGCCCCTCAAGGGTAGTCCCGTGGTCGTTGTTGGCCGCGGGAGGTACATTCCCGGTACGGGTGTATTCCAGCGCGCCAATATCCACCAGCGCATTACCGTCATTGTTGCCGTCCACCGGCCTGGTGGCGCCGTTAAAATCCTCATCCGGGGCCAGCTCCGAGGCCCCTTTGTCGATGGCAGGGGAACCCGCGGTCAGGTGGAAGTCCGCTGCCGGATCGGCGAACCGGGGGTCGGCCGAGAGATTCCCGTTATTCCCGTTCTGATTGAAGATGAAGTTGTAGTCGGTTCCGTTCCCGTAGACGAGATTGTGGTCCCAGGTGGGGTTGTTGGCATTTGTGCCAAACTCTACGTCCAGACCGATCCCGTTATTGAAAAGGATATTATTGCGGTAGACCTGTTGGGACGTCGAAATACGCCGGTCAACGAAAATGCCGGTAGAATTTCCAACGATGGTGTTATTGATCACCTTCGGCTGGGCGGAGGTCGGGAGCGTCATGTTAATAGCTCGGCAGGGGTTATCCAGCATCAGGTTGTTGGCAATTAACGGGTCGGAACTGTTGAAAAACCGGATAACCGAGATACAGGAGGTATTGTTCCTGAAGATATTCCTCTCGATGACCGGTGATACGACATTCCCGTGCAGTACATTACCGTCGTTGGATTCAACGATATTTCGTGTTATCCGGGTCCCCTGTCCGGATATCAGAATCGCCGATCCGGAGTCTGCCGAGCCGTTCCGGATGGTAAAGCCGCTGATCTCTGCGGGTCCGCCGATCCTGACTACGGTCCCGCTGTTGCTGCCGTCTATCACTGTGGATTCCGGTCCTGGTACCGAGGTTACGGTGATCTTTTTATTGGAAATAACGACGTGTTCGAAATAGGTTCCACCCTGGACCAGGACGATTTCACCGTCCGACGCCGCATCCACCGCGGCTTGTATCGTCTCATACTCGGAAGGGACGTTGAGTACTTGTCCTTCCGCCGCCACCACCACGGCAACCGTTCCCGTGCTGTCGCTGTTACCGTCAGTAACGGTATAAGTGAAGGTGTCGATCCCGCTGTAGCCGGTGTCCGGCGTATAGGTCACATAGGATGCATGATTGACCACCGAACCGTGCATACCCTGGGTTACGTTACTGATGGTTAATTCCTCTACATCGACATCGTAATCATTTGCCAGAACCTCTATATCCATGGCCGTATTTTCCGCCGTGGCGATACCGTCATTGACTGCGACCGGGGCATCATTCACCGGATGGACAGTGATGCTTACGGTTGCGGTATCCTGTCCCCCATTACAGGCACTGATGGTATAGGTAAACGTGTCGGTGCCGTGAAAGTTTGGATCCGGAGTGTAGGTGACGCCATCACCGTTCCGGACCACCGTTCCGTTCGCCCCCTGGGAGATCGCCGTCACACCATTCAGGTTGTCGCCGTTACCCGCCGTATCATTGGTCAGCACATCGATCAGTAGTGCCGAGTCTTCCTGGGTATCAGCGTAATCATTCACTGCGTCGGGTGCGGGTCCGGCGGCACCCACGTGCAACGTAATTACGTCCGTGCCCGTCACGCCGTTACTGTCGGTCGCCGATGCCGATATCAGGTGCGTGGCGGCACAGAACGACGTGGAGATGTTCGCCCCGCTGCCCAGTGCGCCGTCAATATTGGAACTCCAGCGTATGACAGCGCTCAGATTGCCGTCGGGATTGTCGATAGCCGTGGCCGTAAGGGAAACCGGTTCTCCGGCATTTACCGTTGCGCCGTCCGCCGGCGAGGTGATGGCGACTTCCGGCGCGGTGTTTATCGCCTGGATGGCTTCATCTACCTGGATGCGTGGTTTTGTCCGGCCGTTACGTCCGTCGTATACAGGCACACCGCTGCTCTTCAAGGCGGCGAGCATATCATCCACCGTCGATCCCGGGTTGGCCGAACGCAGAATGGCGAAAGCACCCGCCACATGCGGCGCTGCCATGGAGGTACCGCTAAAAGAGGCAAAGTAATTTCCCGGCACCGAGGAATTAATGTCCGATCCCGGGGCCAGCAGGTCGAGAAAAGACGAGCTGTTCGAGAAATGCGAGACCGAATCCGAATCCGTTGTCGAACCGACGCTGACCGCGCTGGAAATACAGGCGGGAGTGCTGATGGAGGACGAGGATCCGTCGTTGCCGGATGCGGCCACGGTGGCAATCCCGGCCGAACGTAACAGGTCGATGGCAGCTTTTTCGGGTTCCGCGTCACAGACAGCGGAGAACAGATCGCTGCCCAGGCTTAGGTTCACGGCAGCGATGCTAAAACTGCCGCGCAGATCGTAGATGTGTTCCAGCGCGGCAATCAGGTCCGACGTGTGCGACAGAACACAGGGACTGGTCATGCCCATCTCGGTGCAGATTTCGCCGGTGATGCGGGAAAAGACCTGGATAGAGATGACATCGGCATCCGGTGCGACGCCCGAGAACGCCACTCCGGCGCCGGCGCCGTTCCCCGCCGCGATACCGGCCACGTGGGTCCCGTGACCACAGCCGTCGATCGACGTGCTGCAGGCCTCGCCGGACGTGCCGCCGATCTGTTCCTGCTGGCCGTTCGGGCACAGGGTAGTTGCCTGGACCATCGGGTCCGTCGACGAAAAACAGGCCTGATGCACGACCTTGCCGCTTAAGAAGGAATGGCTGGATACAACACCGGTATCGACGATGGCGATGGTCTGCCCCTGCCCGCAGTAATCGTCGGCGCAGGCCGCGGTGGCGCCGATACGCGGCGTGCTGGCATCGAGAACGGGTGCTTTCCAGGTGTCAGGATACACGAAGCGGATATCCGGATCGGCCTGCAATTCCACCAGCCCGGCCTCATCCACTTCCAGTGCAATATAAGGGATGTAGTTGAATTCTTTAATACGGCGGTTCCGGGCAGGCTTGATGCGCTGTAACACTTTCCCGGCGGCGGACTTGATCTGTTGCTGATACGCCGAGCGCGCCGCCTGGCTGCGTAAGGCCCCGGCAGACAGGCGGCCGGTATTCAATTCAAGTATGACGCGTACGCTTCCCCGGGTCCTGGCATCTTCCTGAAGCCGGTCGAATAACAGCTGCCGGGTCTGCTTGTCACCTGATCGACCGGTAACGTTTTGCGCGGCGGACGGGGAGGATATCAGTGACAGGAATACGGCTGAGGCCAAGAGGACTAGGTACAGCTTCCGCCTTAAGCTGGCATCACTGCTGTCGGTAAAGCCGGCCATCTCAGGGTATTGCTTCCATTAGCTGTAGTTCTCCGCATGCTTTTGATCTCTTCCATGTCGTCGATTGCAACCCTCCCTGGCGACTCCCGGCTGATCTTCTCCATGACAGCGGGGGAATCCGGAGCCGCGTAGTCACGCGAATGCGCTCTCGTCCTGACGTAGAGGCTAGCGACACTGCGCCTGGCTTGATACTTACAACACCATTACAGCACCGCTCGATATATTTTTCCTCGTTGACGCCGATCCGGCGTCATCCAGGACGAATATAGGCGAAAGATACCCGCCGGACAAGCCTGGCTCGACAGCTGAAT
>MGYR01000184.1:0-898 GCA_001801825.1 Gammaproteobacteria bacterium RIFCSPLOWO2_02_FULL_56_15 | reverse complement strand
AGGCTGCCGGCGATGGCGATCACCGGGATCCCGAGGGCAGCAGCGATCCTTGCAACCCCCGCTGGCGCTTTCCCGAAGAATGTCTGAGCATCCAGACGGCCCTCCCCGGTGAGTACCAGGTCGGCGCCCCGCATCCTGGCTTCGAGTCCTGTCATCCCTGCGATCAGTTCGAATCCATTCACCAGCCGTGCCCCCGTAAACGCCGCCAGCCCTGCCGCCAAGCCGCCCGCCGATCCGCCTCCGACCAGATCCAGGACCGGGATCCCCAATTGTTTATAGATGATCCGTCCCAGGTGGCGCAGGCCCTGATCCAGGGCCCTGACCATGGCGGTGGTGGCGCCCTTCTGCGGACCATACACGCGGGCCGCCCCGGAGACGCCGCAGAGACGGTTACTGACATCGACCGCAGCGATCCATTCGACCGCCGCGAGTCCCTCATGGCGCTGGTCCAGATCGATGGTGACAATCCGTTCCAGCATCCCACCCGTGGCGCGGTTGCGCAGCAAACGCCCGTGCCGATCCCGGAAACGGATCCCCAGTGCCTGCGCCATACCGGTACCGCCATCGACGGTTGCAGAGCCGCCCGTGCCGACGATGATTCTTTTCGCGCCCCGTTCCAGGGCGTCCCGGATCAATTCACCGGTCCCGTAACTTGAGGTGCGCATAGGGTCCTGCATGCGGCGGGTGAGGAGGTGCAGGCCGGAGGCCGCGGCCGTTTCGATCACGGCAGTCTCGCCGTGATCCAGGAGGGCATAGCCGGCCATGATATGCCTGCCGCGGGGACCCCGGACCTGGCGCGAGATGCGACGCCCCTTGCAGATCCGCAATAGGGAATCAACGGTGCCTTCGCCGCCATCGGCGATCGGGATCTCAAGACATTCCGCGGCGGGGAACACCC
>MGYR01000183.1:711-14577 GCA_001801825.1 Gammaproteobacteria bacterium RIFCSPLOWO2_02_FULL_56_15 | reverse complement strand
AAGATGGTTCAGCTGCGGGATCATCGCATCGAGTAGGTATCCTGATACGGGTTTGTCCCGTATAATCGCGCGCTCGAAATACCCAGTTTAACCGGAGCTTATGATGGCTGCAGAAAGGACATTATCGATTATAAAACCGGATGCGGTGGCCAAGAATGTCATCGGGGAGATCTATGCGCGCTTCGAGAAGGCACAGCTCCGGATCATAGCGGCAAAGATGGTGCAATTAAACCGGGAACAGGCAAGGGCTTTCTATGTGGTACACAAAGAGAGGCCGTTCTATAACGAACTGGTGGAGTTCATGTGCTCGGGTCCGGTGATGGTCCAGGTTCTGGAAGGTGAGAATGCCATGTCCCGGAACCGGGAATTGATGGGCGCGACCTTCCCTCGGAATGCCGCACCAGGTACGATCCGGGCTGATTTCTGTGATCCGGCAGGCGACCAGGGGGAGAATGCGGTTCATGGCTCGGACAGTCTTGAGAACGCTGCCGACGAAATCGAATTTTTCTTTCAGCCCGGGGAGATCTGTAGCCGACAGAGATAGGCGATACGTGGAGATCGGAACCAACCTGTTTGATCTTGACCAGAATTCCATGCGGGACTACTTCACCGCACTGGAAGAGAAGCCCTTTCGCGCGACACAGGTGATGAAATGGATTTATCACCGGGGAGTCACGGACTTGGAACAGATGACTGATCTTGCCAAGCCCCTGCGCACCCGGCTGCAGGAGCTATCCTGTTTTTTCCTGCCTGAGATTCAAAGCAGACAGGTATCCACGGACGCCACCCGCAAGTGGCTCATGCAGGTTGACGAACAGAACAGTATCGAAACTGTATTTATCCCGGAACCCGATCGTGGCACCCTGTGCGTCTCTACCCAGGCCGGTTGTCCGCTTGCATGCAGTTTCTGTTCCACGGGGAAACAGGGTTTCAACAGGAATCTTGGAGTTGCCGAGATCATCGGCCAGGTATGGCTGGCAAACCGTGAACTGGGGTATTTCAAGGAACGCAAGCGTATTATCAGCAATGTGGTCCTGATGGGTATGGGGGAACCTCTGCTCAACTTTGAAAATGTCTCCACGGCCGTCAGCCTGATGCTGGATGATCTGGGTTTCAGCCTGGCCCGCAAGCGGGTCACATTGAGCACTGCGGGCGTCGTCCCGGGGATCTACCGGCTGGCTGGTCTGCACAAAATATGCCTTGCCGTTTCCCTGCACGCACCGGTGGACGAGCTGCGGGATCGACTCGTCCCGATCAACCGGAGTTACCCATTGAACGAGCTCATGGAGGCCTGCCGATTTTATGCCCGTGCGACGGATAACGATCCGATCACCTTCGAGTATGTCATGCTTGAGGGTGTCAACGACGGCCCGGCGGAAGCAAGGCAATTGGTCCGCCTGCTCGAGGGTATCCCGTCCAAGGTCAACCTAATCCCGTTCAATTCCTTTCCCGGCTCGGAATATACTCGATCCTCGAGGGTAACAATTGATGCATTCCGTGATATTCTGATCAAGGCCGGTCTCATGACGATTACCCGTAAAACCAGGGGTGAAGATATCAATGCCGCCTGCGGGCAACTGACCGGTCTGGTAAGGGCACGCAAACATACGATGCAGAATGAATCGATGGCGCTGAACGGATGAATCTGACAAGACTATTAATCCCGGTACTGTTGGGCCTGCTGGTATGGGGATGCACCCAGGGTACGGGCAACAACCTCCGAGCACCGCGTAAGGCTACTAATGAAGCAGTGAGCGCCAACATCAATTTGGGTGTAGAATACATGCGCCAGGGAAGCTACGAATTGGCGCTTGAAAAACTGGACCGGGCCAGGTCAATTGATCCGGGATACTATAATACTTATAACATCTACGGCCTGCTGTATCAGCGTATGGGGCAGAACAGCGAGGCCGAGAAACATTTCCGCAAGGCGGTGAGCCTGGCCAATAATGACTCAGAAGTTCTCAATAATTTCGGTCAGTTCCTTTGCCAAACCGGCAGCCCGGATGACGCCGAGGATGTCTTTCTACAGGCAGTGGCCAACCCGCTGAACAAAACGCCCGAAGTTTCGCTTACCAATGCCGCCATGTGCGCTCAAAGATCAGGTCGGCAGGATCAGGCCGAGGACTTTTACCGCCGGGCACTGGATCTGAATCCAAGGATCCCTGATGCCTTGATCAGGATGGCCCAGATTACCCAGGAGCAGGGGAATTCACTTTCGGCGCGCGCATTCCTGCAGCGTTACCTGAAGGATGCGAAGCATACCGCACAATCCCTCTGGCTCGGGATCCAGATTGAACGGGAACTGGGTGATGAAAATACAGTATCGAGTTATGCCCTTTCCCTCAGAAATAACTTTCCACAGTCCAAGGAAGCGGCCTTGCTGGATCAGTCCGGTCTGCGCTGAACATGAAAGAGTCGCCATTGCACCAAGTTCATGGTTCTCCAGGTGAGATGCTGAAATCCCTGCGTGAAGAGCGGAAGCTCACCATGCATGATATCGCAGCGAAACTCTATCTTGACGTGAATTTCATCGAGGCTCTGGAACTGAATAATTTCAGCGTCTTGCCTGGTTCAACCTATACTCGCGGATACCTCCGAAGTTATGCCAAGATTGTAGGCGCTGATGCGGACCTGATCATCTCCATATACAACAATGTCGCGCCGGGCCCTCCCGAAATCATCCCCGAAGTCAAACACCCTACCCAGATCAGCAGCAGTGACAAGCCGGTCAGGGCGATCACATGGATGATTTGTCTGCTGCTGGCCCTGCTCTTGCTGTCCTGGCTGCACAGCTACTATACGATGCCGGATGATGATAGTACTGCAAACCCGGCTGCTGCTGTCCCCGGTGATCTGAAGCAAGAGGCCGCGGCAATCCCGGGGAGACGACCTGAACCGGTAACTCCCGGCGAGGGACTGCTTACGGATAGGTCTAATTCGGCGGATATTGATGACGATCTGATTACCCCGGTTGCGGACCCGTCCGCAACAGGCGACATTGTTTCCGGTGGGCAGGATGAAGCAATGGACGGGACAGGCGATGAAACCGCCGGTGAGGAAAATGCATCAGCATTACCAGGAACGGAGAGCGATGGCGGTACGGACATCATTGGTGTAACCAGTAGCGGCCCCGATAAACTGAAACTCCGCCTCACTGGGGATTCCTGGGTGGAAATCCTTGATCGGGACGGCAACCGTCTGTATGAAAACCTGGCCAGGACAGGTGATGAGATCTCGCTTGCAGGAACGGCTCCGTTCTCAGTGAAACTGGGATTTTCCCAGGCGGTCAGTCTGGAGTTTAATGGGGAGCCTTTCGATCCCGCTCCCTTCTCCCGTGCCGGTGTAGCCAGCTTTACCCTGGAGTAAGCTTACTGGATGCCGTTCCGGCCTCCGTGATGCAATAGTGTTACCGGCGTCGATTTCAGAGGAGTCAGGAGCAGACAGTGACGGACAGGATCCAGGCCATTCGGGGTATGAATGATATCCTGGCTGAGCAGACCAGCCGCTGGCAATATCTCGAAATGCAGGTCCGCTCTGTCCTGGAACAATATGGTTACCAGGAAATCAGGTTCCCCATCCTGGAAAAGACGGATCTGTTTGTGCATTCCATCGGTGAAACCTCCGACATCGTCTCCAAGGAGATGTATAGCTTTACAGACCGTAATGGAGACAGTCTTACCCTTAGGCCGGAAGGAACTGCCGGTTGTGTCCGTGCGGGTCTGCAGCATGGCCTGTTCAAGGCTGGTGTCCAGAGACTCTGGTATGCCGGTCCGATGTTCAGGAGGGAACGCCCGCAAAAGGGCCGTCTGCGCCAGTTCCACCAGACCGGCGTCGAGGCCTTCGGTCTGAACGGACCGGATATCGATGCCGAATTGATTTTGCTGGGGTCCAGGCTCTGGAGGGCCCTGGGTTTGCAGGATATTACACTCCAGATCAATTCACTGGGGAGTATGGATTCACGCCTGGTGTACCGCAATGCCCTGGTCGAGTATTTCTCGGATCATAAGGATCTGCTTGATGAGGATAGCCGTATGCGACTGGACCGCAACCCATTGCGTATCCTGGACAGCAAGAATCCGGCTATGCAATCCCTGATTGATCAGGCCCCGGCCATGAGCCAGTATCTGGATCCGGAGTCTGCGGAGCATTTTACCACGCTACGGGATTTGCTCAGGGAGGCCGGAGTGGAATTTATGGTGAATTCTCGGCTGGTGCGTGGTCTGGACTACTATTGCAAGACTGTATTCGAGTGGGTCACCGATCGGCTGGGCGCCCAGGGTACCGTCTGTGCAGGGGGCCGTTACGACGGCATGGTGGAGCATTTCGGCGGTGAACCCACCCCTGCTGTTGGTTTTGCCCTCGGGATGGAACGTTTGCTGGAACTGGCGGATAGCCCTGGTCATGAGGGCCGGCAGCCGGATCTTTACTTCATACACGCGGGAAAGGGTAGCGAGACGCAGGCCATGAAGCTGGCCGAGCAGATCCGGGATGCGAAGCCGGATCTGAAAGTGATCCTCCATTGCGGGGGTGGCAGCATGAAGAGCCAGTTCAAGAAAGCGGATCGTTCCGGTGCGGCACTGGCCCTGATATTGGCGGAGAACGAACTTGAAAAGCGCACCATTTCCATCAAGCATCTGCGGGTGGAGACTGCTCAGCAGGAGGTCTCCTGGTCCGCGTTGCCGGCGGTATTGGCGGAAATACTGGATCAGAACAATCCGGCATAGAGTAAGGAAATCCTCTCCAGGCTTACCGTGTGTCCCGCAGTCATTCGGAAAATCACGGTATGAATGTATAATGCAGCGCTTAATTTCCAACAGATAATAATGCATGGTTCGCGGACTGGCGGGCCCGGGAGGTTTTTCTTGGACGATTATCTATCAGAACGCGATCAGGTCGAAGCCCTGAAAAAATGGTGGGTCGAAAACGGCAAGTCGGTAATTATGGGCATCTTGCTGGGGCTTGGCGCCCTTTTCGGGTGGCAGAAGTGGCAGGATCATGTCAGGTCGCAAGCGGAATCCGCCTCTGAAGTTTATCAGGATCTGATGGTGGCTCTTGGCAATCAGGACGAGCAGAAACGTGCCGGGGAGCTGGCTGACAAGCTGATTGTCGAACACCCTGCTTCCGCCTATGCGGTGTTTGCCAGTATGGCTCTGGCGCATCTTGCCGTGGAGGACGAGGATTATGCCCGGGCGGCCGATCATCTTCGCAAGGCTCTGGCGGATACTGATGATAAAAACATGGAGCCGCTGATCCGCATGCGCCTGGCCACGGTCCTGAATGCAGATGGAAATCATCAGGCTGCCCTGTCATTGTTGAATGAGAAGGATCCGGGACCCTATGCGGCAGCGTATGATGAACTGAGGGGTGACATCAACAGAGCCATGGGCGATACGGATATGGCGCGTAGCTCCTACCAGCAGGCACTGGAAAAATACCGGTTGCAGCAGAGTGATACCGTTGTCCTGGAGATGAAACTCGACAGTCTCGGCAGCCCCAGTCTTTAATGATGTATCGAAGCCTCATTTATATCCTGCTGCTGGCTCTAAGTGGCTGTAGCATGATGGAAAATGCCAAGCGGATGTTTGTCGGCGATAAAGACAATGCCATCCCGCCGGCGCCTCTGGTTGAATTCCGGCAGTCGCTCAACGTCGTCGAGTTATGGTCGCGCAGGGTTGGGAAGGGAACCGACGAACAATATCTCAGGTTAGCCCCCGTATATGCCGCCCAGCGCCTGTATATCATGGATACCCGGGGCAGATTGCTGGCGCTGGATGCAACCAATGGCAGGGAATTCTGGTCGAGGAACGCGATAGAACGGCAGAGGTTCTGGTCCCAGGGCGACGAAGTGAAGATCTCGGCCGGACCAGGTTTTGGCGAAGAAACACTGCTCGTGGGAACCAACAATGGGGAAGTATTCGCCTACCAATCCGCTGATGGTAAGTCGATGTGGCGCGCGCGCGTATCCAGCGAAATATTATCAACGCCGATTAAAGCGAACGACACGGTCATCGTGCGGACGATTGACGGTAAACTGCATGCATTGAACGGGGAGAACGGACACCGGCTGTGGATTTACGACCGCCCTGTTCCATCATTGAGCCTCCGTGGTACGGCCACGCCGGTCATCGATAATGACATGGTAATCGCCGGTTTTGATGAGGGTCGACTGGCGGCCCTGGATCTGAAGACCGGGCGGTTGCTCTGGGAGGCCAGGATATCCACGCCGAGCGGCAGTACGGAGATGGATCAGATGGTGGATATCGACGCTGATCCGATTATCATGGATGGCGCGATCTACGCGGCCAGTTATCAGGGTCAGGTAGCGGCGATCCAACTCCAGACCGGCAGGATACTCTGGACCCGCGATATTTCCTCCTATGCCGGGTTTACGGTGGATGAGAATTATCTTTATGTTTCCGATCAGGAAAGCCATGTCCGGGCCTTTGATCGTTATTCCGGGGAGCAAACCTGGGAACAGCAGGAGCTGAAGATGCGCAATGTGACCGCCCCTGCCAGCATCGGTAAATATATAGTTGTTGGCGATCTGGAAGGTTATCTGCACTGGATGGAGAAACGGACCGGCGCCTTCGTCGCCAGGACCCGTCCGTCCGACGCTCCCTATATCGCCCCGCCGCTGGTCGTGGGTAATTTTCTCTATGCCTTCAGCAGTGACGGAACCCTGACTGCCTATACCTATCGATAACCGGACCCCCCGGCAGCAATCGGGACAAGCGCCCGAAAATTCACTACCGATACACTTTGGATTAGACAAGTTATGAACCGACTCCCAATCGCCAAGCCAATTGGCGCAGTACCTATGGTGGGAACGGAAATCCTGTCATGACGGTCACCATTGCCATCCTGGGTCGCACGAATGTCGGTAAATCCACATTGTTCAACTGGCTTACGGGTACTCGGGATGCAATTGTCCTGGACTCTCCCGGGGTAACACGGGATCGGCAATATGGCAGATTGGAACACTCGGGACGGAACTTTCTGCTGATAGATACTGGAGGCCTGCATGACACCGATATGGTCAACCGGACATTAGCAGAACAGGTCTCCGGGCAGTCTGTACTCGCAGCCACCGAAGCCGACGCGGTGTTCTGGATCGTGGATGGCCGGGCCGGGATTAACGCCACCGATGAAGTCCTGGCGGCTGAATTGCGACGTCAGTGTGCCCGATTGTATCTCCTCGTGAACAAGGTGGAGGGCCTCGACCCCCATGCAGCATGCGCGGATTTCCATCGACTGGGCGTGGGTGAGCCCTTAGCCGTATCGGCCCAGCGGGGTTCCGGGATTGGCGCGCTGATGGATCGGGTGTGCCGCGATCTTCCGGATCGCGTTGATACCGATCCTGCGGAGGTGGACGCCTTGCCGATCACCTTCATCGGCCGCCCGAATGTAGGGAAGTCAACCCTGATCAACCGCATTCTCGGAGAGGAAAGGATGCTGACCTCGGCGGAACCAGGCACCACCCGGGACAGTGTCAGTATTCCCTTCCGGCGTCAGGAGCGTGATTATCGGCTTATCGATACTGCCGGGATCCGGCGCAGGTCCAGGGTCACCGATGTGGTTGAAAAATTCAGCATCATCAAGACCCTGGCCGCCGTGGAGGCTGCTGCAGTCATCATCCTCGTTCTGGATGCAAGCGAAGCCGTGACGGAGCAGGATCTCTCCCTGCTGGGAATGACGACCGAACTGGGCAAATCCCTGGTGATCGCGGTGAACAAATGGGATGGTCTGGACAACAGCCAGAGACGGCAGATCAGGAGCCAGTTGGACCGCAAACTCGCTTTCGTATCCTACGCCTGCCTGCACTTCATCTCGGCGCGACACGGCACCGGCGTCGGCAAACTCTTTACCAGCATTGAACAGATCCGGAAGGTTCAATCCCGCGACTACAAGTCCTCCACGCTTACGGGGGTACTGGAACAGGCTGTGAGCGATCATTCTCCGCCCCTGGTTCGGGGACGGCGGATCAAGCTCCGTTATGCCCATCTCGGGGGCCATAACCCGCTGCGTATCATCATTCATGGCAATCAGACGATGCAACTACCCGATTCCTACCACAGGTATCTGGCCAATTATTTTCGCGACCGATTACAACTGACAGGCACACCGGTGTTGATGAGCTTCAGAACCGGTGAAAATCCCTTCAAGGGCCGGAAAAATGATTTGACGCAGAGGCAGGTCAGCAAGCGAAGGCGCATGATGAAGCATACCGGGCGGGGCCGGTGACCGGGGCGTGGTGGAAGGCGTTCAGGAGCGATTGTAGTAGCTGCGGATCAGTTCCAGGACGCTCGCGGCCTGGTCGCTCTTATCCCAGTTGCCACTGCTGTCCAGTACGATCAGCTCGGTCCGGTTGCCGACCCCGGTCAGGCTGATCTGAAATTCGGATCCGGTGGATTCGTCTCCTTTCCAGAATTTCAGCTTCGACATCCAGCCTTTCTTCTTTTCGGGTTTGCCGCCTTCGTAATACGTGACGCTGTAGATTCCTTCTGACTCATTCATGCTGCTGATGACCAGCCCGGCGGACTCCAGGACTCGTTCCGTGCGCCGCCAGGCGAAACTGAATTCTTCAGGCAGGTTGAGCAATTCTCTCCCATCCCCGATTTGCTGGATCTCCGCGGTCCGTGTGTCGCCGGAGGCAACGGATGCGGTAGGGCTATATGTCACTACGGGCTCCGGCGCCGGTCGGGCGCCGTTAAAAAAAACATCCAGCTCCGCGGCCAGTTGTTGTTCGGCAGCGGGATTGTTGCCCTGGTCCACCCACTGCTCGGCGCCGTTCGTGTTGAAGACCTGTTCCTGCCGGGAGTTGGTAATATAGAGTACGAGGGAGCTCGGGGTCTGGCCCGGTTCGGAAAAGACCTTGTACTTGTTCCGGTAGATGAATCCGTTTTCCCGTATGGGTTGTGACCAGTCCGTATCCAGCACGCCCAGTTCCGCGTCGTTCAGGTCGAGCAGGTATCCCTGATCGATGAAATACCGGCCAAGACTGGCCCAGACCGTGGTTGTTTCACCCTGAACCACAAGCCAGTTAGCGCCTGAGGTGGGCGATACTATCCCACCCTGAGCAATAACCCCTCCGGTCTGGATGGCCTGGCTGCCGTTGGGATCGTCACGAGCCGCCTGCTGCCGCTTGAATTCCGACAGGGTAGCCTCACCTGGAATACTCATGGCGTCTGCGCCCTCGGCAGTAGTCAGATCCGGAGGCACCTCCAATTCCGGCAAGGCTTCGCTCTTTTTGTATTCGGTTCGCTTGTCCGGAAGAACCTCGTCCAGTTTGGGGATGTAGGAACATCCTGCCAGGATGCAGAGTAGTACAAGAACAGAAAGAAGACGCATGATTAGTTTACCTGTAACAGTTCGGCCGCCTGCATGGCGGCCTCGAGTTCACTCTCAAATTTAGGGGACATCCAGGTGAGTGGAAGCCGGATCCCCGCTTCAATCAAGCCCAGCCGATGCACAGTCCATTTGACCGGGATCGGGTTCGCCTCCAGGAAGAGGTTGCGGTGCAGCAAGTCCAGCTTGCTGTTCAATGCCCGCGCGGTTGCGACATTACCCTGTAGCGCGGCTCTGCACATCGCATGCATGGATGCCGGGGCCGTGTTGGCGGTGACGGATATCACGCCGTTTCCGCCACGGAGCATAAACTCACACCCGGTGGCGTCATCACCGCTATATAGACGGAAGTCCTCACGACATAGTTCCCGGATCCGCTTGAGCCTCTCCAGATCACCGGTTGCCTCCTTAATCCCGATGATATTCGGTATCCGGGAGAGCCGGCCCACCGTGTCGGGCAGCATGTCGCAGGCGGTACGTCCGGGGACATTATAGAGGATCTGGGGGATAGCGACTGCCTCGGCAATCGCCTTGTGGTGCAGGTAGAGTCCTTCCTGGGTGGGTTTATTGTAATAGGGCGTCACCAGCAGGCAGGCATCGGCGCCTGCTTCTTTAGCACACCGGCTCAGGCTGATGGCCTCAATAGTGGAATTGGATCCGGTCCCGGCGATCACGGGTACGCGACCCCGGCACAATTCCACTACCTGGCGGATAACCTCGCAATGCTCCTCCGGGGTGAGGGTAGCCGATTCCCCTGTCGTGCCCACGGCAACGATACCATCCGTGCCCTGTTCGATATGAAATTCCACCAGGCGGGTCATGGCCTCCCGGTCGAGTGCGGTTTCGGGTGCGACCCCGGCTTTCATCGGGGTGACCAGTGCGACAAGACTGCCTTGAAACATGCAATTTCCTGTGGTTTATGCGATAAGAAAAAATAACGACGTGCAGCATTCAGTGAGAAAAAAACAGGCGACACCGAACTGCATCACGGGGCCCGCGATCACCCTGTCGGATCAGGTTGCCAATACTACTGGTATGGCCATGCTATGACAAGTGCAAGTATAGTCTGCAGGTCTCTGAATTAGGAATGTTTCACCCCCGGCACAGGGTGTTATTATAGAAATCTTTGCGATACCGGTATCTCGCCCGGCGGAGGCATCAAAACCGGCGGCAACGATAACCCTCAAGGAGTAATACATATCATGGCGCAGACGAGCATCGGCAAGAAGGTTCCCGCCTTCGCACTTCCTGCAACCGGCGCAGGCAGAGTGAGGTTGTCCGGCCTGAAAGGAAAATACGTTGTGTTGTATTTTTATCCGAAGGACGACACCCCAGGCTGTACACTGGAGGGACAGGATTTTCGTGACCAGATACGAAAGTTTCATGCCCGGAATACAGTGGTGTTAGGCGTGTCCCGGGACAGCCTGAAATCCCATGAAAATTTTGCCGCTAAATACAAACTGCCTTTTCTCCTGCTCGCGGATGAGGATGAACGGCTCTGTACCCTGTTCGATGTCATCCGGATGAAAAATATGTACGGTAAACAAGTCAGGGGTATAGAGCGCAGTACCTTCCTGATAGATGACAAAGGGGTATTACGACGCGAATGGCGGAAGGTCAAGGTCGCGGGGCATGTCCTGGAAGTATTGCAGGCGATTCAGGAACTGCAGTCCGGAGCACAATAAGGAATGACCCCGTCAAGCTCCACGCGCCTGTTTGTACTGGATACCAACGTGCTGATGCACGATGCCACGGCGCTGTATCGATTTCAGGAGCATGACATCTTCATCCCCATGGTGGTTCTAGAGGAACTGGACATGGGTAAGAAGGGTTTGTCTGAGGTGGCGCGCAACGCCCGCCAGGCCAGTCGCTTCATCGATCGTATTATTGATGAGGGGAATGCACCAGCCATCGCCCTG
Organism: Gammaproteobacteria bacterium RIFCSPLOWO2_02_FULL_56_15; assembly: GCA_001801825.1. Classification (GTDB taxonomy): domain Bacteria; phylum Pseudomonadota; class Gammaproteobacteria; order Eutrophobiales; family Eutrophobiaceae; genus 2-02-FULL-56-15. Next base: position 3,310 of record MGYR01000183.1, on the reverse strand, counting down.
GGCCTACCCATCGGTACTCTGGAATTGCAGCACAACGGTGACCCGCAACCGCTGGGAAGATTGTTTCTGCAGACGGAAGTCCTTACCGATCCGGTCCCCGGAACCCTCCCCGGAAGCAAGGCGGACAACTCCATCCTCTCTGTTATCCTCTCGTTGCAGGGGAAATTCCCTGCTCGCGACATCGTCCTGGTCTCCAAGGACATCAACCTGCGCATCAAGGCCCGCATACTCGGCATCCATACCGAGGATTACTACAACGACAAGGTTATGGACGATGCCGACCTGCTCTATACCGGGATGGATGCATTGCCCGACGGGTTCTGGTCCGGCCACAGTGAGCACCTTGAGTCCTGGCAGGAAAACGCCAAGACCTACTACCGGATCCAGGGCAGTCCGGTAGCGGTCTGCTATCCAAACCAGTGTCTCTACAGCAGGGAGGTTGAAAATTTCGAAGTCCGTGTAACGAAATGCGAGCCGGGCAAAACCACACTGGTATTGGCGACGGATTATCGCAAGGACAGCCACAATGTCTGGGGGATACAGGCGCGCAATCGGGAACAGAACTTTGCTCTGAACCTGCTTATGGATCCGGATGTGGACCTGGTGACATTACTGGGCGTGGCCGGGACCGGCAAGACCCTGCTGGCGCTGGCTGCGGGTCTCCAACAGACCATGGAGGCCAAGCGGTACAGGGAAATCATCATTACCCGGGTGACCATCCCGGTGGGTGAGGATATCGGCTTCCTGCCCGGCACCGAGGAGGAAAAGATGGAACCCTGGATGGGCGCCCTGCATGATAACCTGGAAGTACTGAACAAAACCGATAGTTCCAACGGGGATTGGGGTAAGGAAGCCACGGCCGATCTCCTCCACAAGAGAATCAAGATCCGCTCGCTGAATTTCATGCGGGGCCGCACCTTCCTGAACCGTTATATCATTATTGACGAGGCCCAGAACCTGACCTCAAAGCAGATGAAGACCCTGATTACCCGGGCAGGGCCCGGCAGCAAGATCGTCTGCCTGGGTAATATCAGCCAGATCGATACCCCTTATCTCAGCGAGATTACCTCGGGTCTGACCTACGTGGTGGATCGATTCCGGAACTGGGAACACAGCGGCCACATCACCCTGATGCGGGGGGAACGCTCCCGACTCGCGGACTACGCCAGCGAGATCCTGTGACCATTGGATACTCCAGCACCATCCAGGGATCGAGAGCGGGAACGAATCTCATCAGGGGGCACTGAACTTCTGTCGCTCATCCGGCAGTGGGCGCTGGAGTTGGGGTTTCAGCAGACAGGTATCAGCGGTATCGATCTCGGGGAGGCGGAACAGCGCCTGCAAACCTGGCTGGCCAGAGGCTGGCACGGGGGGATGAGCTACATGGCGCGGCATGGCAGGCGCCGCAGTCATCCGGCGGAGCTCCTGGCGGGCACCCTGCGCGTGATTTCCCTGCGGATGGACTACCACACCGACGCCGCCCGCGCTGCGGAGGAGGTGCTGGCCGATCCGGCGCTCGCCTATATTTCCCGCTATGCACTGGGCCGGGATTACCACCGGCTGATCCGAGGCCGGTTACGGCGTCTGGCGGCCAGGATCGAAGACCATACCGGGGCATTTGTATACCGGCCTTTCGTGGACAGTGCGCCGGTGATGGAAAAACCTCTGGCCAATCAGGCGGGATTGGGTTGGATCGGGAAGCATACCAACCTCATCCATCCCCGGGCCGGCTCCTGGTTCTTTCTGGGGGAACTCTATACCAATCTGGATCTGCCGGTGGATGAACCCTTTCAGGGCTCACACTGTGGCCGTTGTTCCCGCTGCATGAGCATCTGCCCGACCGGCGCCATCGTCGCCCCCTATCAACTGGACGCGCGGCTTTGTATTTCCTACCTGACCATCGAGTTGCGCGGATCCATCCCGGTGCAACTGCGATCCCTGATCGGCAACCGTGTTTTCGGCTGCGATGACTGCCAACTGGTCTGTCCCTGGAATCGCTTCGCCCGTCTCAGCGCGGAGGCGGATTTTCGTCCCCGGCACGGACTGGACAGCGCCGGTCTGCTGGAACTTTTCGCCTGGTCGGAAGCTGAATTCAAGCGCCGGACGGAAGGCAGTTCGATACACAGGATCGGTTTTGAGTGCTGGTCCAGAAACCTGGCGGTGGCGCTGGGTAACGGACCGGGGACACCGGAGGTCAGGACGGCGCTGCAACAGCGGCTGGCCGGTGCATCGCAACTCGTGCGCGAACATGTACAATGGGCCCTGCAGCAGTTTTCGAGTTGACGACAATCCACAGGAGGGCGCAATGGCTAACAAACCGTGTAAGGTGCATATTGACGAGGTTGAACTGAAGGCCTTCGGCCGGGGTGAGAAATTCGCGGCCAGGACCGCGCGTATCGGTGAAAAGCTGGGTATGGGCAAGGGCGGCTGCAGCCTGGTGGAACTGGAGCCCGGCAAATGCGCCTGGCCCTATCACCTGCACTTTGCCCAGGAAGAATTGTTCATCATCCTGGAGGGTGAAGGCAGCTTGCGCTACGACGATGAACAATACCCCGTGCGTAAAGGTGATGTGATCTTCACCCCCACCGGCCGGGGCACC
>MGYR01000183.1:548-704 GCA_001801825.1 Gammaproteobacteria bacterium RIFCSPLOWO2_02_FULL_56_15 | reverse complement strand
AGATCATCAATACCTCACAGGCCAGGCTCCGCTACCTGGCGCTAAGTTCCGCCAGTGACACGGAGCTTTGTTATTACCCGGATTCCGGGAAATACGGGGCCTACAGCCATGAACCCCGGTTCGCGTTCATCGCCCGGGAGGGTACCGGGACGGATT
>MGYR01000183.1:153-520 GCA_001801825.1 Gammaproteobacteria bacterium RIFCSPLOWO2_02_FULL_56_15 | reverse complement strand
GGGGCCTACAGCCATGAACCCCGGTTCGCGTTCATCGCCCGGGAGGGTACCGGGACGGATTACTGGGATGGCGAGGTGGAGGAAAACTGAAATACGGGCCCACGTATGGTTGCATGAATAGCTTGATCCGTACCCGAACAGGGCAGGTGGCCGCAGAGCCGGGGATCGCCCTGGCAGCGTTCTTGTTCCTCTTGCTCCTGGCGGATATCCCAGTCCTGGCGCACGGGATCGGGGCGGAGGATCAGGGGTTCCTGCTTCGCAGCACCGGGATCCAGTTTGCCCCCTACATTTATCTGGGGGCCAAGCATATGGTAACGGGTTATGATCACCTCCTGTACCTCGCCGGTGTGGTGTTTTTTCTCTACCA
>MGYR01000183.1:0-147 GCA_001801825.1 Gammaproteobacteria bacterium RIFCSPLOWO2_02_FULL_56_15 | reverse complement strand
GGATGTCGCCGTCTATGTCACTTTATTCGCCATCGGGCACAGCACCACGTTGCTGCTGGGGGTGCTGGGCGGGATCCATGCGAATCCCTGGATCATCGATGCGATCATCGGCTTGTCCGTGGTCTACAAGGCCTTCGAAAATATCGG
>MGYR01000182.1:2223-5543 GCA_001801825.1 Gammaproteobacteria bacterium RIFCSPLOWO2_02_FULL_56_15 | reverse complement strand
GTAGGAATCCTCCGGTCGCACGATCTGCACCAACTCCACCTTTTCAAACTGATGCTGGCGGATCATGCCGCGCGTGTCCTTGCCATAGGAACCGGCCTCGCTACGGAAACAGGGGGAATGACAGACGAATTTCAAGGGGAGGATCTCCGCCGCGAGGATCGCTCCCCGCACGAGGTTGGTGACCGGTACCTCGGCTGTGGGAACCAGGTACAGGCTGGCGTCTTCCTCCACATACGTATCTCCCGGCCCCTGCACCGTGCGGCTGCGCGGGATCCGAAAGAGATCCGCTTCGAACTTAGGCAATTGACCGGTGCCGAATAAACTCTCGGCATTGACCAGGTAGGGGACATTGACCTCGGTGTACCCGTGTTCCCGGGTATGGATATCCAGCATGAACTGGATCAGCGCCCGATGCAGCCGGGCGATACCGGCCTTCAGCACCACAAACCGTGAGCCGGCAATGGTCGCCGCGCTGCTGAAATCCACGAGCCCCAGTGCCTCGCCGAGATCGACATGATCTTTGACCGGAAAGCCGAAGGTCTCCGGCGTGCCCCAGCGCGAGACTTCAACATTCGCCTCCTCATTGCGGCCATCCGGCACCGAGCCATGCGGCTCATTGGGGATGCCATGCAATAGCGCATTGAGTTCCTCCTGGACAGCGGCCAGTTTCTGTGTCGAGGCATCGAGTTGTTCACCCAGGGAGCTTACTTCCGCTAACAAGGGGGCGATATCCTCACCCGCGGCCTTGTGCCTGCCGATGTCCTTGGAACGCCGATTGCGCTCCGCCTGCAGGCCTTCGGTCTCCACCTGGACTGCCTTGCGCTGAGCTTCCAGTTCACTCAGTTTCGAGGTATCGAGTGTAACTCCACGCCGTGAAAGAGATTTACTTACATCATTCAAGTGATTTCGAATGCGTTGCGGGTCGAGCATGTTGAGTTCCTGTTACGCTTCGATATTGGTATGCGCCGGCCAGTATACGATATGGCCGGGCTTGATTTGGGTATTCAGGTGCTCGATGATCGCCGCGGCCCTTTCCGGGGTATCGTAGAATTCAATGACGAGGGGCAGATCCAGCGAGAGATCCAGCAGCGTGGAGGAATGGAATTTCCCCGAGCCGCCAAAGCCGGTGATGCCGCGAAACACGGTCACACCGTGGACCTTGCTTTCATCATGCAGGTAGCTCAGTAATTCCCCAAGCCGCGAGGTCGCTTCATGCAGATAGATCCTGACTACCACTACTTCCGTACCGTTCACAGGCTTCTCCCCAGTACCATCCCCAGCCAGCAACCAGCGAGGCAGAGGCCGACGCTGAGCAGGACATTCCCGACGGCCTTGAGATGTCCACCCGCTTCGAGCAGGTTCAGTGTCTCGATAGAGAAGCTGGAAAAGGTAGTGAAGGCGCCCAGCAAACCGATTAACAGGGCGGCCCGCCACAGGGGATCCACATCACTGCGCTCGATGAGCAGGATATAGAGTAAGCCCATCAGGAGTGAGCCCGAGACATTCACCACCAGGGTTCCCCACGGGAATCCCCGCCCCAGGATCATATGGACACCGTTGGATAGAAAATAACGGAACAAGGCGCCGGTCGCTCCGCCCGCGGCGATGCAGAGATATTGGTTCACGCGCCCTGAGTACTCCCCGAATGTGCTGCACTGCAGCCGGGCTGGAAGTTTGCCAGAACCGGCGGGATCACGCCAGCATCAGGCTCTGTCCCCATTATTTCCTACAGCCTTGATGACCGCTCCTGGATTGTAATCAACAACCTTAAGCAATACTCGCGCTGAGCCTCTTGGAGTTCTAAGACCTTGCTCCCAATGGCGCAGCGTTCCAAGCGATATACCAAATGTGGCACAGAACCGTTGCTGGCTCATACCGGTTTTCTCCCGGATTGCTTTTACATCAATGGGTTCAGGACGGTGTACTTTAGCCCGTGCTTTCTTCCCCCTGGCATGGGAAATCGCGTCCTCCAGTCCAGCGGATATTTCAGTGTATGCTTTGCCCATTTTGCTGCCTCCAAAAAGCCACCAGCTTTTTGACTGCCATCGCCAGAAGATTTCTTTCTTCCTTCGACAGATTGGCTTTTTCGTTCTTGCCAAATACCGTCAATAAATACAGTGGCATTGATTCATCGTGAAAATAGTAGATAACTCGGATTCCGCCGCTTTTTCCACCACCAGATCGTGCCCAGCGCAGTTTGCGGATACCACCAGTTCCTTCCATTATCACTCCTGCACTTGGATGCACGGCAAGATAAGTGACTAGATCATCTCGTTCATGCTCAGACAGTAATCTGGTCACTTTCCTTTGAAACATCCTTGTCTCGGCAACCGTTATCATCAAGCAATGATATACTCCAATGGAGTATTATTCAAGCTAAGCCCGGTGACTTTCATGAAACATAACTAGATGCTAGTGAGCGGTTTGGCAGATAATTGTATACAGGGAACAGAGTACTGCATCGGATTTCCCAGTCCGTGCGCCCGGGGCTTCAACATCTGCCCAATCTCTGCCCTGAATTACTCGACAACCGTGGTATGTCCACATTATTTCGAGCAAAGCGAGGGAACCCAAAGCACGGCGAGCACGCTTTGGGCCGTCGGTTCGACACGCGGGTTAATTGCCACTTCTTGGTAGTGCACGTAGTTGTTCAATAGCTGAATCAAAGCTCCGAAGTGCTTCCGCAACAAGGTTGCTGCGGTAAAGACTGTCCGGATCATTTTCCAGGCTAGTGGGCCAGCGGGTCCGGACGGATCTGGAAACGCACCATCTTGCCACGGGTGCCCTTTCCGCCCTCGATATGCCAGAGATGGTGGGTGCCATAGTTTGCCCAGAGACTCTTGCCCTTCCAGCCTGCCCCCGGGTCGTCAATCCGGCCATCCATACCCCGGTGAAAGAAGCCCATGGGGTACGGGACGCGCAGGCGAGTCCATTTGCCCGTCGCTGGATCGAGCGCCAGCAGGGAATCGGAATTCGATCCGGTGGCGAAGGGCGTATCTTTACCCAGACCGGAGGCATTGTGCTGATCCACCCACCCGTAGTAATGAAAATCCGCCGGTACCTCCGTGCCTTTCAAGCGCGGTCCGTCCGTCAGATATAATCGCCACCCGGCATCGCACTGCGTGCCTTCCCGGACCACGGGGCCGTTAAAAACGGTGCACTTGCCCCGATCCAGGCTGGCCAGGTGACTGCTCCCGGCCAGGGCCACCCATACCAGGCCCCGGCTGTCTATGTCCATACCGCGGGGATCAAATCCCGGCTCCGGCACCCGGTACACCTCGGTCATGCAGGTCTCCGGTGGATTACTGCCCGGGTCCAGC
>MGYR01000182.1:0-2206 GCA_001801825.1 Gammaproteobacteria bacterium RIFCSPLOWO2_02_FULL_56_15 | reverse complement strand
GAAACTTGTTCCAGGGCTTGGTGATCTTCCCATCCCCGTTGGTATCGACGACCTGGGGACACCAGCCCTGGGCAGCCTGTTCATCGTGACTCAGATCGAATTGGCGGGTCTTGATCCAGCCGATCACCGGCCCCATCAGTTCATTGAAGTAGACCGTCTGCTCGGGATCGGTATCAAACTGCAGGTGGTGGGTGGCGAAACAAGTGTCGATCAGGGTGAATTCACCCGTGGCAGGTTCATAGAACGAGGCCTGACGATTGCTGAAATTCAAGGGATAATAACGGGCGAAGGGGTGATCGGAGCCTTCCTTGCACCAGGCCGGCTGTTGTTCCCTGATCTTGGAAGTCATCCAGACCCTCCCCTTGCGATCCATCATGGGATTATGAGGATCGGAGGGATGTTCGGCCCCCCAGAGCGGGTCGTCGCCATAAAAATTGGAGGGCGCCACCGGCGGGGGAAAGCGTGAGGAAACCAGGCGCGGATCCTCACGGGTGGGGATCAATACTTCATGCGTAGTATTGTCCACCGGATCGAGGATGGTCAGCTTGCCGTGTCCCGAAGAAACCGCATACACCGGTCCCCCGGCATTCACCGAGGGATCATTCTTATCCGTGGTAATCTCGTCGTGCATGTAGGAGGTCGCCACACCCCAATCCCACAGGGTCAGCACCAGGTTGCGTTCCAACCCGACCGGTCGCGACGGTTGGGGCGGCACCTCACCCGCGGCGATGCGCCCGGTCCAATCGGCAAATACAGCGCTCGCGTTTTCCACGCCGAAGGCATTGAACGCAGCAGCCATTTGGCTGCCCCGTACACCCAGCGTGGTCCGGTAAACCCAGGCCTGCTCCGGGGTGGGGAAATTCAGATGCGTCATGTGATCCAGGCTGCGGGTGATCTGATTGCCCAGTTGATGGCACAGGTGGCAATTGCTTTTCAGATTGTTCAGCCATTCGGCCTGGCTCTTCATTGCCGGAGAGATTCCATTCCCCTCCGGACCGGTACCAGGAAACTCACTGGCGGCCGGCGGCTCCAGCAGGGACAGCCAGTAATCCGGGGGATAAACCTGTGCCGCAACTGCGGGCGTAGCCGCAGTTATCGCCGCCAGCTCAAGTTCATGATCGCCCGGCCGCGCCTCGATCTTCTCCGAATCCTGCAGTCCAAATCCCCGGACCCAGACCCGGTAGGTGGCCTCAGGCATCTGTGGCAGGACGAATTGACCCTTTGCATCAGTCACGACGATCTTGATTAACGGGGTTTGCAGTTCAGTGGTCTCCGCGATGACCCAGACGCCGGCCTCCGGACCCGATTCGCTTGCGACACTGCCCGCGATATAGGCCTCGGGAAGCTTGTCAGCAGCAGTGGCAACCGAAGCAAACCCGCTAACCAGTATGAATATCCAAAAGCTGAAGCGCATGAAGATCTCTCCCGCTACTCGAATTATTGACGATCTCGCCAAGGCGCGAAGCACGCCAAGGAGAGTCAACCTGTGTATCAGGCTACGACAAAGGCGCTTGATCTATTCGGCCACCCTAATCACGATCTTCCCGAAAAACTTCTCACTCTCCAGGTAATCATAAGCCGCCATGGCCTCCTCGAATGGAAAGACCCGATCGATGACGGGTTTGATCCGATGTTCGGTCATGAAGGCAAGCAAATTTTCGAGATCCGTGCGTGAGCCGGTATAAATATGCGTCAGGCGCGCATTGAATGGTTTCAGCAGGTCCTCCGGAGTCTCCCGTTCAAAGCCCCCTTCCGACAGGCCGCCGATCAGCGCGATGTGGCCGCCCTTGGCGAGGCTCTTGATCGCCATGGGCAGGGTGTCCTTGCCGCCGACCTCGAGCACGTTCACGACCCCGACACCGCCCGTAGCCTCCCTGACCGCGGCGGTCCAATCGGGCGTCTTTCGATAGTTGATCGTGGCGACGGCTCCCAGGGCCTTCGCCTTCTCCAGTTTCTCGTCGCTGGAACTGGTGATAATGGGTATTGCGCCAATGGCGGCCGCAAGTTGCAGACCGAAGATGGAGACGCCGCCGGTCCCTTCCAGCAGGACATAGTCTCCCGCCTTGACATCATCCTCCACGAAGTAGGAGGTCCAGGCCGTGACCCCCGCGCAGGGCAGCGTGGCGGCATCTTCATAGCTCATGGAATCGGGCATGTGCGCCAGGGTTTGTTCAGTGATGAGGGCATATTCCGACAACAGGCCCTC
>MGYR01000181.1 GCA_001801825.1 Gammaproteobacteria bacterium RIFCSPLOWO2_02_FULL_56_15 | reverse complement strand
CAAGTATGAAGCAATTCCGCTTCTTACTCCGCTTTGTCGATCTGTTTGAAATGGATACTACTAACCCATTGTCTGTGAAATCCATGGTAAGAATGATCAAGGAGGATAAAAAAGCAGTCATCTTTCCAGAGGGGAGGATAACAGTTACCGGAACACTCATGAAGATTTACGAAGGGCCCGGACTGGTCGCTGACAAGGCCAATGCCATGATATTACCCATCATGATCGATGGTGCGCAGCTCAGTCCCTTCTCTTATATGAAAGGTCGCGGCAGGATAGTAGCTTTCCCCAGGATTACTATTCGCATCCTGCCTCCTGAAAAGATACAGATCAATGCGGGAGTGACAGGCCATGAAAGACGTGTGGCCGCGACGTTTGCTATGCAGGACATCATGTACCGGCTGTATTACTCCGGCTTCGATTCAAGGCAGGATTTGTTCAGCGCTTTTCTGCAGGCTTCCAGCACCTATGGTCGGGACAAGGTGGTCCTGGAGGATTTCAATCGGGAGCCTCTCAGTTACCGGCAAATGTTAAGCAGGATATTCATACTTTCTCGACGCTTACGTTTAAGCACCGGAGCCGGTGAACATGTCGGATTGTTGCTACCCAATACTAATGCCACGGTTATCTGTTTCCTCGCCCTGCAACATCTAGGTCGTATCCCGGCAATGCTGAACTATACTGCAGGGATACAGGCACTGACAGCCGCGTGTACAACCGGCCAGATTAAGACGGTCTATACATCACGACGATTTGTCGAAAATGCCGGTCTGCAGAAACTGGCGGAAGAATTAGGCACTCAGGTGACACTAATATATCTGGAAGACCTGCGTGGGCAAGTGACGGTATACGACAAACTGGCCGGATTTATATGCAGTTACTACCCTGTGCTGCATCACTCCCGGATGTCTATCGGCAGGGATCCAGACAGTCCGGCGGTCATTCTGTTCACCTCCGGCTCGGAAGGGTCCCCTAAAGGGGTGGTGCTGAGTCATAGTAATATCCTCTCAAACTACGCCCAGGTACGCTGCCATATCAATTTCTGTCCCAAGGATATTGTATTCTCCTGTCTGCCCTTGTTCCATTCCTTCGGGCTGAATGCCGGTACTCTGATGCCCTTGCTGGGAGGGAGTAAGGTATTTATTTATCCGACCCCTTTGCGTTACCGTATCATTCCAGAACTGATTTATGAACTCGAGGCCACCATCCTGTTTGGGACCAGCACCTTCTTCAAGGGTTATGCCCATCATGCACATCCCTATGACTTAAAATCTCTACGCTTTACCGTTGCCGGCGCTGAAAAACTCCGTGAGGATACACTCCAATTGTGGATGGATAAATTTGGCATTCGGATCCTGGAAGGCTATGGCGTAACGGAAACCAGTCCGGTGATATCCGTTAATACACCGATTGTCTATAAATCAGGTACGGTCGGCAGGATACTGCCGGGGATGGAGAGCTATCTGGAACCGGTGGATGGCATTCAGGAAGGCGGCCGCCTGATAGTCAGAGGGCCGAACATCATGCTGGGATACCTGTTGCCCGACCGGCCCGGAGTAATCATCCCGCCACGGACCAGCCGTGGAATCGGTTGGTATGACACAGGCGATATTGCCAGCATTGACAAGGAAGGTTTTATCCGCATACAGGGGCGCGCCAGACGCTTCGCTAAATTGGGAGGGGAAATGATTTCCCTGACAGTGGTGGAAGAACTGGCGATGCAGACCTGGCCTGGATTCAATCATGTGGCTGTAAACCTTCCGGACGAAAAGAAAGGCGAGAAGATCATACTGGTCACGAATTACCGCAACGCTAACCGCAGGCAGATGCAGGAAACGGCACGTAGGCTGTATTACAGCGAACTCTGTATCCCAAGGAATACACTCTTCGCGGAAGAACTGCCTTTACTGGGCACCGGGAAGATTAATTACATCGGTCTCACAGAGATGGTTCGCGCTGAAGAAATTAAGAACCAAGGGTGGTTGGCAAAGTTCAGCAACATGGTTAGAAAATCTGAAACAGGTGAAGAAACCTCGGAAGGCGAGGAGCCTGGTCAGGAAGCTTGAGTTTGAATGCCAATTGCCTGTCCTGTCAGTGCAATTCCAGGATGCGTTCGAAATCACGTCTGACTGCACTGGTGACATCAAAATATTTCTCCATGAAGGCGACGGTATCATGACCGAACCCGGTTGCCAGGGCTACAGAGGCGTTTTCCTGGTGATTTACTGAAATGGTGCTGACCGGTTTCAGATCGAATAACCTTACACAGGATTCAATATATTTCAGGAAATCATAGGCTTTCAGCAGGTCCGCACCAACAGTTGGCTCTATGATACGATTCTCTGAGAGGATCCGGAGCGCCTGCCGAGTACTACAGGTCATCAGACTTGCCATCTGGCAACCGTGTTTGAGTTGCAGATAGTGCGTCAGGAAATCAATATCCATTATACCGCCCTTGCCCCGCTTGATTTCCAGCTTAGCCCTTGGACTCCCCTTTTCCAAGAGGACTCTCTGACGCATGGTTGCTATCTCATGACGTAAATGTTCGGCATTGTAATGCGAATAAATATGCGGCATGACCTGCTCCAATGTATCGATCCCAAGATTACCCTCGTCACACACGCAGCGGCAGCGGGTCATCATTTGCCGTTCCCAAACCTCCTTATCCGTCCTGTGATATTCAATAAATGACCGATTTGCGGTCAGCAGCGCCCCGGATGTGCCATGGGGTCGGAGCCTCATATCAACCTCATACAGCAAGCCGGACGAGGATGCGACAGCGAGATGCCTCAGGAGCATCCGTACCTTGCGCGACAGTTCAGCAATCGATTCTTCACTGGAAGAATCAAAAAGAAAAATAAGGTCAAGGTCCGATCCAAAAGTCATTTCGTAGCCGGCCATGCGGCCCATACCGAGGACCGCAATGCGGCAGTCTGAAAACTCGTGCAGGCCGGAGAGCTTGAGTGAGGTTTCCAGAGTCGCATCTGCAAGCATGGTCAGTTTTCGCTCGGTCTGTTCCTGATCCAGGCTCCCCATCAGATGAGCAATCAAAATCTGTAACATGATTTCATTTTTTAAGATCCGCAGACGTTCAAAACCCTGCTCTGGATCCTGCGCTTGCAATGCCGGAGCCAGTCGTTGATGCAATTGGCTAAATGAAAATGACTCTGAGAGCGCCTGGTCGATGAGTTCTGCACCTTTAGGGCCACGGGAAAATACATACCGGGTAAAATACCAACTGGCGCCGAAGAGATGGATGAGGAACGGCATATGCTTGGGTATTTGACCCCAGTTTTCTTTTTCACAGACTTCGTGCCATCGAACCAGACTAGACCGTGCAGTCTGCTGGTGCCAGGCGATGTCCAGGATTTTTTCTATTTCTTCGTCGAACTGCATGTAGTTCAACCCTGCATTGGAAGTATTCGGTTAAAATATTTTGCCGCGATGGACTGATGAGCAATCAAGTCATCTTCAAAATCATTCAGGATGTGGTCATTATCCGGCAGCTCTGAATTGTGCAAGAGGGATCGTGCCAGAGTCAGTCGTCGGACCGGATCGTCGGGTAAATCATGCGTCTGGTTCTCTTCGAACATTTGCAAGCGGTTTTCCAACCTGCGTAAATAGATATAACTCGAGTACAGTTCATGCTGCTCGATTGGAGTGATAAAGTTGCAAGACCGAAGACCTTGCAGCGCAGTGAGCGTACTTGTAGTCTGAAGGATATCATGCTGTGATGCGTTGACTAGTTGCAGCATCTGTATGAAAAATTCTATATCTCGTATCCCTCCCTGCCCTACTTTCACATTCCAGTGACCCTGGCGCCTTCGGGCCTTGCTCATGTCGTCCTTGATCTCGACAAAGTGCTGTAAATCATCACTACCCAGCGAACGCATGAAAATAAAAGGTTTCAAACGCGACAATAGATCCACTGCGAGACTTTCCGAACCAGCGATGGCTCTAGCCCGCAGCCAGGCAAAACGTTCCCAGGGTTCAGAGCTTGCCGCGTAATAGTGTTCCGTATCATCTATGGCCATCACGAGCGGCCCGCTGCCCCCCCAGGGTCTTAGTTTAAGATCGACTCGGTACAGAAATCCTTCCGCAGTTTTTTCCTCCAGCGCGCGATTCAGTGAACGGACAGTCTCAATGAGCAATCCCTGCAGAACCTGATAATCCATCAGAGAATCTTCCGGGTTTACAGTAACAAAGATAAGATCAATATCGGAACTGTAATTCAGTTCACAGGCGCCCAGCTTGCCAAGCGCCATAACGGTCATTGAATCACAGATAATCTCTAGATCATCCGGTCTGGCGCACAGTTGAAGCGTTCTTTCCATAATCCCGACCGCGAGGTCACTGAGTGCAGTCAGGATCTCTCTGTATTCACAGGTACCGGAAAGATCCATCCAGGTGATTTTCAGGAGTTCTCGGTATTTGTATAATCTCAGTTCGTCCAGGTTCATTATCTTTGCCAGGGACTTTCTGTTACTTTTATACTTAGTCCCCAGAAGGTCGATCGTTTCCGGATGCCTGCACATGTAATGAAACAGGAAATTTGAGATGCTGATAATCGCGAGGAAATCCCGGAGTATGTCTCCAGGCAATCCCATGAGCTTTTTCCGGAGGCTGCCGTCTTCAAGCATCCGCTCCAGCCTCAGTGCGGCAGTCTGCGGATCGGGAGCTGCCTGAACTAAGCTGTCATGATCGGATAACATGCGGGATTCCTGCTTTGTTTGTAGGCATGGACGGGATTCGGAGAACCAAGAATACAGGATTCGCAGCAAATACAGCAATAATGCTTGCTTTGCCAGCGGTCCAACATTGGCACCGGTTGTAGTAGAAGAGTCTTCCGAGGTGCCTCGGTTGATAATAGCTCTTACAGAACAAAATACACACCGGGCACGGGCCTTTGGTCCATAGGATGATATATAATAACGCCAGTATATAAATAGCTGCTCATGCAGTTGCATGAGAATGTGAATAAATCAAGGATATTAAAATGAATTTTGAACAAGCACGCTACAATATGATTAAACAGCAGTTCAGACCGTGGCATGTCAATGACGCACAGACTCTGGAGCTGGTAACAGAAATTCATCGCGAGGATTTCATCCCAGGTCCATATCGGGATCTGGCCCTGGCGGATACCAATATCCCCTTGCTCCATGGTCAGGTCACCATGGCGCCAAAGGTTGAGGCTCGACTGCTGCAAAGCCTGACGGTGCGGGCAAATGACAAGATCCTGGAAGTAGGCACCGGTTGTGGTTATCTAACCGCCTTGCTGGCGCGTCTCGGAGGTGTTGTCCACAGTGTGGACATCTATCCTGAATTTACTGAGATGGCTGCCAAGGCACTTAAACAATACAAGCTGGAGAATGTTGCGCTGCACACAGGAAATGCTGTCAATGGATGGGTGGATCAGGCACCCTATGATGTGATTGCAGTAACCGGATCGGTGCCTGTCCTGGACGAATCACTGCAACTGCAACTCAAGCACCATGGCAGACTTTTTGTCATCGTGGGGAATTCGCCGGCGATGAAAGTCCTGCTGATTAAACGGTTGGGAGAACAGGAATGGTCTCACGAAGAATTGTTCGAAACGGATCTGCCGCCATTGATTGGTGCTTCACGGGCGCCAGGATTTAGATTCTGAAAAGTCTTCAATTCAAGATGCTTTTTTTAAGGATAGTACACCATGAAAAAACGATGTTACGGATTTGCCTTGAGCACCCGGAGCGAATTGTTGGCAGGCTTGCCGCTGCTTGCGGCTCTGGCCATGCCCGTGAATGCCGCTGACTTGCTGGAAATCTATACACTGGCAGAGCAGCATGACCCGCAATACAAGCAGGCCATTGCAGCAAACCTGGCCACCCAGGAGCAACGTCCGATTACCCTGTCCCGATTACTGCCAACCCTCAGCCTGAGTGCAGGTGCTACTCGAGCGGAAGATGACATCAGTCCTGGAGCATTTACAGTTGGAGCGACCAGTAATGTGCTCGTCTCCGATAGCCATAACTATTCCCTCAGCCTGAGCCAGCCCCTGTTCCGCTGGGACCTTTACCTCGACTTCCGGCAGACTGACAATGTCATCGCCCAATCCAATGCAGAATTGTTGGGCTCCCAGCAGGATCTGATCATACGTGCGACTGAGGCTTACTTCGGGATGCTGGCTGCGGAAGACAACCTGGAATTTGCCCGCTCCGACAAGCTGGCGCTCAGCAGGCAGCTGGAACAGGCGAAACAGCGTTTTGAAGTCGGGTTGACCGCCATCACCGATGTACAGGAGCAACAGGCCGGGTATGACCGGTCAGTAGCGACGGAAATCGGCGCGGCCAACGGTGTGGATAATGCACGCGAGGTCCTGCGGGAGATCATTGGCGAATACATCTTCGAATTTAAAAAGCTGAAGCAGGAATTGCCTCTGCTCAGCCCGGAACCGGAATCCATCGATGAATGGACTGCGACCGCGCTGGAACAAAGCCTGGAAGTGGTAGCCGGCAGGTATGCTGTGGAAAACGCCCGGGATGAGATCGATCTCCAGCGTTCGGCTCACTTTCCGACTCTGGAGCTGAACGGTAGCGCCGGATACAGCCGGAGTGATGGTGGACGTTTCGGATCCAGTAAGATTCATTCCAACAGCATTGGGGTACGGTTAAATGTGCCTATCTATCAGGGCGGGTTCATCACTGCACGCACCAGGGAATCGGTACAACGACTGGAAGAACAAATACAGCGTCTGGAGCGCGCCCATCGCAACGCTCAGAGCCAGACTCGACAGGCTTACCTGGGCGTTATTTCCGGAATCAGCGAAGTGGATGCCTTCAAACAGGCGCTGGTATCGGCAGAGACCGCCCTGGAGGCCACGGAGGCCGGGTTCGAGGTTGGCACCCGGACCGCAGTGGATGTGGTCACCGCCCAACGGGCAACCTCACAGGCACGCCGGGATTATGCCCGGTCAAGATACGATTATCTGCTGGATACACTGCGCCTCAAACGAGCTGCAGGTATACTTTCCAGCGATGAACTGGCTCAGGTAAACCAGTGGCTGGAATAGTCCCTGCAGCCGGGCCCTCTGCAAGGGAAAGGTGAATCCATCGGTGGCTACGAGGCTTTGCCACGCGGAGCAATCTGTACTGGTGATCATCGATATCCAGACCCGGCTGACCGCAGCCATGCCTGCCAAGATACTGGCGCGCATCCAACGGAACATGGAAACCCTCATCAAGGCGGCCACGCTGCTGAAAATCCCTGTACTTGTCAGTGAACAATATCCTCGTGGACTGGGCCCACTAGAGCCCGATCTGGAAAAATCGCTTCCAGATTATGCATTACGGTACGAGAAAACCACCTTTTCCTGCATGGGTGCCAGAAATTTCGCGGAGGACTTCGCCAGACTTGGTAGAGGACAGGTAATACTTACCGGCATGGAAACCCACATCTGTGTACTGCAAACAGCCATCGAATTGCAGCGGACTGGAGCAACGGTCTTTGTCGCCGCAGACGCCGTGTGTTCACGCCAGCGTGATAACTATGAAACAGGTCTGCAGCGGTTACATGGGGAAGGTATCATCATCACCGTCACTGAATCGATCCTGTTTGAATGGATGCGGGATGCTAGGCACGAATTATTCAAACAGATACAGGCACTGGTAAGATAATCATTCGAAACAATTATCTTTCTGTTACCTGAAGTTAGACGATATAACCGTCCTGCATAAGACAAAACCTGATAAACGACCTTCTTGCTCTGACAAATTCACTCCCTTCGTTTCCCCACCGTATATCCTATTACTGAGTGTAGTGGGCCTCCTGCTGGCACACTGTAGAACTCACGTGGTGAAGAACTGAATGGTTTCAATTAGATCGGATTTTTTGACTGGTTTACTGAGGTGTGTATCACAACCCGCTTCCATGCACTTGTCGATCTCCTCTTTGATCGCATGTGCCGTCAGTGAAATGATGGGAGTGCGTGTCCTTCCGGCTTCCATTTCCCAGGATCGAATGGTTCTGGTTGCCTCGTGCCCGTCCATAATTGGCATCTGCACATCCATCAACACCATGTTGAAATCCGACGCCTTGAATTTTTCGACCGCTTCTCTTCCGTTCTCCGCCTCCACAATTACATAGGGTAGTTTCTTCAGATATGCTTTTACTAGCAGGCGATTGTCGGGGTTGTCATCCACCAGTAATATTTTCACTGCTGACATCGTAGCTGTCGCATCCATTTGTGTAGCTGAATTCAGGGTAGCTTTCTCATCATCGGAACCATTGAGCACTCGACCAAGCTGCTTGGTCAACTCTGAAATCTTGATAGGTTTGCTCAGATAGCCGCCGATGCCTTTCTCTCTGGCTTTTGTGAGATTACTGTACTGGTCAGCGGAGCTAAGCATAATGGTTGTTCCAAGGTCAATGCCCTTGTCCTGCATGGCGTCAATCAGTTGAAATCCGTCCATCCCCGGCATGTAATAGTCCACCAGGATGATATCGAATTTAAGGCTCTCCTGTTCCGTCAGTATATTTAGTGCTCTCTCCCCGCTGTCCGCCTCCTCGATTAGTGCGCCACAAGCACCGAGTTGTTTGCTGAGAATCAGACGGTTGGCGGTATTATCGTCCACTAGCAGGATCCGCTTGTTGCTGAGATCAACTGCTTGTTTGGATTGCACAGTTCCCTTATCAGAGACATCGAGCCTCACCGTAAAATGGAACGTACTGCCTTCACCCGGTTTGCTATCCACCCAGATCCTTCCCTGCATCATATGGGTGATGCTGCGGGAGATGGTCAGTCCCAGCCCGGTACCACCGTATTTGCGCGTGGTGGAGGAATCTGCCTGAGTGAAACTAGCAAAGATGGCTTCCAGTTTATCTTCCGGGATTCCTATACCCGTGTCAGAAACAGAGAAATGCAGATAGTTTTCATCGTTTCGGCTTTCATCCGTTGTGACACTGATTACAATTTCCCCGGACTCTGTAAATTTCAGAGCGTTACTAATCAAGTTTAGAATAATTTGTCGTAATCTCGCCGGATCGCCACGACGCTGAGGATGGATAGCGGCGTCTATATTGGAGAGCAGTTCAATTTTTTTCTCCGCTGCTTTAAGTGCATAGATTTCGACTGATTCCTCGATTGTTTCAACAAGATTAAAGCTGATCTTCTCGAGTACCAGTTGTTTGGCTTCTATCTTAGATAGATCCAGGATATCGTTGACCAGGGACAAGAGGGTATCGCCGGCTTTTCTGAAGATTTCGATGTATTTTTGTTGTTCATCGGTGAGTTTGGTCTCAATCAACAGCTCGGACATACCGATGATGGCGTTCAGAGGCGTACGTATTTCATGGCTCATGCTTGCGAGAAACTCCGACTTCACGCGCGAAGCATCCAGAGCTTGATCACGGGCCAGTGCAAGTTCCTTAGTCTGTTGTTCAACCTGGTACTCGATGACTCGGTTTCGCTCTTTCAATTCCTTTGACTGCGCTTCCTTCGCTTGCACTAATGCAACCAATAGCAGGGTCACTCCCAAACCGATTATCAAGGCAATATAAATGCCAGACTTGTTAATATCTCCCCAGTACAGATTCCGGGCGAGACTCAGTTTGATGGAGTATTTTTGAAACTGCGTTACACTTTCATCTCGCAGAACATCAATGGTCCAGTTATCAAGAGATTCCCCATCCGCGTTGGATTCCTGCAGGACCTGCCGTCTACTCAGACGAGTGTAATCGTTCGTCATGGTGAGACGCATCCCGGTTTTAGCCATGACGGGCCCCAGCATACTGGTATCAACTCGCATCGCCACCAAACCTGAAATCGCCCTCACAGGATTAGCATCATCACTAATGGGCCTGAATAACGCCTTCACCAGCCAGAAATCTTTGCTTGCTGTATGATTTCCAGGGACAGCCGTGGTTACTACAGTGTCTGTATGGATAGCTGTTTCGATGGCATCCCGGAATTCCTCATACATATAGAGATTGGTATGTTGTGGAAATTCTATGCCATCTGCTTCTGCAGTTGCCTGAAACGTTACCGGATACATGTGTCTAGCGTCATTATCGGCAGCGCTTTCCACTGTCGAACCACGATTTGCAATTACGGGATTAACTACCTGGATCAATGGGCAATATACAGCCGACTGAAGAAATGGATGGTTTTCATAAATTACTTGGAACAGTTTCTTGAAGAGTTCCTCAGTGAGTTCCGTTGTCGAAGTCAAATAGTTTGAGATATCGATAATCTCATCATGCGCAGTCCTGAGGTTGCGGTTGACAGATTCTTTCAAGGATACCGATTGCAGCGTGAAATCCCGTGTAACGAGGTCCACTGCATTATTCCATGTAATCCATAACAGGATGGCGCTGAATGCCAACCCAAGGCTGATTGTAATGGTATAAACAAACCAGCCTGCATTCTCTCTTGTGCCACTCAGCTGCATGTGATGGATACTGTATTATTCGAATCTGACTTCCACTCTTGTCAGATAATCTGAATAATTTTCTATCAGTTCCTTCAGTTGTTCGACATTCTTGATGCGAGCGGCATTTTCTATAGCCGCCCCGATTTCAGACATACGATCGAAACCGTAGCCGCCACCTACACCTTTCAGGCTGTGACCGATAGATTGCATTACCGGGAAATCAGAACATTCGAGCGCATTACGCAGTGTACCGAGATCCTTGCCACGATTGGTCAGAAATCCCGGGATGAGATCCTCAAGATCGATATCTATGGTGACTGGTATTTTCGAATTGCTCATGGAATATTTGCCTCAGACGTTCAGGTTCTTACTTGTTAGCGGATTTTTTTCTGATCGGAAATCAGCCGTATCGATATTATGCTGACCCAAAAGTTTGTAGAATTCGGTCCGGTTTTTGCCGGCTATTTTTGCTGCATTCGCCACATGTCCATTCGTGATCTTTAAAACACTGATAAGGTAATTTCGCTCAAACTCCTGCTTGGCGTCTTTGAGTGTCTGTAGATTACACGGTTCATCCTGCAGGGCGTGCTGCACCAGATTGAGTGTAATCGTTTCTGTCCTTGACAGGGTAGCGCATAGATCTACCACATTAATCAATTGACGGACATTGCCGGGCCAGGGGGCTTGTATCATATAATCCATGGCATCGGGAGAGAAATGTTTCTGTTTTTTTGAACCTATATTATGGTGCTTCTGGAGAAAATGACCCGCCAACAAGGGGATATCCTCGCGTCGTTCAGCGAGAGACAACATATGCAAGGGGACCACCTTCAATCTGTAATACAGGTCCTCCCGGAATTCCCCCTCCTTGACAACAGCATCCAGATCCCTGTGGGTCGCAGAGATGATTCTCACATCGATAGGGTAGGATCGGGTGGAACCGACCGGCCGCACCTCCAGATCCTGCAATACCCTCAGCAGTTTTACCTGTAGTGAGAGCGGCATATCGCCAATTTCATCCAGAAATAGGGTGCCCTTATCGGCAGATTTGAACAAGCCTTCATGTTTTTGATTGGCGCCGGTGAAGGCACCTTTCTCATGACCGAATAATTCTGATTCAAGCAGTTGTTCAGGGATCGCACCGCAGTTTACGGCCACGAAGGGATGATCACGCCGTGGACTTGCTTTGTGGATTGCCTTTGCCAGAATCTCCTTTCCAGTTCCCGTCGCACCACTGATGAACACAGTAATATCACTGTCCGCCACCATCTGCGCCAGTTCGATCAATTCCTCCATAGGCTTGCTCTTGTAGATGATTTCACTGGCAATGGGATTTTGCTGTTGACGTTCCGGACTGATACGCAAGGCGCGCTTCACCTGATCCAGGATCTCGGCCTGTTTAACAGGTTTGGTGAGAAAAGCGGAAGACCCCATATGTGTTGCCTTGACGGCATCGGGTATTTGGGCGTTTCCACTGAGCATGATCACCGGTAAAAGAGGATTTTCAGCATGGATCCTGGCCAGCAGATCCATTCCGCTCATCTCACCCATAAACAGATCAGTTATTACCAGTCTGGGTTCATCAATATTCAATCTGTCCAGAGCTTCTTCACCTGAAGCAGCGATTACAACATCAAAACCGTCATCGGTTAACCATTTGGACAACAACAACAGGATATCTTTGTCGTCGTCAACGACCAGTATCCGGTAAGGATTACTTTTGGTAGTCACCAGGCCGCAGACCTCTTGGTTGGGGTATCATGCCCCTGATGCTTCGGTTCCAGATTGTGATGCCTCGTCCTACACCGGTCCGCGTGTGATGCATCATTCTACTGTCACTGATTTTGCGAGATTCCGTGGCTGATCCACATCCGCTCCCTTCGTAACAGCAACATGATAGGCGAATAATTGCAAAGGAACCGTATAGATTATTGGTGCGATTATGTCGTTCACTGGCACGAGCGGGATGATGTGGATCTCATCGGGAGTCTCCAAGACGACCTCTGAATCGGCAAATACATATAGTTCACCGCCCCTCGCCTTCACTTCTTGCAGGTTGGATTTAAGTTTTTCGAGTAATTGGTTATTCGGCGCGACAGCAATCACTGGCATATCATCATCCACGAGAGCCAATGGACCATGTTTCAGCTCCCCAGCAGGATAGGCCTCAGCATGTATGTAGGAAATTTCCTTCAGTTTCAGGGCGCCTTCCATTGCAACAGGCAACATCGTACCACGACCAAGATAGAGAGTATGATGTTTTCCGGCAAACCGTTGTGCTATCTGCTCCAATTGCTGGTTCAGTTCCAGGACTTGATTGATACGACCCGGCAGACTCTCAAGCAACTCAACAAGTTTCTGCTCAAGGGCCGGATCCGAACAGGTACGTCGGGCCAGCAGTATGACGAGTAACAACAGCGCAGTCAGTTGGGTAGTGAATGCCTTGGTTGAAGCCACACCGATTTCCGGACCCGCATGGGTAAGGAATACTAAGCCTGCTTCCCGTGTCAGAGAACTCTCAGGGACATTACATATTCCCAGTGTTCCAACATAATTCTTGGATTTGGCCAATTCGAGAGCTGCCAGCGTATCTGCAGTCTCACCCGATTGGGAGATAGTAACGAACAGTGTCTTATCCTGGATTGCCAGTTTGCGATATCTGAATTCGCTGGCGACTTCAACCCGGCAGGGAATCCCGGCAATAGCCTCCAGCCAATATCCGGCGATCAAGCCGGCATGATAGCTGGTTCCACAGGCCACAATCTGTACAGCACGGGTTTGATCAAATATTTCGCCGGCATTCATCCCAAAGGATTGTTCCACGACTAGACCTGCTGCCAGGCGACCCTCCAGGGTATCCGCTACCGCCCGTGGCTGAGTAAATATCTCCTTCAGCATGTGATGGCGATAGCCGGATTTATCGGCTACATCAGAGGACAGGCTGGAAACAATGATCGGCCGTTCAACCTGCACCATCTCCCTGTTATATATTCTGACCTGGTCTTTCCTGATATCAGCAAAATCTCCTTCCTGGAGGATGATGAATTGCTGGGTGACAGGCAACAGGGCAAATACATCCGAGGCGATGAAATACTCACCTATACCGACGCCGATTACCAGCGGACTCCCGGATCGGGCCGCCACCAAACGGCCGGGCTGGGAAGTTGCAATGACTCCCAGAGCATAGGCACCCTGGAGCATTTGGCAAGTTTTGTAAACCGCTTGTAATAAATCGCTTCCCTGCTTCAGGTATTCATGCACCTGATTGACAATGACTTCTGTATCCGTTTGAGAATTGAATGTATAGCCTTTTGCCAGTTGCGATTCTTTCAGCAGTTGGTGATTCTCGATGATGCCATTATGGACGAGAGCAACTTCATCCTGGCATATGTGCGGGTGTGCGTTATCGATGCTGGGTTTCCCATGTGTAGCCCAGCGGGTATGGGCGATTCCGGTACCTCCAGTCAGAGGAGCGGCATCGAGCAGGTCTGCAAGCTGATGTACCTTGCCCAATACACGCTGACGTTGGAGCCTATCGGCAGGTCCGAGTATTGCTACACCGGCCGAATCATATCCCCGATATTCGAGTCTCCTTAATCCTTCAATCAGAATCGGGCCGACATCTCTTTGCGCAACAGCGCCGACGATTCCACACATAGTGTTCCTGCCCCTGATTTTTTCGTTTTGCAGTTGTCAGATCTGAGGTGTTTCAGCACCTGAATACCCGGCATTTTAACTCATGCAGGATGATTGCTGCGAGTCATGATTAAGGTTCAATAAATATATTATACGGGAGCGTCCAAAATGAGGTTGTAACATCCAACCACCTGGGAGAAATCCTTACTATTACTGTGAAATTACAGATTACTGGTCGGGGCGAGAGGATTTGAACCTCC
>MGYR01000180.1 GCA_001801825.1 Gammaproteobacteria bacterium RIFCSPLOWO2_02_FULL_56_15 | reverse complement strand
ACCAACGAGCTATGTAACCCCGGCTAGAGCAGTGCCGGTGATGCATTCAGCCATGTGAAACGCTGGCGCGTCGCCAGTCACTCCACCTCCCCCCCAATTGCAAGTGGGCCCATCCGAGAAGCGGGATCTGAATCTGCGGCTGTCCCGTCTTGGCGTGAGCGATTTAGTGGAAGGCCTGCACTGTCGTGCTCCCCGGATTTGGTCTGTTGGGAGGCTGACTGACGAGCCAGGAGAGGCCGTGCTCTCATATTCTTCAAATCTCAACGGTCCTATTCCTAGTCTATGCTTGGCTCAACGCAACTCGGTCTGTCCCAAAATCAGATTCTCGCTGCCTTGTCCAGGGAAGAGACCAAAGACCTTCTGCCCAGTTTGGAGCTCATTTCTCTCCGTCCGGGTGAAATTCTCTACCGGCCCGGAGCTCCCATGCGCTACGTCTATTTCCCGCTGAATTCTGTGGTTTACTTGCTTGCGTCCATGGGAGGGGGCAGGACCGTCGAGGTGAATTTGATCGGAGAGGAAGGGATGCTGGGACTTCGGGCAGTATTGGGAGCAAAAACGTCTGGAAAGCTTGCTGCTGTGCACATTCCCGGCAGCTGCTTGAGGATCAAAGCGAATGTGATTCAAGCTCAGTTCAAGCGGTGCGGCGGGCTGCACGATCGGCTACTTCGTTATACCCGCTATCTCCTTTGTCAGATTTCCCAAACGGCAGCCTGCAACCGGGGTCACTTGGTGGAACAGCGTTTGGCTCGCTGGTTGTTGATGGTTCATGATCGCGCGAAAAAGGATGAGTTCCCCATAACTCACGCGCTGCTATCTGATATGCTCGGCACCCCGCGGTCGGAGGTAACCCTGGCGGCTGGAATGTTCCGTAAAGCTGACATAGTGAGGTACGTGCGCGGCAGAATCACAATTCTGAACCGCCGGAAATTAGAATCTACAGCTTGCCAGTGCTACCGCATCGTCTCCGACGAATTGGATCATCCAATCTAGCAAGAATCTTTCGGTCAGCGAGGACCTGTGAGAAATTCTGAGTGGCAATATCAAATGCAGTTGCACCGGAATTCCACTTTGAGAGCTACTATTCTCCCAAACCGGCCTCCCAGAGTTTTCATTTAATACTCCAGGCAAGAGAATAATTCCACGTAACTATCTCAATGTACACCAGTTAACAGATCTGCTTTCCTCCACTTGCTCCCTTGGCGATTCAGTTGCGAGAGGCAAAGGTGTGAGCAGTTAAGGAGGTCCCCATGCAGGAGGCACTGGCGGAATTCAAGGAATTAAAGCAAATCAAAGAAAATGTTCGCCGAAACATAAACGCTCTCGAGTGTTGCTGGAACTGCCAAAGAATCTCTGAATGCGAACAAGGTCTTGGAGAAAGCGCTGCGGCGGTATGGCTTTGCACCGGGTGCCGAAGGAAGCTCTTAACCTGCCGACCAGGCCGGACCGGGGCATCTTGGCAACATTCGGCGTGACACCAGCAAAGCAAGGCCGTACTCCGCTGTCTGTTTACCGTCGATCCATTGAATGAGAACTTGTCAATCAACGCTTTTGGATCCGAAGGACTCTCCCCGTTTTCATGTCGGCAATATGGCATTTGAATACCACTTCGTGAGTAAGCTCGTTCCCCTGACAATCAGTTTTTGAGCTCCTAGAAAGGCTCAACTCTTGCATTTTGTTGGTTCTGATTAGATAGGCTGAATGGTCCCCGACTTGCCTTATACGGTGGAAGTGCAATTCACAGCAGCGGTGAGGGCCGGTGGGACAATGGGGCAAGAGGGTCAAACCGTTGAGGAGAATGAGTTCGATGGATATTGCACGGAGGTGAGGGATGCTGGCGTATCCGAAAGTTCTTCTGCTCAGTAGCGACGAAACGGAAACGAGTGTAATGGAAAAAATCCTCAGCGAGCACGTAATACTGCGGAGCATCGGAGACCTGGCCGAGTTGCGAAACCATCTGGATGGTGCCTATGACGCCCTGTTCTGCGGGTGGTCCTTTCAGAAAGGCGGCTGGAATGAAGCCTTGAGACAAGTTCGAAAACGCTGTCCCGACTTGCCAGTGGTGATTTTCTCCCGGGTGGGAGGGGAGCAGGAATGGGTCGAGGCGTTGGAAGCAGGTGCCTTTGACCTGCTGGTTGCGCCATATTTGAAACGCAATGTTCTCCCGCTCCTGGAACACGCCGTCGCCTCCCACGAAGCACGGCGCTGGCACAATGCAGCCTTTCGCAACAGCGCGATGGCCGTTTGAGCAGGGGGTAGAGCATGATCCTCGGATGTAGACATCAAAATCAGACGACCCCGCGGCGGGATGAGCTGGGAGAATATCGCCGCTGTTTGGAATGCGGTGCGCGGCTTCCCTGGTCCTGGTCGGATAGTTCACCGGCTTTCCCTCTGCCGAAGCATTCCCCGGCGCTCCAGGCGCCTGCTGTTCGTCAATCATTCGTTACGGTTTGGCATCTAGGGAAGAAATCGGCGTGAGGCCGCCAGCGCCGCCCGGCGGGAACGCTGGCTGGTCATTCCGGCAACGGACTGGAAGGATCCGGTTACCAGCGAACCTGGTGTCGTTTCCCTGTTTCTGACTGGAAAAAATCTGTGGCCGCATGTCCGGGAATGCGTTATTCTCTTGGAGATTGGGCAATCCGAACGGTCTGGACGGGAGGCATCGTTGGGGTCCGACCCTGGCACTGTGCTGAGAAACAAAATCATCGGCAATAGGCGTATTTTGGGGGATTGAGGGACAGGGGAATCAGTGGGACGGATTTCCAATAGTTACAAGTATCGAGCAGGAGGGAAAAGTATTTATGGCGGACAGCAAAAAGAGGGACAAGCGAACCAGAATTCCGGGCCCGTCATCGTTAGCATCGCCTATGGGGACAGCAATGCTAGAATCCACGGCAGTGTTGCTCAGAGAGTTGGTATCCCACCTGCGGGAGAACCGCACCCAGTTGCGCGAGGAGTGGGCGCGGCGCATCACTGAATCCCAGTTGCTGGTGGCGATGACCCAAGAGGAGATCTTCAAGGAAGCTACCGCCGTGTACGACAACTACGTGGCGGTGCTGGAGACGGGCAGCGTTGAAGCTCTGGAGGCATACGCTCGGGACCTGTCGGAACGCATCATCCCGCGGGGCGTAGAAACCCGCGAGGTGTTGGGCATCGTGCTGCTGCTGCGCGACGTGCTGGCCCGCTCCCTGTTTAAGAAGTATCAGGCGGACTTTGGACTGCTGAACCGGGTCCTGGATGCCTATGAACCGGCCGCTAACCGCATCGCGAACACCGTGGGCGTCGGTTTCGTGCAAGAGCGCGAGCGCATCATCCGCCAGCAGCAGGAGGCCATCCGGGAACTTTCCACCCCGGTGCTGCAGGTCCGCGAGCGGCTGCTCATCTTACCGATCATCGGCGTGATTGATCCGCAGCGCGCCCGCCAGGTGACCGAGCAACTCCTCCGCGGCATCGGGCCAACCGCGCCAAAGTGGTGGTGATTGATATCACCGGTGTTCCCTCTGTGGACTCAACGGTCGCCAATCACTTGGTGCAGACGGTGGACGCTTCCCGGCTGATGGGCGCTACCGTTATCGTCACCGGCTTGTCCTCCGAGATCGCCCAGACGCTGGTGACCATCGGAGTGGATCTGACGAAGATGAAGACCATCGGCGACTTGCAGGGAGGCATCGAGGAAGCTGAACGACTGCTGGGTTACAGAGTCACGATGATGATGCAGGCCCCAGAACAAACTGCTGCGAAGTAAGCGATGAGAGTTCCCATCCTCAAGCAAGGCGGTTATTTAATTGCTTCCATTCAGTCCGCCCTCTCGGACTATGAGCTGCTCCAGCTCCGGGACGACCTGTCCGCGCAGGTGGGACGGTTCCGTTCCCGGGGAGTCATTGTGGATGTCACTGTGCTGGATGTGATGGACTCATTCGCCGTCCGAACTCTGCGTGCCATTGCCCAAATCGGCCACATGCGGGGAGCGGAAACGGTCATCGTCGGCATTCAGCCCGAGGTTGCCTTCGCGATGGTGCAGTTGGGCTTGGCGCTGGGTGACGTGGAGACCGCGCTGGATTTGGAAGAAGGCCTGGCGTTGTTGGATCTCCGGACCAAGCGGGGCGAGAGCCATGTCACTGAAAGCTGAAATCCATATTCCCATCAATTCCGACGCTGACATTGTGACAGCCCGCCAGCAAGGGCGGGAGCTGGCGCAGCAGGCGGGTTTCAATGGCAGCGACCTGACCGTCATCTCCACGGCGATTTCCGAAGTGGCTCGCAACATCGTAGAGCATGCGCGGTCGGGAGAGATCGTCCTCAGCGTTGCCAATGGCCCCGGACGGTCTGGCCTCGTCGTAGTGGCTCGTGATCATGGGCCCGGCATACTGGACATCTCTCTGGCCATGCAAGACGGCTATTCTACCGGAAAAGGCTTAGGGCTGGGTTTGCCGGGGACCCGCCGTTTGATGGATGAATTTGAAATCACTTCCAAGCCGGGGGCCGGGACCACCGTGACCATGAAGAAGTGGAGGCGGTGACGTGTCGCGAGGGACTCCGCAGACAATGCGGCTGGTAGAGTATGCCACCGCTAGTATGATAATTCCGGGGGAGTCGGAATCGGGCGACCGCTATATTGCTGCTCCCACGCCAACCGGGGCGCTGATCGCGGTGATCGATGGCCTGGGGCATGGAGTGGAGGCGGCGGAGGCCTCCAAAGTGGCCGTGGCGACGCTGGAACGTTACGCCTCGGAATCCGTCATCGCATTGATTCGACGCTGTAACGAAGCAATGAAAACAACGCGCGGCGCGGTGATGAGCCTGGCCTCGTTCAGCGCCCAGAACCACACCATGACTTGCCTGGGCGTGGGCAATGTGGAAGGCGTCTTGCTGCGCACGGATGCGCAGGCGGGCCAGTCGCGGGAAAGCATTTTGATGCGCGGCGGAGTGGTCGGCTTTCGGCTCCCCACACTGCGAGCCTTGGTCATGCCTGTTTCGCCCGGAGACATTTTGATTCTTGCCACCGACGGCATTCGGAGCGGTTTTGAGATCAACCTGAGCATCAGTGCCCCGCTGCAGCAGATCGCCGACACTATTTGCAGCCAACACGGGAAAGGTACTGATGACGCCCTG
>MGYR01000179.1:5435-14951 GCA_001801825.1 Gammaproteobacteria bacterium RIFCSPLOWO2_02_FULL_56_15 | reverse complement strand
TGCTTACTTGAAGTGTACTCATGGTTCCGCTATTCCCTGAAAAACAGGCTGCCGTCATTAGGTTGCAGGGGGGCACCTCTGCTTGGAGATATACACGTTATGGTGAAGCGCGCTCAGTCCCTGGACTTTTCTGCCGTGGTTTGATGATAATCTTCACCCGGCCATTTTCTGAAGGCTGTTCGTTAGTATTATTTGACGGAATACTGCTGGCCTTTATCTGGCTGAGTTTGGTGTCGTATTCGATACGATCACCACTGAAACGTGATCGCTCCTGAATGACTTCCGCCTTTTCTATGAGTATCACGAGGTTCTCGAATTCATGAAACTCTATGCGCATGGCACGGCTCTCATCATATACCTGGCTGTTGTCAGGCAACTGGCGGTAGGTTGCCGGATTTCCTTCCACGATCAAGGAATCAATTTCCTCATTTTCAGTATAATAGATGGTCATTTTTTCGCCGGTCATTCGGATGCTGCCCCGTTTCACCACCACGTTTCCGGTATATACGGTCACGTTCTTCCTGGCATCGAGTTCCCATGAGCTTGCCTCGATTTCGATGGGCTGATCCTGATCCGAAGTCAGGGCGGCCACAGATTGCAGGTTTGCAGCCAGCAGCAGACCCGACAGGGTGGACTGGAAACTACTTTTTAGTGATGATAGTACGTACATTGCTCAGCACCTCCAGCCTGCCATCGCGCAGGTATGCTCTCATACCGGTACCTGTTACATGAGCCCGAGAAGATGTAATTTCAGTATGCTGATCTGTCTCTGCGTAACCATTGCCGGGTAGAATCCTGGCCTTGATGGTTCGAATCCGCAACAAGATCGCACCCGCAGGGTCCTGTTCCAGGAACTCAACATTACCATCCAGGAGGATAACCTTATTTCCGCTGGTGACCCAACCTTTGTCTGCGGATATATGAACCGGATTATTCGCTTGTTGTCGGAATTCCAGTGATGGCTGTGTCAACTCGGTGGAATCACTATCTGGATAATGAGCAATATACAATGCACGCAAGTGATGTGAAGGTAGTCCATCAGGATCCATGATAACGGTGGAAAAATCCTCCATGTAGTAGTCCGGCAGGTTTCGACCGTGCAATGCAGCAATTTCCACCGGAGCCGTGAGGTTGTTCAAAAGCCAGAAACTGAAGCCGGTGACCAATAGCAGGCCAAACAGTATAAATACGCGCCCAGAGTATTGATATTTCAAACGCACTAATATGTTCACACAGTTTAAATGTCCTCGTTCAGCCTCGGAGCTTATCCAGGCTCACGCGCACGGCCACACGGTTCTAACTCAATTCTTACGGAGATAGTGATTGATATGTTGAACAAGCATACCCCTTGCCTCCAGCAACAACTCACAGATCTCCCGCACTGCGCCCTCTCCTCCCCGGTCGCTGGTGATCCAATCCGCCTGTTGTTGAACCACCGGCCGGGCATTGGCTACCGCGATGGACAATCCTGCAATTTGCATCGCCGGGAGATCAACGAGATCATCTCCGGTGAAGGCGGTATCTCGGGCATCGATGCCCGTGGTTTCCAGAAGGCTTTGCAGGGCTTTCAGTTTATCCGACTGACCCTGTAACACATGCCGAACGCCCAGTGATTCCATGCGGCGGGACACTGCTTGCGAATGCCGGGATGAGATGACCCCGACCTCGATACCGGAACGCAACAGCAGAACCAGGCCCAGTCCATCCTGCGCGTGAAATCGTTTGAACTCCTCTCCGTCAGGTCCCAGCAGGATCTCTCCCCCGGTCATGACACCGTCGACGTCAAAGACAGCGAACCGGATCGACGCTGCCTTTTCCAGCAGTTTCGGCCCCGCTATTTTCATACGACCTTGGCTCGTAATAAGTCATGCATATTGAGCATGCCCAGCAGTACCCGGTCCTCGCCGGCGACCAGCAATGCGTTGATCTTGCAGCTTTCCATCATGCTCAGCGCCTCCGAGGCCAGGCTCTCCGGGGAAATGGTCTTGCAATTCGCGGTCATCACCTCTCCCACCAGAACACGGTGTACATCCACACCGGCATCCAGTGATCGGCGTAGATCGCCGTCGGTGTAGATCCCGAGGATCCGGTCCCGCTTATCCACTACAGCCGTCGTACCCAGCCCCTTCCGGGTCATTTCGAGCAGGGCATCGCGCAGAGGGGTATCCTGCCTGACTTTCGGGAGACCGCTCCCGGTATGCATGATGTCGTTCACCCGTAATAGCAGCCGGCGCCCCAGCACGCCGCCGGGATGTGACCTCGCGAAATCCTCGGGACCGAAGCCACGCGCTTCCAGGAGCGCGATGGCCAGGGCATCACCCATCACCAGCGTTGCGGTGGTGCTGGAGGTGGGAGCGAGGCCCAGCGGGCAGGCCTCCTTTTCAACGCTTACATCGATATGAATCGTGGCGGCTCTTCCCAGGGTGGATTGGGGATTGCCGCTCAGGGTGATCAGGGGGATCCCAAGGCGCTTGATGGCCGGCAACAGGGTTGTAATTTCATCGTTTTCACCGGAATTCGAAAGGGCGATCACTACGTCCTCACCCGTGATCATTCCGAGATCCCCATGACTAGCCTCAGCAGGATGGACGAAGAAAGCAGGCGAACCGGTGCTGGCCAGGGTGGCGGCAATCTTGCCACCGATATGACCTGATTTCCCCATTCCGATCACCACGATCCTTCCCGAGCAGGCCAACAATAGCTTGCATGCCGCAACAAAATTTTGGTCAATCCTGCCGGCAAGCTGCCGAACTGCGGCAGTTTCAGTGCGGATGACCGCCCTACCCAGGGCCTGCAACCTCTTGTTCTCCGTTGTGTGTGTTGTCTTTGTCCTGTCCTTCATCGTTGAATCTGCCTCAGACGCCGTGGAATAATCAGTTCAGAGCTATCATAACCGGAAAATCCAGTAGCGGCACTTTCCTCCAAAGCGACCTGGCCGGGATATGCCAGGATCGCGAAGGCTGGCTTAGTGGGCTTTGAGTGAAAACAGATTGAATCATGGCTGGAATCGATCGGATACTACCACGCTGATGGAGCAGCGTGATATCGATGACCAGAAGACTAGAATCAATCCATGAGTGGATAAGGAACGGCCTTGGCTTCGATTCTTATACCCTCAAACCGGCATCCGAAGACGCCAGTTTCAGGAGGTATTACCGGATCGACACCGGCAATTTCACCCGGGTCATCATGGATGCCCCGCCAGACAAGGAGGATTGCAGGCCATTCCTGGAGATCAGCCGGAGGCTTAGAGACGCCGGTGTCCATGTTCCCTTGATTCACGCCAGTGATCCGGACCTGGGGTTCATTCTGATGGATGACCTCGGTAGTACGCTCTATCTCGATCTGCTCTCGGATCACAATGCTGCAGAGCTCTACAGCGATGCAATCGATGCACTGGCCCGGATGCAGGACAGAACGGATGTTAAAGGACTCCCTGTCTATGACGAAAGGCTGTTACTGGCCGAGCTGCGTCTCTTCCGGGACTGGCTGCTCGATATACACCTGCATATCAGACTCGATACAAACGAAGAACGGATGCTGAACAAGGTATATGACACACTGATCTCCAGCGCCCTTGAGCAACCCCAAACCTTTGTACACAGGGATTATCATTCCCGTAACCTCATGCACACCAAGCAAGCGAATCCAGGGGTGCTCGATTACCAGGATGCCGTGTGTGGACCACTCAGTTATGACCTGGTTTCCCTGTTGAAGGACTGTTATATCAAATGGCCGCCGGAGCAGATTCTTGAGTGGTTGTCCGAGTATTTCCGGAAGGTGGCCCCGCAGCTGGATCCTGCCGTGGATCGGGAACAGTTTATCCGCTGGTTTGATCTGATGGGAGTGCAGCGCCATCTGAAGGCCAGCGGCATCTTCGCAAGATTGTACCATCGTGATGCAAAGGACGGTTTTTTACGCGATATACCCAGGACACTCTCTTACATCCTCGAGCTTGAACACCGCTATCCCGAACTGGCCGGCCTGGTCACTCTGATACAGGGCCGCGTGCTGCCCGCGCTGCAGACAAGGCTTTGTCCGTGAAGGTGATGTTGCTTGCCGCCGGGATCGGCAGCAGAATGCGGCCGCTGAGTGACCGGCTGCCCAAGCCTTTGATGCGGGTGCACGGCAAACCCCTCTTGCAATATCACCTGGAAAACCTCGCGCAGGCTGGCTATACGGAGATCATCATCAATCATTCCCGGATGGGGTGGATGATTGAGGAATTCTGCGGCGATGGCGGACAATTCGGTGTCCACATCCGCTACTCACCCGAGGGTGAGCAGCCGCTGGAGACCGGGGGGGGGATACTGCAGGCCATGCATTTGCTGGGTGACGAGCCCTTTGTCGCAATCAGCGCCGATCTGTTTACCGATTACGACTTTTCCCTGCTGCATGGGAAATCTGTGGATTTGGCCTACCTGGTTCTGGTGGACAACCCTGTGGATTACCCGGGCGGGGATTTCTGCCTCCAGGAGAGCCAGTTGTGCAAGGATAGAGGCAGGCGCTTGACCTACGGGAATATCGGGATCCTCCGCCCGGAGTTATTTCAAGGCTGCACCCAGTCGTCATTCCCGCTGGGTCCGCTGTTGCACCAGGCGGTGGCGTCCATGCGTGTGCAGGGTGAATATTTTAGCGGCGGATGGGTGAATGTGGGCTCTCCAGAGCAGCTTGCACAACTGAATAGGGGATCATGATGTACACACAATATGTTGTATATTAGATACAATATTTATCCTATATATAGCGATCTTTATAAAATCAATTATAATCCCGAAGACTGGATACAGAATATGGGAGTGCTGATTGACAGCAGGCAACCTGGTTACAATCCGATTCGGGGTGGGTACAAGTATCCGGTGGATACTTGGATTCATGCTGCTGACCGGTATCATCGGTCTTGGTTATCTGAGCGGGAAACAGCCCGGGCCCAGCCCAACCCAGGCAGGCAGCAACCCCACCCAAAGTGGCAATACTCAAGCAGGGCCGCAGTTACACTCCAGCGTCGAGGATCCGGAATTACTCTACATTGCCGTTCCGCCAAACTGGCCGGAGTCCAGCGGTTCCGATTCACTGGAAAACCACCTGCTGGAGGAATTCCAGCGGGAAAGCGGCCGTCGAGTGATATGGCTAAAAACCGGAGTGGAGCAGGTGGCTGCACTCCTGCAGAACCCCGGTATAGAGATGATTCTGAGTTCCCGTATCGCGCTGGAACTTCCCGCGGGGCTCCACCCGGGTTTCAGCTTCCCTTGGGGCTATTCCAGTCAACAGGTAGTGAGCCGGACAGATACCGGATATCTCGAAAACCTGGAATCACTGACCACCCGGCAGATCTTCGTCAAGGTCTCATCCACCGCGCTCCCCGCACTTTCGAAGCTCGCCGCTATCCATGCCGGAATGGACCTGGTATTGCTTCCGGAGGAGATGCCGCCGGAAACGATCCTGGAACGGGTTGCGAGCGGTCAGTATGACCTCGCAGTCCTGGATGGTCTGCTGCTGGAAAGCCTACTGCCAGGTTACCAGGATCTCAATGTTGCACTGAACGTAACCGAAGAGACGGCACTGAGCTGGGGGCTGCATGCCCGCTCGGTGGAATTTCAGGACTCTATTAACCGGTTCCTGTCCCGGAAACAGCTGGAACGTCATGTCGCGGGCGCCTATCGCGAGGACCTGACGGAATTAAAATCACGTAAGGTTCTCCGTCTGATTACCTACGAGAACCCGGTCAATTATTTTTTCGACAAGGGCAAGTTGAAGGGTTTTGAATACGAGCTTGCCAGGCAGTTCGCGAGGGAACATCACATGCGATTGGATGTGGTGCTCTGCAATTCCATGGAAGAGATGAAGGAGTTATTGCGCCAGGGGAGAGGAGATATAATCGCCGCTTCGCTACCCTACGACGAACAACCGCAGGAAGCCGGGATTAGCTATTCAAGGCCGTATAACTATTCGGCCCCGGTTATTGTCGGCAGGGTATATGACTCTCCGCTGCTGGATCTACGAGACCTGGCAGGTCGAGAGATCGTACTGCCGCCGGAAAGTCCCTACCTGCAAAGCCTGCAGGGGATCAAAGACCTGGGGATTGATGTCGGACTGAAAATCGCTGCAGGCGATAATAATATGGAAGCAACCCTGATGAAGGTCGCCGCGGGGGATTACGATCTCACCGTCATCAGCAGTCATCAGCTCCGGGCGGAGACCGCCCAGCATGCGAATCTCAAGGCGCATTTCGTACTCACGGATCCCACGCCGCATGCCTGGGCCGTCCGTAGCAGCGACCCGCTGTTGCAGGCGGCAATCAACCGGTTTTTACAGCGGGAGTACCGGATGAGCCTCTACAATGACCTCTATGCCAGGTACATCGAAAACCCAGGTGAACATCACGATGAGAACAGCCTGTTGGCTGCCTATGACCGGCTTTCACCCTATGACGATATCGTACACAAGTATGCGGAGATGTATGACTTCGACTGGCGCCTGATCGTTGCGCAGATGTATCAGGAAAGTCGTTTCAATCCAGTCGCTGTTTCACAGGCCGGGGCTGCGGGGCTGATGCAACTGGCGCCGGAAACGGTAGCACTGCTGGCTATCGGCGATCCTACCGATCCGGATGCCGGTATACACGGTGGCATCCGGTATCTGGATTCTCTACGGGATCGATTCGAGGATGAAATCCCCGGTGATGACAAAACCTGGTTCGCGTTGGGGGCCTATAATGCCGGATTCAACAGGATCGAGCAGGCCCGGGACCTTGCGGAAAAGATGCAGCTGGACAGAAACCTGTGGTTCAACAATGTGGAGCAAGCCTTGCTGGTGATGGCCAAGCCAAAGCAGCAAGAGGGAGAGCTATTGCGCCTCTGCCGTTGCGGCCAGACCGCCTACTATGTCAGGGAAATCAAGACGCTCTATAGTAATTATGTGCATCTGACACGCGCTTTCCGTGTGGCGGCGGCCGAAGGGGAATTCAAGCCGGAAATCTAAGAAGCAGGTTGTATAAAAACCTGCTGATGTCACTCCGGGCATTGAGGGAATTTCAGTTTCCGGAGGCGGCATTCAGCCGTCTGATGATGCCGGCGGCGATCTGCCGGGACAGGTCTTCCCGGATCCTGGTTTCCAGGCTGAACATCCCGAGCACCGCATTTTCATCGAAGGGATAGTCACGGCTCGCGGTGAGGTGTTCCCCGGCCAGCAGGGGTTGGGATGTACGGTCAGTGAGCGAGAGATGGATCCCGAGTGTGAGCAGGTACTCCTCCACCTTGCCCGAATCTGGCGAGACACTCAATATGGTCCGTTCGAAATGCTCACCGTCCAGAGACAGGATCAGCTCGGCCTGCTCGGTCGTCTGTACGAGTTTGGCCTCCGCCATTTGCAACTGCGTGCGTACTTCCGCGGCTATCGCGCTATCCGCAGGCGCCACGATCAGGATGCTGCCGACCCCGGCCGCCGTGATCCCCCCCGCGCCCCGCAACTGGAAACCGCAGGCGGACAGGATCAAGGTGGTGATGAGCAGCAGGTGGTGAGCGTTCATGGTCACATTCCGGTGGGGCATTCCCCTGCCCCGCAGGATACGGGACAACACCGGTTTCTGACAAGTCCGGAAGCGGTGTGTCGCTGCTTCAGGAGATGACAATATTGACCAGGCGCCTGGGCACGATGATGACCCTCTGTACTTGATGCCCCTCGATAAAACGTCGGGTATTTTCGCTGCCCATGGCTGTCGCCTTGATTAGCTCCTCGGTGGCATCCACGGAGACCACGATCTCATCCCGGCGTTTTCCGTTAACCTGGACAGCCAGGGTAATCTCGTCCCGCCGCACAAGATCGGGATCGGCTTCAGGCCACGGGGCGTCCACCAAGGCTTGCTGGTGTCCCAGCGCCCGCCAGATGGCCTCCGTGATGTGAGGCACGATGGGCGCGAGCAGGCGCACCACCGTATCCAGGCCTTCGTGTAGCAGGGCCTGGTCACTTGCTGTCGAGCTTTCCATACGGACCAGAAGGTTCAGCAATTCCATCACTGCCGCGATTGCAGTGTTGAATGTATAACGGCGGCCGATATCGTCATTAACCTTGGCGATGGTCTCATGGATGCGCCGCCGGATCTCCCGCTGCTCTGGGCTCCACTCAAGACCAGCGGGGTCGCTGCGGGGCAGGTCCACCACACCTGCGGCGAATTTCCACAGTCTTTTCAGAAAGCGGAAGGCCCCTTCCACGGCGCTATCGGACCATTCCAGACTCTGATCCGGCGGCGCCGCAAACATGATGAAGAGGCGTACCGTGTCGGCGCCGTACTTATCGATCAACTCCTGGGGATCGACGGTATTGCCCTTGGATTTCGACATCTTCGCGCCATCTTTGAGAACCATTCCCTGGGTCAGTAGATTGGTGAAGGGTTCATCATGTCGTACCAGTCCCAGGTCACGCATGAGCCGGTGAAAGAATCGGGCATATAAAAGATGCAGGACCGCGTGCTCGATGCCGCCGATATATTGGTCTACCGGCAGCCAGTAGTTCACTCGTTCGTCAAGCATGCTGGTGTCGTTGTCCGGGCAGCAGAACCTGGCGTAATACCAGGAGGATTCGATGAAAGTGTCGAAGGTATCGGTCTCGCGCTCCACTGCCCGGCCGTCGTGTTCTGCCCGGCGCCATTCCGGATCGTTCTTGATGGGGGATCGTACCCCGTCCATCACCACTTCTTCCGGCAATAGAACGGGCAACCGCTCGGCCGGCACTGGGATGACGCCGCCGTCCGGCAGGTTGAAGAACGGGATCGGTGCTCCCCAGTAGCGCTGCCGGGATACCCCCCAGTCCCTGAGGCGGAAATGCTGCTTGCGCCGGCCCCGTCCGGCCTGTTCCAGGGCGTCGGCAATGGCGCCCTTGGCGGTCTCGGATTGCAGTCCATCGAAGCTGCCTGAATTTCTCAGTACCCCCGCATCCATATAGGCGCCATGCTCGATGCCGGGATCGCTGCCATCGTCCGGGAAGATCACCGGCTGGATGGGGAGTCCATATTTATGTGCGAATTCGAAGTCCCGTTGATCGTGGGCGGGAACCGCCATCACAGCGCCGGTCCCATAACCCATGAGGACGAAATTAGCGACCCACAGGGGGATCGTGCGGCCGGTCAGCGGATGGATCGCATCCACACCCAGCGGCATGCCTTTCTTTTCCATGGTTTCGAGTTCGGCCTCGGAGGTCCCCGCGTGCCGGCACTCTTCGATGAAAGCAGCGATGGCCGGGTTGTCCCGGGCTGCCTGGACTGTCAGGGGATGCTCGGCAGCCACCGCCATGTAGGTCACGCCCATGATGGTATCTGGGCGGGTGGTGAAGATACCGAGTGTGGTATCCGTCCCGGCGATACCGAACTCTGCTTCCACGCCCTCGGAGCGCCCGATCCAGTTGCGCTGCATGGTTTTCACCTGCTCCGGCCATCCAGGCAATCGATCCAGCCCGGCCAGGAGTTCATCGGCATACTCGGTGATGCGGATGAACCACTGGGGAATCTCCTTGCGCACTACC
>MGYR01000179.1:2407-5362 GCA_001801825.1 Gammaproteobacteria bacterium RIFCSPLOWO2_02_FULL_56_15 | reverse complement strand
AGTTGACGGCCGCGGTCTTTTTATACACCAGCCCCTGCTCGTAGAGGCGCGTGAAGAACCATTGTTCCCAACGATAATAGCGGGGTTGGCAGGTTGCGATCTCCCGTGACCAGTCATAGGCGAAACCCAGGCGCTTGAGCTGGCTACGCATGTAGTCGATGTTGCTGTAGGTCCAGCGCGCAGGAGGCGCCCGATTGTCGATGGCGGCGTTTTCCGCCGGCAGACCGAAAGCATCCCAACCCATGGGTTGCAGAACGTTGCGGCCCCGCATGCGCTGATAACGGGAAATCACGTCACCGATGGTGTAGTTACGGACATGCCCCATGTGCAGTTTGCCGCTGGGGTATGGGAACATCGACAGGCAATAGAATTTTTCCCGGTTGGGGTCTTCGGTAACAGTAAAGGCGTTGGTATCCTGCCAGCGCTGCTGGATTGCGGCTTCTATGGCGGAAGGATCGTATCGGTTATCCATGCACATTTATTCCAGTGGGCGGTTCGAAATCCGGTCCGGACACACCGGTTGCACCGGCGAGTCACGGGGAGGGGAAGGATACCCCAGTGCAGACAATCCTAACAAGACTGGCTGCGCGGGTAAGTGTAAGGGGAATGACGGATCACGGGAGAACCCCGCTGCCGCCATTCCCCGGTGCTGGTGGGAAGCTTAGTGCGCGGGGTCTTCGACGACCAGGGATTCCCGGTTGCTGTCAATGAAGAACTGCCCCAGCCCCTTGATTTCCGCAAGCTCGTCGATGGACTTGAAGGGTCCATGTTCTTTACGGTAATCGATGATGGCCTGGGCCCGTTTCTCGCCGATCCCCTTGATGCTCATGAGCATCTCCTGGTCGGCAGTATTGATGTTGATGGTCTCTGCTGCGCTGAGCGCGAGGGAAAGAGCGAACAGCAGTGTCAACAGGAAAGGCTTGAGTATATCCATATCTATCTCCTTATAGGTTTATAGGTTTTCCGAATGTCCTTGCAGAAAGCCGTCATGGCTCCGCGGGACAGTTATAGTCTAAACACACTTCAGGGTGTCTGGGAATATACCCGGTTTGAGGTAGGTTGTTCCGTACTTCAGATCAGCAGATCCAGTCCGTAATAGCACAGTATCGCCAGGGCCGCGCCGGCCGGCAGGGTGATCAGCCAGGAGAGGACGATGTCGCGCACCGTGACGAGGTTGACGGCGCCGATACCGCGGGCCAGACCCACGCCCAGTACCGCGCCCACCAGGGTGTGGGTGGTGGAGATGGGCAGCCCCAGCTTGGTCGCCAGAACGATGGTGGTCGCGGCGCCGAATTCCGCGCAAAAGCCGCGGGTAGGGGTTAATTCCGTTATCCTGCGGCCCACGGTCTCGATCACCCGCCAGCCCCAGGTGGCCAGACCGACGATGATGCCCAGACCCCCCAATCCCAGCACCCACAACGGAACCGGTGTCTCGGCGGCGATGCTTTCGCCCCCGGCCATGGCCACGGAAATCACGGCGGACATGGGCCCGATGGCGTTCGACACGTCATTGGAACCGTGGGCAAAGGCGACGAAACAGGCGCTCAGGATCTGGAGGTAGACAAAGAGTTTCTCCACCTTCTGTAAATCCGAGGAATCGGTATGAAAGCTGTAATGGCGCTGGGCCTCGTAGCGCAGCCGGCGCACATCCTCCAGGGCGTCCGAGGCATCGTCCTTGAGACGGACGGGGGCGGCCAGTTTGGCTCTTTCCAGTTGCTTGGTGGCCTTCTCCAGCGCCTTGACGAGCCTCGGATTGGTGACCAGGTCGGCGGTTTCCGCCGCAGGAGGCGCCGGATCCACTCTCACGAAGGATACCAGCCAGAGACTGATGATCGAGGCCGCGAGCCCGATTGCCGAGGCCACGGCGAAGGCATCCGGGAGGCTGAGATCGAGGTTGAGATTTTTCAACCCTTTGAAGACCATGGTCAGGGTCAGGATGAAGAAAACTAAAAACACCAGTAAAGGGGCCAGTCGCTTGGCAGCCCGCAAGGGGCGTGCATTGTAGAAGATGGTTTGCAGCAGGAATCGAAAGATCAGGTAGGAGATGATCCCGCTGAGCAGGGGCGAGACCACCCAGCTGACAGCGATGGTGCTGACCTCGCTCCAGTGGACGGCGCCGATCCCCCCGTAGGTCGCGCCGAACCCCACCAGGGCGCCGACGATGGAATGGGTGGTGGAGACCGGCCAGCCCTTCCAGGAGGCAAGCTGCAACCAGATGCCCGCGCCCAGCAGGGTGGCCAGCATGCCGGTCATGAACGAGGCTCCGTCTCCGGCGAAGACGGATGGATCGACGATGCCGTTGCGCACCGTTTCTGAGACATGCGAGCCGGCCAGGAAGGCCCCGCTGAACTCCAGAACGGCGGCAATGATGACCGCCCGCTTCAATGTCAATGCGCCGGAACCGACCGAGGTCCCCATGGCATTGGCCACATCGTTGGCGCCGATTCCCCAGGCCATGTACAGGCCGAATACTATAGCGAGGACAACGAAGACAAGGATCTGTTGTTCCATGAGCTAGAGCGGATCGAGTTATTGTTGTGTTTTAAATGAAAAGCTAATTGGAATCGACCGTGGTGCGTACCTCAAGAGCCAGATTTTCCGAGCGGTCGGCAATAGCCGCCACCTTTTGAATGATGCGTGTCCACAGGTAGAAATCGCCATAACTGATTTCCTGTTCGTGCTTGAGGATCAGGCGCACCAGGTCCTGCTGCTTGACATCGGTTTCATGCTCCTTGGCCGCAACCGTGACCACGAGTTCCCTGACCGCCTGTGCTTCGATGCCTCCAAAGCCGGTCTCCAGCAGTTCATCCAGCGACTCAATGATCTTCTTTGACAGGCCGAATGCCTCCAGACTGAGATTGAGATAGGCATCCAGGGCCGCTTCAAAACCCTCGAAGACCCCAGCCATTTTGAAGGTCAGCAGTACCCCGATATCCTCGGCGCAGTTGGCGATGC
>MGYR01000179.1:579-2246 GCA_001801825.1 Gammaproteobacteria bacterium RIFCSPLOWO2_02_FULL_56_15 | reverse complement strand
CGGTAGGCCGCGAAGATCTCCGGCAGCATGCTGACGGATTCGGCCACCTTCTCCATATGCAGTTGCATGGGGATGAAGGGCGAGCGTCCGAAGACCCTGGCGATAGTGCGCATACGGGGGACCCCCTGTCTTAGCGAATGATCAACACAGACCAAGCATTTGATTATCCATGCTTAACGGCCGGTTTGATATAACGAAATCCGTCCTATTGAAAAAATTCAGCATAGTGATGGCCGGGTCCATAACGCAACCAAAGTTGTCATATCCTCTGAAAAATCCTGTAACAAATCAATCCAATAATTCATGTAACTGAATAATCGTATAAAAAATTCCTGTATCTGGTGGGAGACTTATCATCTGGCAGATGAGGAAGTCATATTGGCCCCAGCAGCACAACGGTGCCAATGATCTGTATAAGGCAGCAAGGGAAGTGTTACCACGCAATCCGCAGGATTGTATCAAATATGCAGGAACCCTCACCTGGGCAAGATCCGCGCAGATATTCCTGGAACATCTTGCGCAAATAAAGTTATAGAGCAAGCTTTCCCCAGTGTATTGGGGAACGTAATAAAAATTTCACTGGTGTTTCGTCAAACCTTCCGTCGATTGTCATAACCGAGTGCCAGAATGCCGCCCCGAACAATCTGATATGAACAGGTTGTGGGTGACTGACAGGGTTGCACGACAATGTAAACTTAAGGAGATTGACGATGTTAATGGAAATGGTAAATGACCGGGTTCGTGGTATTGCTCTATTACTGGCTGCGACCTTCTGTGGAATATCGGCGGTCCGGGCTGATGATGACTGTGTATACGCGGCCCCTGTAATTATAGCGCGGGAGCATGCGGTAAGCGGTATCGAGGGGCTGTTATTTTACATAGCCGACAGAAACAATAGTATGCGGGTATTCCCGTTGAAAAAAGCCCTTGCCAGTTTTGTAGAGCTGGAGGCCAGGTTTCAGAAACGGTTGGACGCCAGGCTAAAGAAGCAAATGACGGATGCTAATCCGGCGATCATGATATCCAGTCTTGCACAG
Source organism: Gammaproteobacteria bacterium RIFCSPLOWO2_02_FULL_56_15 (assembly GCA_001801825.1). GTDB lineage: Bacteria > Pseudomonadota > Gammaproteobacteria > Eutrophobiales > Eutrophobiaceae > 2-02-FULL-56-15. The sequence goes on along the minus strand of MGYR01000179.1, from coordinate 1,209 downwards.
TATACGGAAAAACCTCTGGCACTACTGGATGAATAGTTCACACCTCAATGTAGGGAAGATCTGGAAAAGTCTAAAAAATCGTAACGCATCAGCCGCTTAGATTTTTTCAGTTTCTCTCCCCACAGGAACTCTCAGGACAGATTATTTTGTCTTCGAATGGTCATATAAATTTCATAGTGGTGACATGGGCACAGTTCATAGTAGATACAATCGCCCAGCATCTGTGTCGATGGCGATGAATGAGCAATGTTGAGTTCCAGATAGAAAACCATTACGGAGTTACTATGATCATGAAAAAATTTACGGCGTTTACGGGCATTGCCTGTGCCCTGTTGTTGCCTTTGTTTACTGGTGCTGCTGACACCTTGGAAGACGGGCTTGCGGACTATACCAAGGCAAGCGGCGTATCCGGCAGTGTTGTCAGCGTCGGTTCGGATACATTGGCCAATCTAATGACCTTATGGGCGGAGGAATTCAAGGGGATATATCCGAATGTCACCGTGCAGATCCAGGCGGCCGGTTCTTCTACGGCGCCGCCGGCGCTGATCGAAGGTACGGCCAATTTTGGCCCGATGAGCCGGGAGATGAAGGCCGGCGAAATCGCCTCCTTTGAATCCAGGTATGGCCACA
>MGYR01000179.1:232-570 GCA_001801825.1 Gammaproteobacteria bacterium RIFCSPLOWO2_02_FULL_56_15 | reverse complement strand
CCCCATCGCGGAAAAGGGCTTGAGCCTGCAGCAGGTGGACGCCATTTTTTCGGCGACCCGGAAATGCGGTTACACGGAAGATCTGACGAACTGGGGTCAGCTCGGACTGAGCGGGGAATGGGCGGCCCGATCGATGCAGATTTTCGGGCGTAATTCCGTTTCCGGCACCTATGGCTTATTTAAAGATACGGCCTTGTGCAAGGGGGATTTCAAGGACACGGTGAATGAACAACCTGGATCGGCTTCGGTGGTCCAGGGGATCACCAAATCCATCAACGGCATCGGTTACTCCGGCATCGGCTACAAGACCTCTGGTGTGAAAGCGGTGCCACTCGCCG
>MGYR01000179.1:0-191 GCA_001801825.1 Gammaproteobacteria bacterium RIFCSPLOWO2_02_FULL_56_15 | reverse complement strand
ATCGATGGCAGCTATCCGCTCAACCGGTTTCTATACATCTATGTAAATAAGTCACCCAATCAGCCGCTATCGCCGCTGGAAGGTGAATTTATCAAGATGGTGCTGTCCAAGGCCGGGCAGCGAGTGGTCCTGAAGGACGGCTATATTCCGCTTCCTGCCCAGGTCGCCGAGCGAGAATTGGCGAAGATTCA
>MGYR01000178.1:7146-8876 GCA_001801825.1 Gammaproteobacteria bacterium RIFCSPLOWO2_02_FULL_56_15 | reverse complement strand
AAGGCGATACAACTGCGCCGCGGACGTCCCGAGCCGGCGCACGATCTCGCGCCTCGAGAGCGGACTCTCTGCAACTCGCTTCTGTGCTTCGAGCGTCAGTCGGTACAACAGGAGATCGCGGAGGTACGTCGGATCCTGGTTGTACTCGAGCACCTGCTCGACGTGCACCGTGCCGGTGCGGCCGGAGTGGAGCACGTAGGTAAACGCCTCCCGGCCAGCCTCCGGGTCAACGGAGAGCTCCGTGACCGGGTCTTCGGTCGTCGGTGTCGGCGCCGCCTTCGAGAACGGGAACACGAGCTTCTTCGTCGAGGTGCCGACCTCGAACACCTTCTTTCGGTTGTTCTGCTTGACAGAGCGGATCTTCACAGCAGGCCCTCAGCTTCCAGCTCGCTGATCAGGTCCAGAATGCGCCGCGTCGCCGCGCCCTTCATCGCCTTCTGGTTGTCCAAATCCCACTTCACGATCAGCTTGCCGTCGCGATAAACGTGCACATGCCGCGGCGGGTGATCGCCTTTCCAGGTGATGAAGACGTACCCGCCTCGCCGATGCTTGCCCACCGAAGTAAGATGTTACCACACAAGGTAACAGTTGCGCCGGGTCACATCGGTCCATGGTCCTCTCCAAGAAGAAGACCATCACGATTGCACTCGCCCTGGCGGACGACCGGATGCTCTCCCGAGCTGCCGCGATCGTGGGCGCCGCTAATGCCCGCGGCCTTTCAGGCGAGAACGGCGGCAGGCCGGCCGACGGTGCTCACGAGGTTACGACTTCTTCCCGGCTGACGGGACACCTGGCACGACTGGCGCATCCGGCCCAGTACACACAACGTGGCCCTCGCGCCAAATCACCGCGTACTGGCCGAGTCTGCGCTTGCGTTCGAGCGCTTCCGCCACCGCCCGCTTCAGGACATCCAGGACCATGGCCTCGTGTTCGTGGCCTTGCGTCATGACCGTCTCTGCGAGGCGATTCCCATTCTCCGGCGGCGACGATTGTGGCTGTCTGACAAAAGCTATGCCACCAGTGGCCACTCGGCGTACTGCGCCTCGGCCTGCTGTATGAGGATCGCGCAACAATCGTAGTGTTCGACGATGTCGTGGCCCAAATCGGTCGCCGCCATGTCGCTCCAACAATGCCGCGATGATGCGCGGTGAGAATCTGTCGTTACTGTGAACCGTGTCGCGTGCGATGTACCCGAGTTCCGGCAAGTCGGCAGCGAAGGTGTGCTCGCTCGCCGCAGCGACTCATTCCGCATAGCGAGGCCGCACCGGCTTGATCGCGCCGACACCAACGATCTCCTCACCCTTGCGCACTACCGCGAGCACTTAGTTCCGCGAAAACAGTCGAGTAGATAAACGCCAACTTCTTACGTGACTCGGACAACGTGGCCTTGCGCAGGCGTGTGATGGTTTCCGCAGACATCGCGACAGAGATGGAGTTCTCTTGCATGACCTCGGCTGCAACGTCGACAATGTCTTGCATCGACAACGTCTCGGAGAAGGCGAGGAATTCAGCCTCACGCCCCATCACCGCCGCGTTTCGGGTAGCATTGGCCAGTGCGGAGTAGTGCATAATGCTCTTGACGTCACGACCAAGACCATTTCGCTCCAGGAAGCTGAAAACATCCCGGCCGATCGCGATGATGTGAGCACCTGGCTTCGCAATGAGCCGGACCTCCTTATTCAACAGGACCGCCCATCGTGTGTAACGAGCACGCCGATCGATGTGCGCCT
>MGYR01000178.1:3882-7129 GCA_001801825.1 Gammaproteobacteria bacterium RIFCSPLOWO2_02_FULL_56_15 | reverse complement strand
GTAGTGGAGGATGAAATCCTCCGGCGACCACATGAAGTTTCGGAACCCGGCAGCAATCTTCGGGGCGGCTTCAGCGGGCGTACGAGCCCACCATCCGATGGAGGGCTCCATTCCAATCAGAACGGCATCGACGGGTCCACTGGGTGTGAAGTTGGGAAGATAGACATCGCCGTCAACCGCCGCAGCAGCGGCGAACTCGTCCTCGAGCTCGCGCACTCGGGTAGCGAAACTCATCCTTGTCGCTTCGCCAAAGGGGACCATCTCGTCTGCCAACGTTTCAAATGAGCCCCGCGCCGCCGCAGCATGACGGCATAGACAGTTTGGAATGTCGGGCACCATTTGATGGTTATGCGCCGTCTTTGGGGCGGCGCAGATCGATCCACATGTTCTCGATTACGAGCCAACCCAGTTCAGTTGCATGCATTCCGAAGGCATCCCCACCAGGAACGGCGCCAACCGCATAGTCGGTCCACAACAAGTCTTTGTCTCGCAACTCGCGCGTTGCCATGTCGAACCGCGACCGGCCGTCTGGTCCGTCGAAATGGGAACCAGGATTCCCGGCGTGCAAAGACATCGCTGGGTGCTGGCGCTGGATTTGCCCGTACCAGTTCAAGGCGACGATCGCTTCGGGGCTCAATCGCCTCGTTACAGCCGACACGTAGTGCTGAACCTGGTTCTCAAAATACAGAGCGCCAGCGATGAGCGCTTCCGCGACGTCGGCGACGGAACCATCTGGCTTGTACGAGATCACATGGTTATTTCTAAGATCGAAGTGGAGGTCACCATGTGAGCCCTGAGTGATGAGGATGATTTGCCGATTTGGTTTCGTACCGAGGGCGATGCCAGTCTCCAACAGGACGCCAGCATTCTCGAACGTAACGTCGGCCATGAAAATATGGCTCTCCAGGATTCGGAGAATGATTTCCTCAGTGATGACCGCTGCCCCCATAGGCACATCGATCCGCTCGGGGATGTCGAACTGACGTGGCGTTTGGCCGCGCCGGTTGGCCTCATCGACGGCTGAGCCGATGACGCCGCTCAAGATCTCACGAGAGCGATAGCTGAACCTCTCCTGAAATGGCATCGCGACGAAGGTTCGGTACTTCGTGGCCGTCGTCTGAACGGCCAGAGCCCGTGCCCACTCGTCGCGATATATCCGGTACGGATTCATCGGATCATTTGTTCAGGCGCATAACGTCAGGCATGAGCCGCGGCGCTCTCCGGCCGCGCGCGCCGTCGGCTGCATACCATGTTAGACGGCCCCCTTGATATCGACGCCGAAGCTCTCAGTGAACTTGTGCTTGAACCGATCTCGCAACTCGTCGAACTTGACGTCGCGATCCTTGAGGTTGGCGACGTACCGGACCAGAGCCGCCTTGACTTGGTCTAGCAACAACCACGGATTGACCAAGACCGCCGGGCAATCCAGTCCGGTGGCGGCGTATTTTGTGTAGCCGGAAGGTTGGAACTCGACTACTGGAAATCCGCCATGGACCATGCCGTAGGGGGCAACGTGAGCTTCGTGGACGATGCCACACCGAAAAGCGTGGTACAACACGTCCGCAAAGTCCACCATTTGCACCACGGTTTGCTTTGACGCGTCGAAGTGCTCGATCGGAGTTGTGAGCTTCTGGTTGAAGTCGGGGAAGTAGTCGCGGACGAAGCCCTTAAAGACGCTACGTCTCGATTGGACCGAACCTGCGTGGAACTGGCTGAGCGTGTCGATGAGGATACAGTTCAGCGCCATCGCGCCAAACGCGAAGTGCCCTGACGCTGCCTTGAGGGCTTCCGCCGGTTTCAAGTACCACTCGCTGACACGGTCCGCAAAACCGTCAACGACGGCGTCAAGCTTCCTCCAGTCAATTTGGTCGTACAGTACTTGCGGTTTGAACCAGCGGCTATCTTTGGTGACCGTATAAAACATAGTGACCTGAAGCACAAGCGGCGTCGCAACGGCACAGCGTCCAAACGTCAAACATGACGGTGTGGAATGCGCGTCATCGGATGTTCTTTGTGTTGATTTTGTGGCTCATCTCCTTGCCGATGTTCCAAACGACACGAATGACATTGCCGTCCTTCAGCGCGGAAAGCGGAAACGCCGCTACCATCGAGTGCCCATCTGCCTTTGCGCCGAATAGGTTTTGAAACTCTTCGGTCATTTCCTGAGTGCTGGTCGGCTGAACTACTGAACCGTTCTCCCCGCCCTGTAGGACGACGATGGCCTCTGGACTGACTATTGTCCTCTTGTCGGACCCCGCCCACGCTGGAGCATAGACCCGCAGCTCTGATGCCTTCATCTCGTCGGTAACGTCAGCCGCGGTAAACGGCTTGTACCGCCTCTTTGCCTCGTTTGCGGCGAATGCGACGCGGATGTACGGAGTCGAGTATGCGACGCTGATATTTGCGCCGATGTCAAAGGCTCCTCCACGGGCAGGATAGAACCGTATGTTCTTTGCGGCGGTGCCTTCCTTGATAGCCTCCGCGACCGCGACGGGCGTTATCTCTGTAATGACCTGAGCGCCAACCGACGACCAAGAGAGCGCTGTCCCAAGAATCATTGTCAGTACGGCCACGCGATTGCGAGCCCGACTTCTGAATCGTTTCATCGCCATCGCCGCTCCATGCGTGTCTGTGCCATGCCAGAGCTTAGCTCAGAACTTCCGATGTCAGGGGCCGATCAGGCGGCTGGTCGGAGTCCCATAACGGGGCATCGGTTGGCCGGAATCCGTGGTGCCGGAGTGCCGCCGGCAGAGTGCGTGAGCGGCGCTGTAGGCGAGATCGAACCGGCTGTCCAGCGAGTTCGCTTCGTTCTCCGCGTCCTTCAGCCGTGCCAGGCCCGAACGGACAAGACCAGCAAACTCCTTCGCATCGGGAGGTTCCTTGGCGAGTACGTTTCCCGGGCCTGCGAGGCGCTCAAGCGGCGACGTTGAGGTCATCTTCTGATCCAATCACCCAGAGTTTCGGCTGCTCGAGCACCCGCGTCACGAACGCGTTTTCCGTCCGGGCGCGCTTTGAAAACTCGGCTACCGTGTATACCGTGGGGTTGACCTTCCGACCCACGGCGCGCGTGACCCGCTCAAGGGCGCCGAAGACTTCGCCGTACGTGAGGCTGTCGCTAATGATCATCAGGTCGATGTCACTTGCCGCCTGGTCGGTAGCCTTGGCCACGGAACCGTACACGAAGGCCGCGCGGATCGCCTTCGATAAGGGCTTCAGGGCATCTCGCAGAGGCTCGGCAAGGCCGACC
>MGYR01000178.1:2281-3859 GCA_001801825.1 Gammaproteobacteria bacterium RIFCSPLOWO2_02_FULL_56_15 | reverse complement strand
TTCCGAAAAAAGCGGGGAACCGGCGTGTGCCTGATAGTGTTTCTGGTTGCGGATGCGACGGGCCACGATGATCCCACTCCGTTCCAGCCGCGCAAGTTCGCGCTGCGCGGCACCAGAGCCAGTGCGGGCCTCCCGTATCAACTCGGATGCGTAGAAACTCCGTTCGGGTTGGCCGAAGAGCACGCGGAGGACGCGTTGCTGCGTCTTGGTGAACAGCGCATCCGCGAGACCGTTCCGGGTCGGCGGACGGGACGGCGTGGCTCCCAATGTGGGTATAATCATGCCCGAATTGGGTATGACGATCAAATGATGAGGTGTCATGCATGGCCAACCAGAAGCCGACATCTTAGAGAATTGCTGAGATTGAATGGCCCGCCGTTGAAGTCCAAGGCAACCACTGGAGATCCGCGCGATATTTGCCTTTTGTTCGCCTCACTCGTAGACTCTTCGAACCGATGAACGCCAAACGCTCGACGGGCGGGCGAACGCATCGCTTCGGCGGCGATTGGACGACGGCGAAACTCGACGTGATCGCACGGTATCTCGCGAGCTACACGACCGCTCTGAAGGATAAGCCATCGGAGGAACACCCGTTTGTGAAGGGCTACATCGACGCCTTCGCCGGCACGGGGTATCGGGATGCACGGCGAGATGATCGCAGCGAAGACGCTTCACAGGCACTGCTCTTGCCCGATTTGGCGGAGGCGGAGCCACAGGCGCTGCTTGACGGCTCGGCACGCCTCGCCCTGAAGACCGCGCCTCGTTTCGACCGCTACGTGTTCATCGAGCGCAGTCTGGAGCGGTGCGCTCAACTTGAACTCCTGAAGCAGGAGTTTCCAGATCTCGCAAAGGACATTCAGATCCGTCGCGGCGATGCCAACAGCGAGATTCAGGAGCTTTGCTCGAAGGACTGGAGCTCCCATCGTGCGGTGCTATTCCTGGACCCATACGGCATGCAGGTCGACTGGACCACCGTAGAGGCGATCGCACGGACCAAGGCAATTGACCTTTGGGTCCTCTTTCCCCTTGGTATCGGAGTCAACCGTCTGCTCACGAAGTCAGGCGACATTCCTGAGTCCTGGCGGCGACGGTTGAATCTTCTGCTCGGGACCGAGGAGTGGTACGAGGAGTTTTACCGATCCGAAAGCACACCTACGCTGTTCGGCGGAGCGGCGGAACGCGTCGTGAAGGCCTCAACGGAAACGATCGGCAGGTACTTCAACAACAGGCTCAAGTCGATCTTTGCCGCTGTCGCCGACGAACCCAAGGTCCTGCGGAATTCTGCCAATTCGCCGCTGTACCTGTTGTGCTTCGCTGCTGGCAATCCCAGAGGAGCGCCTATCGCGTTGCGCATCGCCAATCATCTCCTGAAGAAAGGAACCGAGTAATGGCACAGGGCTCGGGCATTGAATGGACTGAATCCACCTGGAACCCGGTTACAGGCTGCTCCAAGATCAGCCCAGGCTGTAAGCACTGCTACGCGGAGCGGATGGCAGAGCGGTTACAGGCGATGGGCCAGCGAAATTACCGAAATGGATTTGCTTTAACGCTGCAGCCTCACATGCTGGAGCTGCCTCT
>MGYR01000178.1:0-2223 GCA_001801825.1 Gammaproteobacteria bacterium RIFCSPLOWO2_02_FULL_56_15 | reverse complement strand
CTGGCCGAACTCAGCTCGCAACTTGAATGGACACCGAACATCTGGATGGGCGTCAGCGTTGAGAACGACAAGTACCGATTCCGCATCGACAACCTTCGCTCCACGGGAGCGCATGTGAAGTTCTTGTCCTTGGAGCCACTGCTGGGTCCATTGACGGCTCTCAACCTTTTGGGCATTGACTGGGTGATTGTTGGAGGTGAGTCAGGTCCCCGCGCGAGGCCGATGGATCCCGATTGGGTCGCCGATCTCCGCGATCAATGCCGTTGGGCACGCGTGCCGTTCTTCTTCAAGCAGTGGGGAGGCAAGAACAAGAAACAGGCGGGACGGATTCTTGAGGGTCGCACGTGGGATCAGATGCCGTCTTTGAGCGGTTCCGGTTCGATGGCCCACCCAAGGAGACGAATTGCACTTATAGCCACGGGTTGAGATCTTGGCTAAATTTCAACCCTGCGGGGGACTGAACCGCCCAGAACTTTGACGAACCGAGTATCGAGCACGTCCAAGGCCTCGTCATCGATAGTGATCGGCGGCGGCCACGACATCCAGTCTGGCGAGGCTGGAAACAGCTGGAGCAGTCGCTCAGGTTTTGTTGCGCGCGCTACCTGCCCGAGGTCACCTTCAGACTCACGGAAGGCGAAGACCTGAACGGTAAGAAAATTCGCCGACAGTGTGAGCGAGTAGATCCGTGGTGGTGAATCGGAAGACTTCGGGGCCCGATGCTGAACCGAATGCATTGGGCGAACGCCGTCGTATCGAGCGACCCAGATCCAGAGGTTTTGTGGAATTTCGAAGCGCTCCTTGAACGCCAGGCGTTCGGCGTCTGAGAAATACTTGCGCTGCGCCGCGGCGCTGGTGAACTCGTACACCATTGCGGTCTTGAGGATCCACCGCATCAAATGCGTTTGCCGCTCCGGATCGAGGAGAGTCTTGTCACCCCGATACACCATCTGTGTCATGAACGTCTTCACCTGGTTCTCCAAGCCGCTCATCCACCCATGGTTGCACGACTCGAATGGCATGCCGACCTTCATCTCGAGCTTCGGACTCTTGAACTTTTTCGTCTCGCCGCCACGTTCGATCTCTGCGTGGAAATGCTTCATACCGCCAGCAGCCCGCGATTCGAGAATGACCTTCCGAAGCCAATCCGGCCACACGTGTTCCTGGTTCACGCCGGGGCCATTACAGAATCCGCACACACGCATCGTGTAGCAGTGTAGCCGGCACGAGTGCCTCCGCGCCGGGCACAAGACCCAACACCATCCTCTCTGGCCGCAAACGACACGAAGGTGGGTTGCGGAACTGTATCGGCGTTCACATACTGGGAGCAATGTCGCGAGCAACGTGGGCACGCGACAATGCGAATGATGCTGGACAGATACGACCCGCGTTCAGTTGATGAGCGCGACAGGGGCGACATCGGCGATCTTAGCCGCGGTAGCCGCGGCGGTCCCAGCGAGCGCGATCATGTGAACGATCGCGACCCGCGAGATGTGTTCACGAAGAATCTCGACCTGCCACGAACTCGTGGGCGTCGGCCCGTGCGAGAACGCGATCGTGTGTACGAGATCAACGGCGCGGAAAGCCGGATGCTCGCCACCATCGGCGCGTTCCGCGTCGTCGCCGAGAGCGATCTCCACGACGGCCGCGACGACACTCGCAAGGCCCAGCGCTACCTCGAACGGGAAGGTTTGCTACGGACGTCCCCTGTCAGCTCGGACGCTCGCGCCGTCGTTCTGACCGAGCGCGGGCGAAACCTCCTCGAGGCCAATCGATACGAACGCCACGACCGCGCGCACGAGCCAAGACAGACTTTCTACGCTGGGCTCAGAAAGCCGCGCGAGCTGACGCACGACACCAGGGTCTATTGCGCCTACCAACGCGCGGAGGAGCGACTGAGGGACCAAGGTGGTCGGGTTTGCCGGGTCGTCCTCGACTACGAGCTCAAGCGCGACTATCAGCGCTTCCTGCACGAGCGCAACCGAGGCAAGAAGGACTGCGACGGCCGGCCGGACCGTGAACCCGAAGAGATTGCACGGTGGGCGCGGGAACACGAGCTGCCGTACGACGACGGCCACGTCCGGTTCCCGGATGCCCGTGTCGAGTACGAAGACCGTGACGGCCGCTCGCGGCATGAGGATCTTGAGGTCGTCACCGCCCACTACCGCGGAGACTACGCCGGCAGCGCAGCCAAGTCCGGATTCACCTGCTATCTCTCGATTGGCT
>MGYR01000177.1:4381-6211 GCA_001801825.1 Gammaproteobacteria bacterium RIFCSPLOWO2_02_FULL_56_15 | reverse complement strand
AGGCCTGGGAAATCTTATCCGAAATTTATGGGCCGATGCAGTGCCCCATCCTCCGGACAAACCTCAACACCGCGGAACTCATCAAGCACACGGCCAACACCTTTTTGGCGACCAAGATTTCGTTTATCAATATGGTTGCGGACTTGTGTGAAACCGTGGGCGCCGATGTCATGCAGGTGGTGGAAGGAATTGGTCTCGATCCGCGAATTGGGCCTGACTTTCTTCGCCCCGGCATTGGCTTCGGAGGCTATTGCCTGCCCAAGGACCTCCGAGCCTTCATTTATTTGGCGGAAACCCAGGGACTGGACTTTTCTCTTCTCAAGGAAGTGGAACGAGTGAACCAGCGGCGGGTCGAGGTTTTTCTAAAGAAGGTGCACGAGGCGCTTTGGGTGCTGAACGGGAAGACGGTGGGTGTTTTGGGATTGGCGTTCAAGCCCAACACCGATGATATCCGCGAAGCTCCCAGCATCAAGATCATCCAAGGCCTGCTGGCAGAAGGGGCGGTGTTGCAGCTCTACGACCCGCGCGCGATGGGCAACATGCAGGCGATCTTCCCCGAAAAAGAAGGCCGGGTGAAGTATTGCTCCTTGGCCTACGACGCAGCCCGTGGAGCACAGGCAGTACTGTTTCTGACAGAATGGGACGAGTTTCGGCAGTTGGACCTGGTACGGTTGAGGAGCTTGATGGAAGTTCCCATCCTGATAGACGGCCGGAACCTCTATGAGCCCGCTCAGGCGCGTGCCGCCGGGTTCGAATACATCTCCATCGGGAGATAGCCCGCGCTTCGCCCCGCAGAACTCATTCCCAGACAGCAACCCGCAGGGAAGAAGGACATCCTGATGGCACATGCAGCCAAGCGCAAGCCTCGACGGCCCCGAACCCTGGTGACGGGAGGAGCCGGCTTTCTCGGCTCACAACTCTGCGACCGACTGATTGCCGAGGGCCACGAAGTAGTTTGTTTGGATAACCTCCTCACCGGCAGTGAGGAAAACATACGGCACTTGGTAGGCCATCCGCGGTTTACCTTTCTTCTATTTGACATCACAAGAGGCGAGGAGCTTTCGGTTTTGCTCTCCAAGGGCTTTTCGGGTCCAGGTCGTTCCTCGTCAAAGCGGCTGGACTATCTGGCACACCTGGCCTCGCCTGCCAGCCCCAAGGATTATCTCCGGCATCCCATTGACACGCTTAAGGCTGGTTCTTTCGGCACTTACCATGCGCTGGAGCTGGCCCGGGCGCAGGACAGCGTATTTCTCGTGGCCTCCTCCTCGGAAGTCTACGGCGACCCCGAGCTGACTCCCCAAGTGGAAAGCTACTGGGGACACGTTAATCCAATCGGCCCCCGGAGCGTGTACGACGAAGCCAAACGGTTTTCCGAAGCCCTCACCATGGCCTATCACCGCAAGCACGGCGTGGAGGTCCGGATCGCGCGGATCTTTAATACCTACGGAGAGCGGATGCGAATTAACGATGGGCGCGTGCTCCCAAACTTCATGATGCAGGCTTTACAGAATAAGCCGCTGACCGTCTACGGGAAGGGCACCCAAACCCGAAGCTTCTGCTACGTGAGCGATACAGTAGAGGGGCTCTATCGGCTCCTGTTGTCGAAAGAAACCGGGCCAGTGAACCTGGGTAATCCCGAAGAGGTCACCATTTTGGAGTTTGCGCGAGAAGTGATTGAGATAACCGGCAGTCGCAGCAAGATAAACTTCCACCCGTTGCCCGTGGATGATCCCCGGCGGCGGCGGCCGGACATCTCTAAAGCAGTTGCAACCTTGAACTGGAAGCCAAAGGTGGGTCGGTGCGAGGGAATCGAACGAGTGATTCCATACT
>MGYR01000177.1:4242-4357 GCA_001801825.1 Gammaproteobacteria bacterium RIFCSPLOWO2_02_FULL_56_15 | reverse complement strand
CGCCGGAGTGAAGATTCAATGCGGGTTCTGGTAACAGGGGGCGCGGGATATATTGGCAGCCACGCAGCGCGGCTGTTGGCCCGACAGGGTCATGATGTCCTGATCTATGACAATC
>MGYR01000177.1:3972-4226 GCA_001801825.1 Gammaproteobacteria bacterium RIFCSPLOWO2_02_FULL_56_15 | reverse complement strand
CTTTCTGGCCGATGGGTTTCCGTGCGTCATGGGGAACATTGCAGATCCGAAAAAGTTGGTTCCGGCTTTGAACGGGGTTGAGGCCGTGATGCATTTTGCGGCCCACGCGGAAGTGGCGGAGTCCGTACAGAATCCTCGGAAGTACTTCGAAAATAATGTGGTTTCGGGATTGGCTCTTTTGAATGCTGTCGTGGAAGCGCACGTGCCTTTTTTTATCTTTTCTTCTAGTTGTGCAGTCTATGGCCTTCCCCAAG
>MGYR01000177.1:3561-3754 GCA_001801825.1 Gammaproteobacteria bacterium RIFCSPLOWO2_02_FULL_56_15 | reverse complement strand
GCCGGGGCCCGAGAAGAACTGGAGATTTACGGGACTGACTATCCCACGTCCGACGGGACCTGTATCCGGGATTACATTCATGTGAACGACTTGGGCGAAGCACATCGGTTGGCGCTGGAATATTTGCGGAGCGGGGGCGAATCCACGGCGCTTAACTTGGGGAGCGGTACAGGCCACTCGATTCTTCAAGTGC
>MGYR01000177.1:3228-3465 GCA_001801825.1 Gammaproteobacteria bacterium RIFCSPLOWO2_02_FULL_56_15 | reverse complement strand
GATAGTGGCCACTGCTTGGAACTGGATGCAGCGCAGCCGATCGTACAGCTCCCCAATCTCCTGAGGGAATGCCTGGTCGCAGCGCGTTCGCGGCTCTCCACACCCGACTTGTATGAGGCCGGAACGATTCGCTCTGGTGGGTTGCAGAAAATTCTTGCATGTTCGCTTATTGTTTGCTAGGATGAGTTGGCGAAGAAAAGGGGAAGGGACCGAAGGGATGGAATTTGTGCAACCCGG
>MGYR01000177.1:0-3213 GCA_001801825.1 Gammaproteobacteria bacterium RIFCSPLOWO2_02_FULL_56_15 | reverse complement strand
CGGTCCGCTGAAAACCTCGTGAGGAGAAGTAAAGGCGCGCGCCCCAGCGGAGAGATGTTCACAACCCATGGGAGCGAGTGCCGTTGCCGAATGAGCAAGAGGGAAGTAATTTGCAGCCGGTTATAAAACATGGAGTCCGTGGAGAGGAAAGTATCGCTAAAAAAGATTGAAGCGAACCGCCGTAACGCCCTTCGGTCCACCGGACCTAAAACACCTCAAGGCAAGAGGGCCGTCCGGTGGAACGCGCTTAAACATGGCCTCTTGGCTAAGGAGGTTGTAATCCAAGCGGGCGACGGGAAGGAGAGCAGATCAGAATTTAGAAATTTGATGGCGCAGCTCTGGGAAGATATCCACCCAGAGGGTGTTTTGGAAGAGATGCTGGTTGAGAAAATTGCTGTGTGTTACTGGAGGCTCCGGCGCGTTTTGCGCTCTGAAATCGGCGAAATACGGAAAGACTTGGACACGGCACAAGATGACTATTCCTCAACCTTGTTGAACAAGGCTGCATTCGCCAAGTGCTCCGATTCTTTGTTCCTGCGACTCGGTCTAAGGAAGAATTCCTATGGGTTGATCATTCTTAAGGACATCCTGAGAGAAGTCCGTGAAGAAGTGAAGACGCTCGGCCGTTTGTCCGAAGCTGCTTACAGCGAACTCGCAAAGCATTTCGGGGAACACGAGGGAAGTTTGACTAGTCGCTGCCTAGCGGTTGTCCCACCAATAGGAACAGATGAGCCTAGCGATGCAGTTCCTGAAACTCCCGCCGAAAGCTCCAAGAAACACAAGACCCGACTTCTGCAAATTCTGGATGAGGAGTGGCGGAGACTACAGGAGATGTTCTTGCGAGCCGAGGAGAGGGAATATCTGGAAAGTGAATCCAAACTTGCTACACTGAGTCTTCCTTCAATGAAGGCAGTGGACAAAATTCTGCGCTATGAAACCGCAATGGAACGTCAGCTCTATCGCGCCATGAACCAACTGGAGCGATTGCAAAGGATGAGAAGAGGGGAACTGATCCCTCCTCCCGTGAACATAGAGGTCTCAAACCAAAATTAAATTTTACAAAACAAAGCCACCGCGCCTCGTGGTATAACTGATTGCTACAATTAGGCTTATCAAAAAAGCACGGCCCGTGATTTTAGCCTATTTAACAAGTTTTATTCAGAAATCTCAAAAGATGAGCAATGCGTATGCCTATCCGGGGTTTGGGTTATGGTCTCGCCACCGTGATTGGCTTTGTTCTGGCCTTGGCGGCGGTCGTGAGTGTTTTGGCTCTGGGGGGAGTGGAAACTCTAGCTTTTGCTCCTGCCCAGATTGCTGTTGTCATTCTCGCTACCGTAGTATTTTGGCGAGAGGGCTTCCCTCCGGTCTCCCGCCCCACTCGATGGGTCTTGGCCGTTCTCCTGGCAGTTCCGATCCTCCAACTCATTCCGCTCCCGCGTTCTGTGGTGGCGGCGGTCTTTCCCGCCCGCGTCTACTTAGGAGACAGTTTGCTCTCTGGGTTGGTTCCTCTCCCCGGGAATTTGTCTCTAACGGTCAATTCCTACGGGACGCGGTTAGCACTGTTAAACCTTGTCTGTTACGTGCTGGTGTTTTTACTGGCTTTCCACGCCTACCGATCGCGTAGAGTGCCAGCGGGTCTGATCGGGGTTCTGATGACTCTTGGAGTTTTGGAGGCGGCTTACGGAATTTTCCAGTATCTAACGGGTTGGCAGTACATCTTTTTCTACCGCAAATTGTTATACACGCAAGAAGCCACCGGCACTTATGTCAACCGGAACCATTTCGCCGGACTGTTGGAAATGGTGTTGCCGTTTCTCTTGGCGGGTCTTGTGCTTCGCCGCTGGACCCAAGAAAACCGTGGCCGCGCCGTTTGGGTTCAGATCTTCGTTTCTCCGTGGACTTCCCGTTTGTTGAGGGACCTGGTCCCGTTCGCCCTCATCTTCGTCGCCTTGGTCTTTTCCCGCTCCCGCATGGGTCTGTTGGCCGCCATCCTGGGCCTCCTGGTTGTAGGCGCGATCGCCTTCTTGCAGACCCGGCGCCTGTCGATGCTGGTCCTGTTGGGTTTGGTTTTGGCTGTGCCATTGGCTTATTCGGTTTGGATCGGCCTCAATCCGGTCATCGAACGTTTCGAAGTTCTGGGTCAGCCGCACGCGCTGGAGGAAGACCGGTTGCCGGTGTGGCGCGACACGGTAGCGCTGATTCGTGACTATCCGTTCTTCGGGACCGGCCTGGGCACCTACCTTTGGGCGAATCAGCACTACCAAAGCAGCAAGCTGTATGGGTATTACGAGCACGCCCACAGCGACTACCTGGAGTTTGCCGCAGACATCGGCATTCCGGCAACGGTGGTCTTGTTCTTCGGCCTTTGGGTGCTCGTGGTGAAGACTGGTAGTTGCGCACTGCTTTTGGAGCGGTCCCGAGAGAAAATCCTGGCGGCGGGTTGCGCGGGAGCCATGGCGGCGATTTTGGTCCACGGGATCACGGATTTCAATCTCCAAATTCCCGCCAACGCATTTCTTTTTTCCTGGATTGCCGGGACGGCGGCCGGCCTTGTTGCGAAACGGAACGTGTGAATGGAGGGTGGGGACTTTATCTTTTCGTGTTCGGTTGTGGTATGCACCCGTGACCGCCCGACACAACTGGACCGATGTCTCGAGGCGGTAGCGCGTTTGGACTATCCGCGTTTTGATGTGCTAGTGGTGGATAATGCGCCCCAAGATGGACGGACTCGAGAGGTGGCAGCGCGATGGGGGAGCCGCTATATCGTGGAGCCGGTTCCTGGAGTGAACCGGGCTCGCAACCGGGGCGCGCGCACCTGCGATACCGATATTGTTGCCTATCTCGACGATGACTCCATTTGCGAGCCGACTTGGCTCTCCGGTTTGGTTCCGGAGTTCCGGGACCCACAGGTGATGGCAATCACTGGAAGGATTCTTCCCCTGAAAGTGACGACCGAGGCGGAGCGTCTGTTCGCATCCAGAGGCGGCTTCGATCTCGGAGAAGAACGACGGTCGGTGGACCGGCACACCCGTCACTGGTTTGAGATGGCCAATTTCGGCGGCATCGGAACGGAGGCGAATATGGCATTCCGGCACTCCGCTTTCGAAGTTTGGCCGGGATTCAACGATCGGATCGGCTACGGCACCCCGCTGCCGGGATGCAGCGGCCCTTACGCTTTCTTCTTGTTAGCGGCCCTTACGCTTTCTTCTTGTT
>MGYR01000176.1:5857-15715 GCA_001801825.1 Gammaproteobacteria bacterium RIFCSPLOWO2_02_FULL_56_15 | reverse complement strand
TGCTCAAAGCAAGAGAGTATACAGTGGTGGAAAACTTGCGGTTTTCAGGATTGACAATGATGGGACGCGTACCAGTCACGGACCTCGAACGATATCTGGACGGCAGCAGGTCGGTGGACGTTCCGTGACCAGCATCCTGGGTATCTCCGCCTATTATCATGACAGTGCCGCCGCATTGATCGTCGATGGTGAGATCATCGCTGCTGCGCAGGAGGAACGTTTCAGCAGAAAAAAGCATGATCCCGGTTTTCCGGAGCAGGCGTCCAGGTTCTGCATCGCTTATGCCGGGTTACCCATAGTAGATCTGGATTACATCGTTTTCTACGACAAACCGCTGCTCAAGTTCGAAAGATTGCTGGAGACTTACCTGGCGGTAGCTCCACGGGGCTTTGCCTCATTCCGGAAGGCAATGCCGGTCTGGCTCAAAGAGAAACTCTACCTGAAAACCATCCTGAAAGAGGAATGTGCAAGTTTGGGCAACTGCACTCCGGATCGGCTGCCAAAACTCCTCTTTACCGAGCACCATCAGTCCCATGCCGCATCCGCTTTTTTCCCCTCCCCATTCCGGAGTGCCGCTGTGCTCTGTCTTGATGGAGTGGGAGAGTGGGCCACGACTTCGGCATGGGTCGGTGAGGACAACTCCTTAACGCCACTCTGGCAAATGGATTTCCCTCATTCCGCGGGATTGCTGTATTCCGCATTCACCTGGTTTACCGGCTTTCGGGTCAATTCCGGCGAGTACAAACTCATGGGTCTTGCCCCCTACGGTGAACCGCGCTATACAGCTCTGATCCGGGACCGGATCATCGATCTTAAAGAAGATGGGACATTCCGGTTGAATATGGATTATTTCAACTATACCACCGGCTTGACCATGACCAATGATAAGTTCAGTGAACTCTTCGGTGGGTCACCGCGCAGACCGGATCAGCCGCTGACCCGGCGGGAGATGGATATCGCCAGTTCCATACAGCAGGTGATAGAGGAAGTCGTATTGAGATTGGCGCGGACGGTAAGACGGGAAACCGGGAATGGCAAACTGTGTCTCGCCGGCGGCGTTGCCCTGAATTGTGTCGCGAATGGCAGGTTATTACGTGAGCATATCATTGAGGATCTCTGGATCCAGCCGGCTGCGGGAGACGCAGGCGGCGCCATAGGAGCAGCCATGTCGGTCTGGCATGAATACCTCGGGCGGGAGCGCAAGCTCAGTGGCAAAGACGGCATGTCCGGCAGTTATCTGGGGCCGGGTTATTCCAACGCGATGATCGGGAAAACAATGACCACCCAAGGGGCGGTTTATACTGAAATGCCGGATTATGAACTGCTGCCGTACGTGGCCGAAAGACTGGCGCAAGGTGATATCATCGGCTGGTTCCAGGGACGCATGGAATTCGGGCCCCGGGCACTGGGGTGCCGTTCCATTCTGGGCGATCCCCGTAATCCGCAAATGCAGTCGACGATGAATCTCAAGATTAAATACCGGGAATCCTTCCGTCCCTTCGCCCCATCAGTACAGGTGGAAAAGACCTCTGACTATTTCGAACCGGGGTCGGCTTCACCCTATATGCTACTGGTGGGAGCCCTGCGTGATGAATTGCGTATGGAAGTGAGTGCTGAAGAAGCCTCCCTCACCGGTCTCGATCTTCTCAAAGTGCGCCGCTCGCGCCTGCCGGCCGTAACGCATGTGGATTATTCGGCCAGAATACAGACGGTGCATCAAGACACGAATCCGCGCTACCATGCGTTGATCAGCGCCTTTGCGGAAATCACCGGATGCGCAGTATTGGTCAACACCTCTTTCAACGTACGCGGCGAACCGCTAGTCTGTACTCCAGAAGATGCCTACCGCTGTTTCATGCGGACCGAGATGGATATCCTGGTCATGGAGAATATTCTTGTCTTGAAGCAGGATCAGCCAGCGAAGCCAAATAAAGATGATTGGATAAAGGAATTCGATCCTGATTGAACATGACAACCAAGGCTACTCTCTCTCCCGATAGATTCGGACTGCAGAAATTCGGCATGGTCATCTCATTGATGGTGGTCGTACTGTTTGGGATGCTATTCCCCTGGTGGCTTGGCAGAGTGCCACCCGTGTACTGGCCCTGGTGGCTTTCCAGTTTTCTGATGACCTGGACCGTGCTGTCGCCGATGACTCTGATTCACCTTTATCGTCCCTGGATGAAACTGGGGCGGTCGCTCAACCGGGTGACCACGCCGCTTATCCTGGCCATCCTGTATTATCTGGTGTTGACCCCGACGGGCTACCTGCTGCGCTGTTTCGGGACCAACCATGCCGGGTTGAGACCGGATAGTTCGTTGGACTCCTACCGGATACCCAGCCGGAAGCGAACTGCAGACTCCATGGGGAGGCCTTTCTGATGATCGAGTTGCTTGCAGATCTCTGGTTGTTCATGCGGGAACGGAAGAAATACTGGCTGGCGCCCATCCTTATTGTCTTAGTGTTGCTTGGGGCGCTCATAGTGTTTGGACAGGGTTCGGTGGTCGCCCCGTTCATTTATACGCTTTTCTGAGGGTTGAGCAGAAGCAATCCGGGGCAACCGGCTGTCTCCAGTTTGTGGTTTTAGCGGATTAGCCGCGCAGCAGTTCCGCCATGGCGGAACCCAGGAGCGCCGGGGACCGGACCGTCTTCACCCCGGCAGCCTCAAGTGCCGTGAACTTGTTGTCCGCCGTGCCCTTGCCTCCGGAAATGATGGCGCCCGCATGGCCCATGCGTCTGCCCGGGGGGGCGGTTACCCCGGCGATATAAGCTACTACGGGTTTGCTGACATTTTGTTTGATGAAGCCCGCCGCCTCTTCCTCGGCGGATCCGCCAATCTCGCCTACCATGATAATGCCCTTGGTGCTTACGTCCTTCTCAAAGCTCGCCAGACAGTCGATAAAGTCCATCCCGTGGATGGGGTCCCCGCCAATGCCGATGCAGGTGCTCTGCCC
Organism: Gammaproteobacteria bacterium RIFCSPLOWO2_02_FULL_56_15; assembly: GCA_001801825.1. GTDB lineage: Bacteria > Pseudomonadota > Gammaproteobacteria > Eutrophobiales > Eutrophobiaceae > 2-02-FULL-56-15. The sequence goes on along the minus strand of MGYR01000176.1, from coordinate 12,760 downwards.
CAGTCCTGCAATGGTAGTCTGATGGACGGCTTCATAGGTCAGCGTGCCGGATCGGGAGACAATCCCGATTGCGCCCGGACTGTGGATGTTGGCCGGCATGATGCCAATCTTGCACTGTCCTGGTGTGATAATCCCTGGGCAATTGGGACCGATAAGACGCGTGTCAGGAAATTGATCCAGAAAAGCCCGCACCCGGAGCATATCCAGGACCGGTATGCCTTCCGTGATACAGACGATCAGTCTGATCCCCGCCTGTGCGGCTTCCGCAATGGACTCCGCAGCAAAGGCTGCAGGCACCATGATCATGCTGGCATCGGCGCCGGTCGCGTCCACCGCATCCTGCATTGTATCGAAGACCGGCCGGTCCAGATGGTTCGATCCGCCCCTGCCCGGAGTTACACCTCCGACAACCTGGGTACCGTAGGCAATGGCCTGCTCGGCATGGAAGGTACCCTGCCTGCCGGTAAATCCCTGTACGAGGACTTTGGTGTGCCTGTCAACGAGGATAGCCATCAGTTATCTCCTTTCGCCACAGCTACGACCCGGTTTGCGGCGTCGGTCAGGTCATCCGTGGACACAATCTTCAGACCGCTTTCATCAAGCAGTTGCTTGCCTTCACTCACCTTCGTGCCTTGCAGTCTGACCACGACCGGGATATTCACATTCACTTCATGAATAGCCGCGATGATTCCCTCTGCAATCAGGTCGCAGCGGACAATCCCCCCAAAAATATTGACCAGGATCGCCCTGACTTGCTCATCGGAGGCAATTAGTTTGAATGCCTCGGCGACACGCTCTTTAGTAGCGCCCCCGCCAACATCCAGGAAGTTGGCTGGCTCTCCCCCGTGCAGCTTGATGATATCCATGGTGGCCATGGCCAGCCCCGCGCCATTGACCATGCAGGCTATGTTTCCTTCCAGTGCGACGTAGTTCAAGTCATGCATCTTGGCCCGATTCTCTTTCTCGTCTTCCTGGGTCGGGTCACGCCAGTTCTCCAGGGTCGTTTGCCGGAACAGGGCGTTATCTTCCACGGAGATCTTGGCATCCAGACATTCCAGGTCCCCACTGGAGGTGATGATCAGCGGATTGATCTCGATCAGGCTCAAGTCTTTTTCCGTGAACAGGCGGTACAGCCCGGCGAGGATGCTGACCAGTTGTTTGCGCTGTTTGTCATCCAGCTTCAGTGAAAAGCCTAGCTGTCGGCTCTGGTATTGCTGCAGACCCAGCAGGGGATCCACCCGGAAGCTGAAGATCTTTTCCGGTTCTTTCGCGGCGACTTCCTCGATATCCATGCCGCCGGCACGCGAAGCCATAACAGAGATGCGTCGTGCATTGCGATCCACCAGCAAACCCAGGTAAAGTTCCGACTGGATGGCGGAGACACTCTGGATCAATACGCAGTTCACCGGTTTGCCCTTGAGTCCGGATTGCCGGGTAACCAGCCGGGCGCCGAGCATTTTTTTTACGCACTCATCGAGTTGCTGCTTGCCATGGACCAGTTTTACACCACCGGCCTTGCCTCGTCCTCCGGCATGCACCTGGGCCTTGACCACCCAGGCATCACCACCGAGTTCATCGGCCACACGGGAGGCCTCCTTTTCGGAATGTACGGGTTTACCGGGCGGGACCCGTATTCCATATTCGGAGAGCAACATTTTTGCTTGATATTCATGTAGATTCATTTATGTCTCGCAGGATTTGAGCTTAAGCTAAGGATTGCCTGAAGTATTGATAATCTGGAGTGAAGAATACAGGTAATGCAATATTCCCGATAATTCCAACTTCATCCATTATCATACATAATCGGTTCATGGTTCGAATAATTCTGGTTTGTGCCGTTGCCTGGATACTTTTGCGCCTGGTATACAGGTTATTTTCCGGTAGCCCCCAAACAGATGTCAGGGCGCAGGACAAGCAGGCCTCGAAGATGGTCAGGTGCGCTTGTTGCGATCTGTATACGTTGCAGGAGGATGCGATCCGCGGACCGGATAACAAATTCTATTGTTCCGAGGAACATCGGGAAGCCGCAATGATAAACAAAGACGGATGAAAACGCTAATCGAAACCAATCAGGTGCACAAGAATCCCTGGAACGCACTCACCTATTTTAATTTTTACCGGTTCCTGCTTGCTTTCCTCTTTGTAACCCTCTATTGGACCGGCCAGCTGCCTGCTCCTTTTGGTGTTTATGACAAGGATCTGTTTTTCAACTGTTCCCACCTATACCTGATACTTTCAGTACTGGCACAGTTTGTAAGCCGCCTCAGAAGACCGCCTTATGGTTTCCAGGTATGCATCCAGGTGTTCACAGACATCACCATCATCACCCTGTTGATGTACGCAAGTAACGGACTCAGCAGTGGTTTCGGGATGTTGCTGGCGATAACCGTTGCATTCGGCAGCCTCCTGATCCCGGGCAAGATCGGGTTCCTGTTTGCCGCCTTGGCGACAATCGCGGTGCTGGGAGAGGAAATCTATGTCCACCTCTTCCGATTTTTGCCGCTGCCTAACTATACCCACGCGGGTTTGCTTGGCATCACGTACTTCATGACCGCAGGGATAAGTTATGTACTTGCCGGCAGGGTGAGGGAGTCGGAGGCGCGAGCCCAGCAGAGCCGGATTGATCTCGAAAATCTCGCCCGGCTTAACGAGCATATCGTTCAAAGGCTACAGTCAGGAATCGTCGTATTGGATGAAAATCTGGATATACGACTGGTGAACGAGTCCGCAGGCCATTTACTGGGGCTCGCTGGAAACATGGAAGGTAAAAATATTGGAGTACTTTCCAGTGAGATCTATCAGAATGCACTGCAATGGAAGTCGGGGGGAGGAAAGAATAACGCGATCATCCATCCCAACGGGGGTGGGATCGATATCCAGGCCTCTTTCGTAGTATTAAACCTGGAAGACCGAATCGAGATCCTGGTATTTCTTGATGATGTTTCGCTGCAATTACAGCGGGCACAGCAGATGAAACTGGCCTCCCTTGCCCGGTTAACTGCCAGTATTGCCCATGAGATTCGCAACCCCCTTGGAGCGATCAGTCACGCAGGCCAGTTGCTCTCGGAATCAAATTCTCTCAAACCGGATGACCGGCGATTGACTGCGATCATCGAAGACCATTCCCGCCGCATCAACCGCATCATCGAGAATATTCAGAGTATCAGCCGTAGGGAACGCTCACTCCCGGTGGTCATGGAGCTTGAGGTCTGGCTGGAAGATTTTCTGCAGGAGTTTATAACCCGTCCGCCACTCCAACGTGATACGATAGAATTGCAGAAAACCTGCCAGGGTGGTACTAAAGTAAGAATGGATGCAGCCCAATTCAGGCAGATCCTGATCAATCTGCTTGAAAATGGCATTCGGTACGCGAATGGCAAGCGACCTGCAATAGTAATCAATATGGCGATTGAGGAAACCACAGGCAGACCCTATATTGACGTGCGTGATTTCGGAACAGGGATTTCTGAAGATGCCGTTCAGCACCTTTTTGAACCTTTCTTCACCACCGCTGCCGGAGGTACTGGTCTCGGACTGTATATTGCTCGTGAATTATGTGAGGCCAATCAAGCAACACTGAATCTGCACGACAATAGCAGTAACGGTTGCTGTTTCAGGATAAAATTTGCGCATCCCGAAAAGCAACACAGCCTGATATAGAAGAGTATGAACAGCGACCGTCATAGTGCATTAATAATCGATGACGAGCCCGATATCAGGGAACTGCTCGAGATCACCCTGACCCGGATGCAGATTACCTGCAAGAGCGCGCCGGATCTGGCGGCTGCCAGAAGACTTCTCGGGTCGGAAAACTTTGATCTCTGCCTGACCGATATGCGCCTGCCGGATGGTAATGGCATTGAATTCGTTGCCTTTATGCAGATACATTACCCGAAAATCCCGGTAGCTGTGATAACAGCGCATGGCAACATGGAAACAGCCATAACCGCACTCAAATCAGGTGCTTTTGACTTCATCAACAAGCCGGTAGATCTCGCTGTATTGAGGGCGATGGTCAACAGCGCACTCAGGTTGACGGAGGCTGGATCGCATACCGATAGGAAGCTTATCGGCAACAGCAAGTCGATCCAGGATCTGCGCAAGACGATTTCCAAGCTGGCCAGGAGCCAGGCGCCGATCTACATCAGTGGTGAATCCGGTACCGGCAAAGAACTGGTTGCGAGGATGATCCATGAAGAGGGACCCAGGGCGGCACAGTATTTTGTCCCGGTAAATTGCGGAGCTATCCCACCTGACCTGATGGAAAGTGAATTTTTCGGCCACAAAAAAGGGAGTTTCACAGGCGCTGATTTTGATAAGACCGGATTGTTTCAGGCGGCGGAGGGCGGTACTTTGTTTCTTGATGAAGTCGCCGAGCTGCCATTAGCGATGCAGGTGAAACTGCTACGCGCGATCCAGGAAAAAAGAATTCGTCCCATAGGCAGCCAGAGTGAAGTGGCGGTCGATGTAAGACTGCTAAGTGCGACTCATAAGAATCTCTCTCTGGAGACGGAACGAGGCACATTCAGGAAGGACTTCTTTTACCGGATCAATGTAATCGAACTCAGTGTTTCGCCGCTTCGAGAGAGAAAAGAGGATATACCGGAGATCGTCAAACACCTCATCGATAAGTTTTCGCTGCACAGTGGACAGCGTGGTATCAGGATAACCGAGGAGGCAATGAGTGCCCTGATCCAATATTCTTTTCCAGGCAATGTAAGGGAACTTGAAAATATACTGGAACGAGCGATCACTCTTTGCGAGAATCTTTTAATCACTCCAGTTGATCTCAGGTTGGAGCAGGTCACCGCCCAGCGGCAAACCGGACAGGTACTAGAGGGACCAATAGAATTGGAGCGCTACCTCGACAATATAGAGCGCAATACCATTCAGGAAGGCTTGGAGAGAAACCGGTGGGATCTGGCTGCGACTGCTGATTTCCTGGGCACCAGCCTGCGTTCACTCCGTTACCGGATTCGGAAGCTGCGGCTGAGAAAGGGTTGAATCCCAAGGTGAGTGACTCGCAGGCGATGCATGTTTTAGACAGAAAATGTCAGTTCGTGACAATTTTTGTCAGGATCGCTCCTGAGGCAGGGTCGATACTCAGACGATTTGATCCTGGCGCAAGATATTATTTTCATACATTAGCTTTAGAGAACATAAGCTTATCATCGATCACAGCGTTATGATGCAACAATCCATCCGGGAAATACCTTTCTGGCATATATTATGCAATTTAAGATATGTAAATATTACCGTAGGAACAGCATGCGGTATCTTGATGCGGCGGTTCCGCTCATCTTGAAGCAAGACCTTATAATGAATACCTACTGAGGAGTAAGTATATGAAAAGAGTACAACAGGGTTTCACCCTTATCGAACTGATGATCGTTGTCGCGATTATCGGTATCCTGGCCGCAGTGGCCATCCCGGCCTACTCGGATTATATCGCCCGAGCCCAGATGGCAGAGGCCATGACGCTGACTTCTGGTGTCAAGATCCCACTGGCCGAGTGGATTTCTGACCGCGGTACTGTGCCGCCCACAATCAACTCCCTAAGCGCCACGACGGCAGGCAAGTATGTGGCCTCAGTCAGCCTTAGCGGGACAGCTACGAATGTTGTGATTACGGCGACGATGTCCACCGGCGGTGTCAGCACTGACATCCAGGGTCAGTCTCTAACGCTGACTTCAACCGATTCCGGTGCAACTTGGGTTTGTGCCGGTGCTGGCAGCCTAGACTCCAAGTTCCTGCCGGGCGCCTGCAAATAGCTGATGCAGATTCAGGCTTACGGATAGCAGACCACACAGCCTGAATACAGAACAAAAAAGGCCACCCTGAAGGTGGCCTTTTTTATGCCCGATTTCATGCCCGATACGATAGCCCGCAGTATCCGACAAGCATTACCCGCGTGTGGAATTCTCCTGCTGACCGGATGGCTGTACTATGGGGCGCTGGATACGCCATTTTGGGGTGATGATTACGTTAATCTTTATGGCCTGGATCTGATCAGGACAGAAGGTTACCCGAGTTATATCTTTAGCGGTACCGCCGGCCCGTCCGGGCGGCCCCTGTCGCTGCTGAGTTTTGCCCTCCAACATGCAGGCTGGCCGAATGATCCTTTCAGCTTCAAGCTGGTCAATCTTTGCCTCCATCTGCTGAACGGCGCTCTAATTGTCCTGATCTGCAGGCGACTGGTGGCCTCGACCAGGATTGACGAGTCAGGCAATCGCATATTTCCCCTGCTGGTCGCTGCCCTGTGGTTGCTTCATCCGCTGCAGACAACCACAGTGCTCTACGTCGTCCAGCGCATGACCCAACTGGCGGTGTTTTTCACCCTGTCCGGTCTGTATGGTTATCTTCATTACCGGGGCAGATACGTAAATAGCGACAGCCTGAGAGACATGATCGGTATGAGTCTTGCGGTCGGAGGCGGTCTAATCCTGGGTATACTGTCGAAAGAGATCGGAATACTGCTGCCGCTGTATATCCTTGTCCTGGAATCGACCCTGCTGACAGGCTTGAATAAGCGCCCCCGGTTCCGGTGGTGGGCGGGAACCTTTCTGGCTGTCCCATTGGCCGTGTTGCTGGCGTATCTGGCCATGAATTTCAACTCGACATTGGAGGATTTTGAGACCCGGCACTTTGGCATGTTGGAGCGGCTGTTGACCCAGCCGATGGTGTTGTTCGACTATCTGTCAAAAATCTTCCTGCCGCAACCCGGTGTCTTTTCGATATTCAATGATGACTTTCCTGTGGTCGCCGGATGGGGGGCGCCGCCGGAGATGGTGCTTTACCTGATGGGAATCGTCGGGCTGATCGGGCTGGGGTGGTATTACCGGAGGCGGCAGCCGGTCATCGGGTTCGCCATCCTCTGGTTTCTGGGAGGGCACCTTCTTGAAT
>MGYR01000176.1:151-5851 GCA_001801825.1 Gammaproteobacteria bacterium RIFCSPLOWO2_02_FULL_56_15 | reverse complement strand
TCCTCAGTCTGGAACTCTATTTTGAACATCGCAATTACCTGCCGCTGCTTGGGCCGTGCGTACTGGTCGCCTGGTTAATATTCCATGTGGGCAACAGATATAAAAAATCGATTGGCTATGTGTGCGCAGCGCTGGCAATCCTGTTGCTCAGCCTGGTTACTGCCCGGGAAAACGCATCCTACGCAAATCCTTACGTCAATGCGGTAGAACGGGCCAGCATGCAACCTGACTCGATCAGGGCGTGGTCCAATTTGATGGATACGTATGTGATGATGGGAGATTATGATCGCCTTACCGAGAGTTTCCAAAAAATCACGGCCACCCACAACCATGCCTTGATGTTGTATGTGAGAAAGATCTACTTCACCGCCTGTCGCTTCAACCGGACGGTGCCGGAAGCGGACTGGAGTACTCTCTTCGCTAACATCAACCTCGATGAATGGTATGCGCGGAGCACAGTTGGCGCCATCGACCTGGTAGTGAAGGATATGCTCTATCAGGATTGTCGGCTGGTGGATCCCTACCAGTTGGTCAATCTGATCGTCAGTCTCCTGGATCAGCCCAGATACCGCAGGTACAGAGGCATGCTGCACGAACTGGCTGCGCTAGTGTGCCTTCATATCGGTGACAGTCAATGTGCACTAGCCAATATCAGCCAGGGGACTGTTCTAAGTCCCACTCCCCAGAGATTTGAGCTACAGTTAAATCTACTTATCGCGCTGAAAGATACAGAGCCTGCACGATCGGCCTTGCAGGCCTATAAAACCTTTCTGGACGCCAATCCTGGGCATAAGCTGGCTTCCCGTAAAAGTTTTGCCCTGCTGAACAGCCAGGTGCGGGAATTGGCTGAGAAAACCAGTGTCAGGGAATAAGACCCTGTCCTCAAGAGGTCCGGCAAAGGCGCAGCCCCATGCGAATCCTAGAAAACGAGCATCTCGGGACTAAAGTGTTTCCTGGAATGAATACTATTGCTGGCTACAACTGGCTGACAGTGGGTCTGATCCTGTTGGCGGTACTGTTGGTCTATGCGGCTGGGTTGTCCGGTGGATTCATCTTTGATGATTACCCGAATATCATAAATAACACTATTCTCGCCGGCGGGGATGATTTACTTTCCAGAATCCAATCCATCCTGGCTTCCGGATTCAGCAGCCCCGCGGGAAGGCCCCTCAGCATGTTGACTTTTGCCATCAACCTGCTTCTGGCGGGTTACGACCCTTTCTATTTCAAGCTGGTCAATGTATGTATCCATGCGGTTAACGGTATCTTACTATATTTCCTGATCGTGCTGTTGTTACAGGGGATGTCACTTGCAGCAAATGCAAAAATCGATGCGATCGGGATCAGACGTATTGCATTGGTGGTTGCCCTGGCTTGGAGTCTGCATCCGATCAACCTGACCAGCGTGCTATATGTGGTCCAGCGGATGAACAGTCTGTCGGCCATGTTTGTCCTTGCCGGTCTATGGGTTTATACGCGGGGCAGAATAGCGCTGCTGACAACAGGCAAGGGGCATCTTCGAGTGATTGCGGGCCTGACTGTATTTGTCTTGCTGGCGGCGCTTTGCAAGGAGAATGGGATCTTGCTTCCCCTGTATGCCGCGTTGCTTGAGATCTTACTGTTCAGGTTCCGCGGCCAGTCGGATCGGGACCGGAATTTTCTGTATATTATTCATTTCCTTTTTGTTCTTCTCCCCCTGCTGATACTGATGCTGCTGGTCGCGTTGCAGCCGGAATTGGCGCTCTCGGGTTATCAGCAGAGGACTTTTACTCTATTACAGAGGCTGCTTACGGAATCGAGAGTCATCTGGTTTTATATCTATCTGATCCTCATGCCGAATAACCGCGAGCTGGCGCTGTTTCATGATGATTTCGATGTGTCTCTGAGTTTGCTGCAACCGGTGACCACAGTCTTTGCAATTGCCGGTCTTGTCGGTCTCGCCCTGGTGGGTTGGCGCATGCGCAAGAAGTATCCCGTCATCAGTTTCGGGATCATGTTTTATCTCGTCGGTCACAGCCTCGAGTCAAGCTTTCTGCCCCTGGAACTTGTCCATGAACACAGGAATTACTTGCCGGTTGCTGGCCTGTTGCTGGCATTGTTTCATCCCCTGCTCGGCGGCGTCTCCAATATGGTTTCCCCACTATTCAAATACGGTCTGGTCTCAGCGCTGTTGGTGGTCTACGCTCTGGTTACCTCGATGCGCGCCGTGCAATGGGGAGATGAGATTATGTGGCGTTACTACCAGGTCCAGCATCACCCGGATTCGCCAATCTCCAATTACGAACTGGCGAGGATTTATGCATTGATGCTTGAAGCAACGGATTTTACCGGTGACAGACAGGTGCTTTACGATGGCGCGCGGGAGCATTTCCTGAAGGCGAACCGATTGCAAGGCGGTGCCGTGGAGGCCCTGGTTTCTCTGGTGTTACTTGATTCCACCTATGGTAAAAAGACGGAAGTAGATTTGCTGCGGGAATTGTATAATAAGCTTGCAACCGCTTCTCCCGGAGCAACGGGAATGATGGCGATACGTGCCATGCTGAGTTGTCATTCCCAAGGGACCTGCAAAGTGGAGCAGACTATAATCAGCAACGCTATCAATTCGCTGATGAATAACACAACCTTGGCAGGCCGGGGCGCCGCCACACTGATGTATGCGATCAGTGAATATCTCAGGGTTCATATGCACGATTACCCTCATGCCAGGACTGCGGTTGAGAGATCGATCAGCCTTGACCCTGATGGTCTTCAGCAGCAATTGCAGCTGACGGCGATATTGATTGAAACCGGAGAACACGAAGCGGCCCAGCAACAGCTCAACAGGATCAGGGAAAGAGATATTCTGAATGAATATAATGAAACGATAGATGGATTGCAGTCACAATTGAGATCCAGGTAACAGGGGGGCGGATACAAAATGGAATCAGGCAAGCTGAGTATAATTATCCCTGCGCGTAACGAGGCCAGGGGGCTGGAAAAGATCCTGCCCAAGCTGCTGGAAGTTTGCGGTGGTGCTGAAATTATCGTTGTCGATGACGGGTCAACGGATGAGACGCCACAGATCTGCGAGCGTTTTGGGGTGACCCGCCTGCCTATCCCCGAGAGCATGGGAAACGGCGCTGCGGTCAAAACCGGAGCCAGGTTTGCTTCAGGCGAGATACTGGTACTGATGGATGGCGACGGCCAGCATGACCCCGTAGCCATTCCGGATTTGCTGCACAAGATGGATGAGGGTTTCGATCTCGTGGTCGGCGCCCGCAGTGCGGCATCCCAGGCCAACCTGCCGAGACTGATTGCCAATAGTATCTATAATCGTTTTGCCAGCTTCATGGTTAACCACAGAGTTAAGGATCTGACCTCCGGTTTCCGGGCTGCGCGGGCGGATCGCTTCCGGGAGTTCCTGCACTTGTTACCCAACGGATTTTCCTATCCGGCGACCAGTACCCTCGCGTTTTTCCGGGCCGGATATACCGTTGCTTATGTCCCAGTGAAAGTAGAACAGCGGATCGGGAATAGTCACATCAGGCTCGTCAAGGATGGAGTACGATTTCTCCTGATTCTTTTCAAGATTGGCACTCTGTACTCACCTCTGAAAGTATTTTTTCCTTTCAGCCTGGCAACTTTCCTCACGGGCCTTTGTTATTATATCTATACCTTCGTGACGCTGGGCCGGTTTACCAATATGAGCGCGGTGCTGTTCATGTGCAGCGTCATCATATTTCTGATTGGCCTGGTATCCGAGCAGATCACCATGCTGCTTTACCAGCGTACCAGTGAATAATGCAGATTCTCTTTGATATCGGCCACCCCGCACACGTCCATTTTTTCAGGAATCCAATCAGGCAGCTGACGGGGAAAGGGCATAAGATACTTGTGACCAGCAGGGACAAGGAGGTGACACACCAGTTGCTGGACAGCCTGTCCATTCCACATATTTCCCTCACGTCCCAGGCTGACGGCAGTGTGGCCTTGCTGTTTCGTGAGTTGTTGGTCCGGGACTACCGGCTGTACCGGAAAGTCAGGGAGTTCAGACCGGATATTATGGCGGGTATCGGCGGCATCTTCATCGCCCATGTGGGGGCAGTCACAGGGATTCCATCCCTGGTGTTCTATGATACGGAAAATGCACGATTACAGAATGCCATGACCTACCCCCTGGCTTCGCGGGTGATCGTGCCGCGATGCTATGAAGGTTGGGTTCCGGAGCATAAGACCGTCCGCTATCCGGGATACCATGAGTTGTCCTATCTGCGCCCCGGTTATTTCACCCCGGATCGCGAGACCGCCGTACGTAACGGTCTAGCGGCGGAAGGAGATAGCTTCCTGATCAGGCTGGTATCCTGGAAGGCCAGTCACGATCTGGAGGAACACGGCTGGGATCACTCACTGCTTGATTATGTGGTGAAGCAACTCGCTGCACAGGGCAGGGTCATTATCTCCTCCGAGCAGCCGTTGCCGGAAACTTTTACGGAATATAACTACAGAGGAGATCCGGCCGCCCTGCATCATGTCATGGCGTTTTGCCGAGGCTTTATCGGGGAAAGTGCAACCATGGCTTCCGAGTGTGCCGTTCTGGGTGTGCCCTCCGTCTATGCGGCACAGACCGGCAGGGGGTATACCAATGAACAGGAAAGCCGCTACGGACTTGTGCAAAATGTCAGGTCTCTTGATCGCGGCAATCTGCAAGCCGCACTGGACTGGGTCCTCGGATTTGATCGAAACAAGGCGCTGGAAGCACGCACACGATTGTTGTCGGAAACGATCGATGTCGCTCATTTCGTGGTTGCTTATCTGGAATCCTATCCCGTGTTGCCGCCGGATATCCTGGTTCCCGGGGTGCATTGAAGATGTGTGGGATCGCCGGCTGGTTCTCCCCGCGTCCTGTGGCTGGCGATGATGATGAGAGATTACTCCGTCGCATGCTGGCGAAGCTGATCCATCGTGGCCCGGACGGCAGTGGCATCCTGCTGGATAAGCACGCAGCCCTGGCGCATTGCCGGCTGGCCATTATTGATCTGGAGACGGGCCGACAGCCGATGACGGTCAATGATGGGAATCTGGCGCTGGTATATAACGGCGAGATCTACAACTACAGGGAATTACGCAAGGAACTTGCCAGCCACGGTATCCGTTTTAGAACTGAATCAGACACGGAAGTCATACTGCACACTTATCATGTCCATGGAAGCGCTGGTTTTTCGAGGTTGCGGGGCATGTTTGCCTTTGCACTCTGGGACAGGCAACAGAGTAAGGCCATGTTGGTCAGGGACAGCATGGGCATCAAACCCCTTTTCTACCACATCACAGATGGGAGGAGACTCATTTTTGCATCGGAAGCCAAGGCCATCCTACCGGGTATGGAGCACAAGTCTGCGCTGGATACCAACTCCCTGCATCTGTTGTTGAATTTCCGCTACCTGCCCGGAGACAAAACTATGTTTACGGGCATCCGGCAGTTGCCTCCGGGACACATCCTGTACTGGAACAGTAATGACGGTCACCACCTGGAAAGCTTTACTACGCAGCAGTCCGTGACAGTGGATGATCCGCTGGAGATCCTCGCGGATTCCGTAAAGGCGCATCTCACTGCCGATGTCGAGGTGGGGGCCTATCTCTCCGGAGGGATGGATTCCGCGGCGGTCGTGGCGCTGGCGTCCCGATATATTCCAGTTAGAACCTTCACTCTCGATGTGGGGGATG
>MGYR01000176.1:0-136 GCA_001801825.1 Gammaproteobacteria bacterium RIFCSPLOWO2_02_FULL_56_15 | reverse complement strand
CCAACGCTGCGAAGACTGCAGAAATCCTGGGGGTCGAAAACCACAGCTACCGGACTTCAGACATCACGCTTGAAATGATACGAAGTCTGCTGTGGCATCTCGAGGTGCCCAAGATCAATGCATGGCAAAGCTGCGA
>MGYR01000175.1:7012-10602 GCA_001801825.1 Gammaproteobacteria bacterium RIFCSPLOWO2_02_FULL_56_15 | reverse complement strand
CATTCCCCATCCACCTGGACCCGGTGTTCGCATGCGCTCTCCGGCCGCAGCAGGGTCTCCATATCGGCGAAGATTACCTCCGCGACTTCCCGGGGATTGGGTGTTACCGCCGGCCTTTTTTCCAGCCATCCCACATAGGGAATCACATGATGTCCATTCCGGCTCCAGGCATCATCCAGACGCCCCATGATCGTCACCAGTTCAGGCGCGATACCAAGTTCTTCATAGCTTTCCCGCAACGCGGCTGACTCATAGGTCTCGTCGTCACCCACCCCACCGCCGGGAAAGGAAACCTGTCCACGGTGGCTGGAGACCTGGTCGGTTCTCCTGGTCAACACCATTTCCACACCGCCACTATCCACCGGCCAGAACATGAGGAGGACAGCAGCCGGACGGTGCCCGGTCGGGATAAGCTCCTGCGGAAATTCATGAGGTATCCGCCCGGCCAATCCGGAAAGCCGCTCAAAAAAGAATGCTTCGAACCCGGTGCTGATCCGCTCGTTATTCATACTGGAACAATAACCCATTGCGGCCAGAGTCGCTATATAACTGAACAGAACTCCCGGCCACTCAATCAGACGTGGGAGGCGGCAGAATAACCGTGAAATCCCAGGGGATAAAGAACTTGACCCACGCCGCCGGTCAAAGGAGATAAGATAACCGATTATCATGACTGTGCTGCGGATATAGGACTTGGAACCATTCCGGATACTTTACATCGCTGAATGCTGCTAAATGATGTAAAATCATCCATGATGAGCCCCCTTATATGCCCCGATATTCATGAGCAAGGAGACTGATAAACAAGGTGATTCCGGCCTCGCCCTGAAAGAGGCCCAGCCAAAGCTGAAACGTCCTCCATTGTTCAATGTCGTCCTGGTGAACGATGACTACACGCCGATGGAGTTCGTAGTCCATATTCTAGAAGCGTTTTTTGCTTTGGACCGTGAAACCGCCACACGGATCATGCTTGAGGTCCATACCCTCGGCAAGGGGGTTTGTGGTATCTATACCTATGACATTGCGGAAACGAAGGTAACCCAGGTGAATAATTATTCACGGGAAAACCATCATCCGTTGTTATGCACCATGGAAAAAGCCTGAGAGGTCAGACGATGCTAGATAAAGAACTCGAACAGACGCTCAACGAGGCCTTACGAAAGACCCGGGAAAAACGTCACGAATTCATGACCGTGGAGCATCTGCTGCTGGCCTTGCTGGATAATTCCTCGGCGGCCAGAGTACTGCGTGCCTGCGGCGCGGACCTGAACCTCCTCCATGATGAGCTGGCGAGATTCATCGAGGAACATTCACCACTACTGCCTGAAGATGATGAAAGGGACACTCAGCCAACTCTGGGTTTCCAGAGAGTGCTCCAACGCGCGGTGTTTCATGTACAGTCATCCGGCAAAAAAGAAGTGACCGGCGCCAATGTCCTGGTCGCGATCTTTGGTGAGCGGGAATCCCATGCCGCCTATTTCCTCACGCGCCAGAATATCGCCCGCCTCGACGTGGTCAACTACATCTCGCACGGCATTGCCAAGATCCCTGAGGCCAACCAGGGTAATAACATCCCCGGCGCAACCCCTGAGGATGAGAACCATTTTGAAGGTGGTGGCCAAAACCCCCTCGATGCCTACGCGAATAATCTCAACGAACTGGCACGGCAGGGTAAGATTGACCCCTTGATTGGCCGTGAAGATGAAGTGCAAAGGACCATCCAGATCCTGTGCCGGCGTCGCAAGAATAATCCCCTCTACGTAGGCGAGGCCGGGGTCGGAAAAACGGCCATTGCCGAGGGTCTGGCAAAGATGATCGTTGATGAGGAAGTTCCTGAGGTGCTGGAGGAAAGTACGATCTACGCCCTGGATATGGGCGCCCTCCTGGCGGGCACGAAATATCGCGGTGACTTTGAAAAACGCCTCAAGGCGGTGATCGCGCAGTTGAAGAAATCATCCGGGTCCATACTGTTTATCGATGAGATTCATACTATCATCGGCGCCGGCGCCGCATCCGGCGGGGTCATGGATGCCTCGAATATCATCAAACCGGTACTGGCCTCGGGGGAGATAAAATGTATCGGTTCCACCACGTACCAGGAATTCCGCGGAATTTTTGAAAAGGATCGCGCACTGGCGCGGCGTTTTCAGAAAATTGACATCAGCGAACCATCCATCGAGGAAACGGTCAAGATCCTGCACGGTCTGAAATCCCGGTTTGAAACGCATCATCAGGTCAGGTACACCAACCAGGCCCTGCGCTCCGCCGTCGAACTGACGGATCGCTATCTGACTGACCGCCACCTGCCGGACAAGGCCATCGATATCATCGACGAGGCGGGGGCTTCTCAGCGTCTCCTGCCGCCTTCAAAACGGAAAAAGACCATTGGAGTAATGGATATTGAGAATATCGTCGCGAAGATCGCCCGCATCCCGCCAAAGACGGTCACGTCCACCGACAAAGATGTGATGAAGAACCTGGAAAGGAACCTGAAGATGGTGGTATTCGGTCAGGACAAGGCCATCACGACGCTGACGACCGCCATCAAGACGGCCCGATCCGGACTGGGGAATCCCCAGACACCGATCGGCTCGTTCCTGTTCGCGGGTCCCACCGGTGTCGGTAAAACCGAGCTAAGCCGGCAACTGGCGAACATCATGGGTATAGAACTCGTGCGCATCGACATGTCCGAGTACATGGAGCGTCATACCGTCTCGAGACTCATCGGTGCGCCTCCGGGGTATGTGGGTTTCGATCAAGGGGGGCTGCTTACCGACGCCATAAACAAGCATCCGCATGCGGTATTGCTGCTGGATGAGATGGAAAAGGCGCATCCTGATGTTTTCAATCTGCTGCTTCAGGTGATGGACCATGGGACACTCACGGATACCAATGGTCGCAAAAGCGACTTCCGAAATGTGATCATCATCATGACCACCAACGCCGGGGCGGAACGGATCAGCCGCAGTTCCATGGGCTTTACCAGCCAGGATCATACCCACGATGCCATGGAGGAGATCAAACGCGCCTTCAGCCCGGAATTCAGGAACCGGCTTGATGCCATTATTGAATTCTCAGCACTGGGACGGGACACCATACTGAACGTCGTCGACAAGTTCCTGGTAGAACTGCAAACCCAGCTTGATGACAAGAAGGTCACCATGGATGCGGATGACACGGCCAGGCACTGGCTGGCGGAGCATGGTTATGACAAGATCATGGGGGCCAGGCCCATGGCCCGCCTGATCCAGGAAAAGATCAAGAAACCGCTGGCCGAGGAATTACTGTTCGGCAAACTGATGCACGGCGGCCATTTCATCGTCAGCGTGGCTGATGATGACATTTGCATTGAAGTGCTGGAGCAAGAGACCGAGGCCGAGTTCTGAAACTGGGTTTTGCAATAACCCGTGACTACTCAGAAAGCCTGATCCCACCTTATCGAAAGTCGTATCGCGGCGTTGATCAGTCCAACCATGCTGTAGGTCTGCACGAAGTTGCCCCACTGTTCACCACTGTGGGGATCGATGTGCTCCGCCAGCAGACCGTGCCGGTTGCGGCAGGCCAACAACTTTTCGAACAGCGCACGCGCT
>MGYR01000175.1:1421-6958 GCA_001801825.1 Gammaproteobacteria bacterium RIFCSPLOWO2_02_FULL_56_15 | reverse complement strand
CGCACGCGCTTCCTCGCGGCGATCCAGTGCCGCCAAGGCATTCACATACCAGAAGGTGCAGACGAGGAAAAACTTCGCAATCGCCGGTTTTCGCTGGATTATCAGCTCCCGACATAATCAACCGACTATGCCCTTGTTTACCATGCCGACGACACCGCTGTCGTAATACGGGCTCAACGTCTGATTCCGGACCTGCATCAGGGCCGTGGATTTGTCGATAGCACGGGATTTATTATATTCGGCGGTAGTTCAACGCAGTGCGATTCTATTCAATTAGTGCTTTGCCCGGCGTCATACACATGCAGCGTTCGAGTCGGATAGGCGAATGCGATGTTATCCTGCTCGAAGCAGCGGAATATCTCAAGGTTGATCGACTGTTGCGTGTCCATGTAGACGTTATAATCGGGGTTAAGCACAAAATAGACAATCTCGAAATCAAGGCTGGAGTCGCCGTATGCTTTAAAGTGAGCGCGGTCGAAACGGGTCTGTGGCTGCCGTTCGACAATTTCGCGCACGATAGCGGGGATGCGTTCGATCTTCCGGTAGGGCGTCTGATACACGACGCCAAAGGTGAATAGCACGCGGCGTTCGACCATGCGCCCATAGTTGCGGATGCAACGTTTCAACAATTCCGCGTTCGAAAATATAATCTGTTCCCCGGATAAGCTGCGTAGGCGCGTGGTTTTGACGCCGACGTATTCGATCGTGCCAAGGATGTCCTCAACGACGACGAAATCACCGACCACGAACGGTTTGTCGAGCGTGATTGAAAGCGACGCGAAAATATCCCCGAGTATATTCTGTACTGCCAAGGCCACGGCGATACCGCCAATTCCGAGGCTCGCCACCAGAGCGCTGACATTGAAGCCAAGGTTGTCGAGAATCATGAGTGCGGCCAGAGCCCACGCCGCGACGCGGGCAATGAATCCAAGCAATGCCACCGTGCTTGCGCCGACCGCGTCGCTTCGCTGTTTTGAGTTGAGATAAAGCGACAGGCCCGTCACGATACCACGATCGGCCCATAAGGCCGCTTGTGCCAGAACCGCAATGATCACAATGCTGTCAAGGAGATGTTCCATGTATAGGGGCAGATCCAGAACCAGCGTGCCCGTGTATAACGCCAAGACCAGCAGAAATGTCTGCCGAGTGGCGCCGGGGATATGGGCGAGAACATCTCCGATTGGCGTCTTGTCAGTCACGGCATAGGTAGCAAGGCGGCCGACCAGGATTTGCCGGGCAAACAACAGCATGAACGCAACTGCAAACGCAATGACGAATGCCGAGACCCAGGTAGTGAGATCGCCGGCTCTTAACAGTTCTTCGGGCCAACTCATGACGGTCCTCCAGTGTGTTGGTTCCAACGGGCCAGAAATCCACGTAATCCACCCGGGGGCCGGATCCAGAATCGGGCGTTGGTTCGCCGATAATGCGGTCGTACCAGTACCGTGGCGCCGTGCTCCGGGATTGTCTTGAACGCGGGTTCGTCGGTCTGATCGTCACCAAGATAGGCAAGCGCGGCATCAGGCCCTGCTTCGACAGCGAGCGCGTGCACGACGTCGCCCTTGTCATGACCGGCTGCACGAAGCTCAACCCCGCCGTCGAACTCGTGCCAGGTTAGTTCATCGTCGTGCGCGAACTCCTCCCATTTGTCGCACACTTTGGTTTTAATATTGTTGATCCTCAGATTGGCCAACCCGCGCCAGTGGATCGCCAAGCATGCCGGCTTGCGCTCGGTGCGAGCGCCAAGTGACTCAACCTCGGTAATCCACTCGTCGGCCGTTACGAGCAATTCAAGCGCCCTGGGGCGGAGGCTCGGGGTGACGTATTCACCGTTTTCCTGCAGCCGTTCCCAGCTGTGAGAACCCCACAGTTCCGGCAGACGTTTGAGATCAAGCAAGGGAATCAGGTCCTTGGTCAAGCGACCGCTCACGATGACGAGACGGGTAGCGCCGTTATCCATGATGGCGTCCAGCAGCGGAACGACGCCGGGGTATGGGGTAGCCCTCGCCGGGTCGATATGAAACGGCGCAAGCGTGCCGTCGTAATCGAGCATAAGCACGCGTACCGGAGCAGCGCGCACTCGATTGAAAAAGACTTCGAGATCAAACTGCGGTTGTGCTATCCGCATGGACCCACACACGTCGAAGGGATAGAAAATTGATTTCAGTCTTTACTGACACTGGCGCATATCAAGAATGCGGAACCACACACAGTTCGCCGGCTTGTCATAAGGTGTAAGATGCGAATTATGCATTTTGCTTTTCTCTCCTGTTTGATATGGTATGAATCGATCCTCGACAGAGGCAATCCGGCGGTGATCTGAGCGAATCTTAGCCAAAGGAACGTGATGGGACAAGCCTGAATTTCCAAACAAGAAGTCGAATCAGATAGTATCTGTTGTATAAATAGTCATTAGTTATCGCTTACGGAGGTTACAACCTTTCATTAGAAAGACTGGTCCCAGCGAATCGAAAGCCTGATGGCTGAATTGATCAGTCCAACCATGCTGTAGGTCTGCACGAAGTTGCCCCACTGTTCACCACTGCGGGGATCGATGTGCTCCGCCAGCAGACCATGCCGGTTGCGGCAGGCCAACAACTTTTCGAACAGCGCACGCGCTTCCTCGCGGCGATCCAGTGCCGCCAAGGCATTCACATACCAGAAGGTGCAGACGAGGAAGGCATTCTCAGGCTCACCAAAATCGTCCTGATCGATATAGCGAAAAATGAAGTCGCCATGTCGCAGGTCTTTTTCGACCGCGCCGACTGTGGCAGAAAAACGCGGATCGGTGGTATCGAGGAATCCGACTTCGGCCAGCAGGAGCAGGCTCGCATCCATCGTTTCACCCTCAAAGGTTGAAACGAATGAACCGCGCCGTTCGTTCCAGGCACGCCGGCTTATGGTTTGGTGTATCTGGCGAGCATGATCATGCCAATACGCCGCGCGTTCATCCAGTCCTAACTGGCGGGCAACTTTCCAGAGACGGTCACAGGCAGCCCAGCACATGACGGCAGAGAAAGTATGTACGCGGGCGCTGCCGCGTAGTTCCCACAGCCCGGCATCCGGTTGGTCACAGCAGAGCCTGGCCTGCTCACCTAACAATTCGAGCCGCCGGAATAAGGCTTCATCGCCACGCCGTGTCAGACGCTGATCGAAGAAGACGTGGGTCGCGGCGAGAATGGCCGAACCATAGACGTCATGCTGGATCTGACGGTGGGCCTGGTTGCCGATGCGCACCGGCCCCATTCCTTGATAACCGGTGAGTGACGGCGTCTCGTGTTCGATCAGTTCCGCCCTGCCATCGATGCCATAGACTGGTTGCAAAGTGCCACCGCCTGAATTAGCGGCGATATTTATGATGTAACCGAGATAATGTTCCATGGTGCGTGTCGCGCCCAGACGGTTCAGGGCGTTCACTACAAAATATCCATCGCGCAGCCAACAGTAACGGTAGTCCCAGTTACGGCCGCTACCCGCAGCTTCCGGAATGGATGTGGTCATCGCGGCGACTATGGCCCCGGTGTCATCGTAGGTGTTCAGTTTGAGCGTAATGGCTGCGCGGATAACTGCCGCTTGCCATTCAAAGGGGATGCCGAGATAACGTACCCACTCGTGCCAATACTGTATCGTCTCCTCGAGAAAATGGCGCCCCATCTCACCGACAGCTTCGTGGATGGTTTCGTCGGCGCCCAGCAGCAATGTTATCGTATCTTCAAGGAAGAATGCCGTTTCCTTAAGGATTGCCGTCAACGAGGCGTCGGTCGTCAGACGTAATACCAGACCGGACGTCACATATCGAATATGGTTGCTACCCCAGGTCACCTCAGGTTTCGAAGCCCCGTTGTCGCAGGCAGGACGAAGTCGTAATATCAGGCGGGGACTGCCGGAAAGCCTTTGGATACGTCGAACGAACATCATCGGTCTGAATATCCGACCGTACTGTCCGAATCGAGGGGCGAAATCCGTGACTTCCACAACGCCACCTTGGCAGTCAAAAAGTCGTGTAACAAGGATCGCCGTATTGTCCAGATAGTGCTGCTCCGACCGTTCGTAATCCGCCAGATCAATGGTGAAATAACCATGATCAGCGGCGGGACTGAGGAGCGAGCAAAATACCGGATCACCGTCAAAACGGGGAAAACAGCCCCAAACGATACTGGCCCGTGTATCGACGAGCGCACTCACCGTGCAGTTACCAATCAATGCCAGGTCTAAGCTTTGCATTCCCATCCTTTCATGGCATTTGCCAGCCAGTCCCGTACCGCTGCCACGTCGGGCAGACGGAAGCGGGCGCAGGTCTTGCCATTACCGACCTTGATCGATAATCCGGCATACTTATTGATGATGGCAAACCCATGTTCATCGTTGCGGTCATCGCCGATGAAGACAGGATACCTCTTCATAAACGGCGGCTCGAGCATGTATTCGGCAATGGCCGTCCCTTTGTCGACACCCGCCGGTTTGACTTCGACAACGCATTTTCCTCGCTGCAATTCGAGTCCCTGGCCAACCGTTGCCGCAAGCCGGGTCATCAAACGATGCACATAACCCGCGAGGCGTGGTGCCTGCCGGTAGTGCAGCGCCAGTGTCAGTCCCTTGTCTTCGAGCAACAATCCGGGATGGCGAGTCAGCACCGGAGCAAGGGCATCCTGTATTGCGCACTTGGCGCCGGGGGGGGCGGCATGAATCCATAAGCGACCGGTCGCATCGCGCCGTTCCAGCCCATGTTGACCTGCCATGGGAAGGCGTACCAGACCGAGCAGTTCGTCGAGGTTGGTCAGGGAGCGCCCACTGATGAGGGCAACTGCGCCTGAATTTGCCCGATGCAGTTGTCCGATCAGTTCGAGCAAACACCGATCGACCTTCACAGATGAGGGTGTATCGGCGATCTCCAGCAGCGTACCATCGACGTCGAGGAAAAAGGCCCAGTCGGCTGATGGTATCGGCAGTAGGCGATGATTGCGAACCTTGATCATGCTGTACCGACATCACCGGAGCTAACGATGCGATTGCGCTTGCGCATGGCGGCGGCATCGAGCAGCATGCGGCCGGCCCAGCGGTAGACATTGAATTCAGCAACAAGCCCGCGCATCAGGCGCATACGGTCGCGTTGTTCGGTATCCGGCATGGTCAGGGCAATGTGCAATGCAGCCGCACACTGGTCGGCATCATAAGGATTGACGGTCAAGGCTTCCGGCAGTTCCCGCGCCGCGCCCGTGAACTGGGAAAGGATAAGGACCCCGCGCTCGTCGTCACGGGCCGCGATGAACTCCTTGGCCACCAGATTCATGCCGTCGTGCAGACTGCTGACAAAGCAAAGATCAGCCGCCCGGAAATACTCATAGACATCATGCGGTTCGTGATGCTCAACCTTCAGAAGTATGGGCGGCGGCCCCTGGCGTTCGAACCGGCTGTTAATCTGCGTCGCCATGGCTCTCACTTGCGCCTCGTGATGCTGATATTCATCAATCTCGGTGCGTGTCGGTGCGGCAATTTGAATAAAGGTAAAATGCCCGATCCATTGCGGGTTGAGTTCG
>MGYR01000175.1:1292-1410 GCA_001801825.1 Gammaproteobacteria bacterium RIFCSPLOWO2_02_FULL_56_15 | reverse complement strand
GTAGTCGAGGCGATCAACGCCGATACCCATCTTATGCGCGGCCGGCAGGTCGGCCAAGCGGCGTATATTGACCCGGCACGATGGCACGTCCTTCTGCAGCAATTGTGGCTCGGGCGGC
>MGYR01000175.1:457-1284 GCA_001801825.1 Gammaproteobacteria bacterium RIFCSPLOWO2_02_FULL_56_15 | reverse complement strand
CGAGATCGGATAGCGGCGGACGGCAGTCAGTTTACCGCCAAAAGAAACATTGAAGGACTCGCGGTCGACGCGGGCCTCGATCATGCGGTCGATGGTGTCGACGAAGTTATTGCAGTGGAATTGCGTGTGGAAACCGAGAATGTGGCTGCCCAGTAACCCAGTGATCACTTCCCGGCCCCAAGGGCAAATGGCGAATGACTCGGGGTTGGGCCAGGGAATGTGCCAGAAGGTTATGATTGTCGCATCCGGCAGTTCCTCGCGAATCATCTTTGGCAGCAGAGCGAAGTGATAGTCATGCACCAGAACAACGGGGTTATTTGTCTTTGCCTCGCTCACAACGGCCTTGGCGAACTTATTATTCACGGCGACATACTGGGCCCAATCGCGTGAGCGGAAGGTTGGTCGTACATGGGCGATATGACAGAGCGGCCAGAGGCCTTCGTTGGAAAAACCGTAATAGAACCCGCTCTCCTCTTCTCTCGTGAGCCACAATCGCCGGAGCTGATAGGCAGGGTTATCCGGGGGGACTGCCACTCGATCGTTCTTGTCGACCACTTCACGATCGGCCGAGCCGCTGCCATGAGCAATCCAGGTTCCGGAGCAGGCGCGCATGATCGGTTCGAGCGCCGTCACCAAACCGCTCGCCGGGCGTTGCACTTCGATACGATCGCCGCGTCGCTGGTGGATGTAGGGTTCCCGGTTGGATACCACGATTACGTCCCCACCGCGCAACTCGCCGTGGAGTATGGCGCGCAGCGTTTCCGGCGTCCAGGCCATCTGACTTTCATCACGGGTGCGTGTATCTGCTTCCAATTCACGAATCAGAA
>MGYR01000175.1:0-434 GCA_001801825.1 Gammaproteobacteria bacterium RIFCSPLOWO2_02_FULL_56_15 | reverse complement strand
TTCGGTTGGCGTAAGAGCGCTTCGCCCCGGAGCAGGGTTTGCATGCCGGTCATCCACCCCCGCCAGGACAACTGGGCAATAATGACCGTAATCAGCGAAATGAACGCCGCTAACCCGATAAAAAGATAAAGGACATAACGCCTGGTCTCTTCACTGCGTCGAGTGATGAAACTCATGTCATGCACGATGGCGAGCTTCCCTGAGGGACCATCCTCCCCAGACATTGCTATCACCGCCACGTGCAGCGGGCCTTGCGAGCTCAGCAGGAGGTTGTCACCCGCTTGTTCCCAACGATCAAGATCGGAACAATGTAATTCTTTCGGCATTGACCGGCTTGCCAGAGCGGTTGCCTCAGACGATGCGCAGTAGCCGATCGCGAACAGCCGCTCGTCCCGGGTGATGCGGTTAAAGAAGCTTTCAATCCTGGTTTCCCT
>MGYR01000174.1 GCA_001801825.1 Gammaproteobacteria bacterium RIFCSPLOWO2_02_FULL_56_15 | reverse complement strand
GTGTCCATTCACCGAGGAACTTGTAGGTATCCGTGGTCACGCCGCCGCTGTAATCCGAATAGCGGTAGCCGACATCCATGGTCAGGGATTCAATCCATTCCCGGTTCTGCACCAGGGGTATGCGGGTTTCCAGGAAGAATTCGGTGACATCAAGCCCACCGGATACCGCCGCGACCGGGCCACCCTGTCCGGCGCCGTCGCCACTCTGGTAGCCCAGGTCCGGTTCAAAGTCCATCCGCTCGTCGCGGTATTCGGCACCGAGCACCACCTGCACACCATCCTCCGCCATGGGACTGATAATCCCATGGCTGGTCAAGTCACCAGAGAGAAAGGCGACGTACTGGTCCTGCCGAAGTTCACCGGTGGAGAAGAGGGGTAAGGTCAGGTAATCGATTGCCGCTTGGGTCACACCGCCCGTTTCGAAGATGTTCCAGGGGACGCAGGTGGGATCGCTGCCGTCCACCACCGACTGGCAGGTGGGCACGCCGCCGACATCCACCACGTCCAGGGAACGGGTGATGCGGGTTGTGGACAGGTCGTTATTGTAGACTTCGCCAAAGATGGTGCGGGACAGGTTGATGTAGGCATCATAACTCCACGCCTCGTTGATCTCGCCCTCAATACCGCCGAGGACCCGGTAGGAGGTATGCCGGAGGTCGTCATTGCGGGGTCCGCCCTCCACATTGCGCCGACCGATGTATAAAGGCAACACGTCAGTCGGAGCAGTACAGCCGATGGCGGCGAACTGCTGGGCCGACAGGAAGGCGTTGCTGCAATTGATCGTCGAGGTCACGAAAAAGGCGCCGGAGGGTGCGATCTGGGCATTGGATCGGTCATCCATGAACTGGAATTCCGTGTACACATTCGCATGCTCGTTGATCTCGTAGTGGCCGAAGAGACCCGCGGTGTAACGCTCGTCCGGACGTTGGAAATGATTCAGCGGGCCGTAATTGTAGTAGGAGTAATCCCAGGGCACGAATTGATCGCCGGCCACGGTGAAATAGAAGCTGCCGTCAAAGGGGGTAAACAGGCCGGTGGGTAAGGTCGCCGAACCCGCGCAGGTATCCCCCCCGCTGCTGCTCAGGGCGCAGGCGCTGAAGTCGCGCTCGGACTGGGTGATCGCATTGATGTCCCGGTAACCCAGGTAGGCCGTGATGTTGCCCCGGCCATCGGCGCTGCTGACGCCCATGGTGATATTGATGTTTTGGGTGTCCCCATCCCAGACGCTGTCGGGAGCCTGCTGAAAACCGTTGGCTGCGATTTGCGCCTGCACCGCATCGTCACCCTGGTTGTGCTGGTAGGCGGAGTACTGGTAGTCCACCTGCACTCCTTCGAAATCCTTTTTCATGATGAAGTTGATGACGCCGGACATGGCATCCGAACCATAGGTCGAGGAGGCGCCACCGGTGAGCACCTCGATGCGCTCGATCAGGGCGCCAGGCACCTGGTTGATGTCCGGTGCGAGTTCAAAGACATCACCGAAGCCCATGCGGTGTCCATTGGTCAGCACCAGTGTGCGCTCGGAACCGAGGCCGCGCAGGTCCACGACCGCGGTACCGGTCGCGCCGTTCGATTCATTGGCGGTCAATTCCGGGGTGATGGAGGGGAGGTCATTCAACAGGTCCTCCACACGGGTGACACCACGCTGGCCAATCTCTTCCGCCAGCAGCGTGGTCACCGGGCTGGAAGTAACGACATTTGCATCCGTGGCGATGCGGGAACCGGTAACGATGACCTCCTCGAGTTGCTGTTCTTGTGCCTGCGCATGGCCTGCGGCGGGTATGCCGGCAGTTGCCGCCATGGTCGCTGTGGTCAATGCCCTTTGAATCGCGAGTGACAGGGGTTTCCTCTGGAACATATGCCCTCCTAGTCGTGGATGAAAGGCAGTAATTCCCTGCCTTATTTTTTTACACCAAACTCAGATTTATAATTCAAAACATGCACGGTACTGCAACAACAGGGGAGAAATTTTTCACCGTCACACCCCCCCTGTGTGTAGTCTATTGGTTGGAAAGTATAGGGACACACGGATAGATTGGCAACTCGATCTGACGCCGAAAACACTTAAATGTTGTAGTTTTCATACAGCTATTCCGGGATAGGATGCTTTGCTACTTGATCCGTGTCACCCCTACCCGGCGTCCGGTCTTGACAATCTCAAGCTCGTAGTAACCCAGGAGATTCCGGGAAATCTCCACCTCCGGGTCCTCCAGGGAGGTGAAATAGCGGCTGGGCATGCGCTGCTTCCAGACCTCTCCATTATCCAGAGTGAAGACCGTGTCGCCTTCCCAGCCCCGGAAATGTCCCGGGATCTGCCGCCGGACGGGCTCCTCCTGGAGCTGCCTGATGGCCTCGTCTTTCTGCACCACCAGGGTTGAATCATGGGCCAGGAACTCCAGGATCCACCGGTCGAGACTTTCCAGTTCTTCGCCGCTGAGCTTGTCGAGTCCGGCCTCCTCGAATGCCTCCGTACCCATCATCCGCTGCAGTCCTTCCCAAGCGGGGGTATTCGTTTCTGCGGCCTGGTTTGCAGGGCCTGCACATAGCAACAGGACCCCGATGATCCCTTGGCTAAGCAGCTGACAACGCATAGAGTCCTCCCGGTTGGTACCTGGCAATCGGTTCATTTTCTTCTCAGAGTCATCCGTACGGGTAACTATCCACCAGGGATCCCAGGGAGCTTTTGAGCGGCCCCAGCCAGGGTTCGTAGTGCCGCCAGTGGTCGATGGCATCCCGGTACATGGGGGAGCGTACCTGCTCCGAGCTTGCCGTGCTGACAGCACGTTTGTTTTTGTAGAAATTCAGGCATGTCTCTTCGAAGGGCAATCCGCAATATTCGAGCAAACGGCATACTTCGGTCTCGGTATCATTGACCAACTGTTCGTAAAGGATACGGTGCACCCGCCCGGGGAGCACCGCGTCGAAATGCGCCATCAGTTCCATGTAATTCCGGTAATAGCGCCCGATTTCTCCCAAGTCATAACTGAAATTCTGACTGCGTGCAAAATGTTCCTTGTACAGGGAGAAACCGCATGCGAGGGGATGCCGCCGGACATCAATAATCCGGGCATTAGGTAAAATCATGTGAATCAGGCCAATATGGGCAAAGTTGTTGGGCATCTTGTCGATAAACCTCGGTTTGCACAGTTTGCGCTGGATTCGAGTCTGTTCCAGGTAGGCCAAGCCAAGCTCGCGCAGGCTATCCTGTCCCAGTTCCGCCAGGATCTTAGGGTACCTGGGGGCATTCGGGCCCGGTTTCCAGACATCCAGGGATTTCGCAATCGCCGCGATGTCGGGGAGTTCCATGGTCCCTTCCACAGCGCTGTGACTGGCCAGGATCTGTTCCACCAGAGTCGAACCCGAGCGCGGCAACCCGAGGATAAAGATAGGATCCTGTACTCCCGCACCCCAGGAGGCACGTTCGCTGAAAAATTCGCTCGTAAACAGCGCCTTGCTGCGGAGAA
Source organism: Gammaproteobacteria bacterium RIFCSPLOWO2_02_FULL_56_15 (assembly GCA_001801825.1). Lineage (GTDB taxonomy): Bacteria > Pseudomonadota > Gammaproteobacteria > Eutrophobiales > Eutrophobiaceae > 2-02-FULL-56-15. The sequence goes on along the minus strand of MGYR01000174.1, from coordinate 11,383 downwards.
CATGATCCGAGAGCTCTCCGGGATCGTAGCCCTTGCTTTTACGGCGCAATCGATTGCCCTGCTCATAATGACGGAAGGATTCGGCATACTCTCCCTTATCTTCCAGGGCCTTGCCGATAGCGAAGTGAAAATGCAGCCGGTCATTCTCCGCCAGAGTCGGATCGGCCACCCGGTGCAGCATGGCTTCGAGTTCCAGATCGGTCAATGGCAGGTTTTTCAGGTTGGCGAGGCTCCAGTAAGCTTCACCGTACTGGGGAGCAAGCTGTATCGCCTTGCGGTATGCGTGGACACAGTCCTCGCGGCGGCCTACCGATTTCAGCATATGCCCCAGACTGGTCCAGACAGTAGGCTGGTCAGGATACTCGCGAAGCAGGTCTTCACAGATCCGGATCGACTCCTCGTATTCCCGCAGTCGGACCAGAATGGCCGCGCGTAATTTGCGTATCTCCGGATTCCCAGGCTCCTCCTCCAGCAGCCGCCCGGTTTCCACCAGCGCCTCCGGCGCCCGGTTCTGCCGTAACAGGACCACGGCATAATTATGCCGGGCACGCCGGTAACCGGGCGCGAGTTCGAGGCACCGCTTCAGTAACGCCTCCGCATCACTCATTCGATCATGGCGATCGGCGACATCGGCCAGCATACAGAGGGCCACGACATCGTTCGGATGCGCACCCAGGTGACTTTGCAAGAGGTCTTCAGCTTCCCCGAGGCGGTTCTCGCGCAAGGCAGCAGCGGGTTTCATGAGGGCCGGATCCCTTGCGGCACGGGAGATATACTCCATGAAGGCCTGATCCGCGGCATTGGTGTCACCCATGGCGATCAGCAGGTCCGCTAAAGCAAGCCAGGCATCGCTGAAATCGGGTTTGGCCTTCACGGCCTCGCGCATTGCTTGCAGAGCAGCTTCATTCTGTCCCGTTTCACGCTGCGCCAGGCCCAGCTGCAGATGGACCATAGGAGCATCAGGACAGCTCCGGGACAAGGGATCGAGTATCTCTATCGCCCTGGGGGGATTTCCCATCAAGCGGCAAGCGATTCCCTGGAGTAACAGGGCCATAGGATGACCTGGTGATGCCTGCAGAAATTCAGCCGCCAGCGCCTCGGCCCTGACGGGATTCGAAGCTAAATGCTGTTCTATCCGCCCGATAACTCCTTGCGGGTCCGCGGTTGTATTCGCTTTCCGTGATGAATTGTCCAATAGTAGCTGTCTCAACCTGCGTCTCGATGGAATACCACGATTCATATAGTAACCAGAATTGTATCCCATCCACAGGACACCTGCCTCTCCAGGACCATTTTATGGTTACACCAGTATGGTGGTAAGAGTGTTTTGATCCCGGTTATTATTCCGGAATGACAGAAGCAAGCACAACATTATTCGAAGCCTGGACCCAATACTGGCGAACAGGCATGGGTGCGAGCTGTCTTTCAGGTACAGATATGGAGCTGCAGCTAACGCGTATCTGGGACAGTTTTATTGATCCGCTACAACAGGATTCCCGTATTCTTGACCTGGCAACCGGTAACGGAACCGTTGCCCGGATCTGCGCTGCCCGGGCACGTCATAAAAATATCCGTATATGTATTGACGCAGTCGACGCAGCAGCGATCGATCCACCCAGATACACTCCTGATCCGGAAGGGTTGTTTCAGGATATACGCTTTTATGCAGGCGTCCAGCTGGAAAGCCTGCCCTTCGAGGATGAAGTCTTCGACGGGATCGTCTCGCAGTTCGGATTTGAATACGCCGGTGATCCCCGGGCAACTTCGGAAACCGTGAGGGTGCTTGCACCCCGAGGGAGGATTAGACTGGTTGTACATTCACGGGGAGGCGCTGTATCGAGAGACATCGGCCGACGCCTGCAAAGACTGCGTATCGTACTGGCAGATAACGGCATACTCAGCCTGATTCTCCGGCTGGCACGCGCCGCCGAGATCGGTGACGGGGAAACTCTCCGGTGCGAATCCGCAAATCTTAGCCCCGCCATGGAACAGGTCCACCAACTCTCAGTACAGGTTCCCCCGGATGATTCCGCTCTGTTTTATGCACGGGAATTTCTCCAGGTATGGCATCTGAAGGAGCGCTACCGCCCATCCGAGCTGCGCCGCTCACTGGAGCTTGGATGGCAAAACGCCAGAGGCGTTGCCATGCGTCAGGAACAGATGCTGAAAGTCGCGCGTTCCAGAGAGGAGATGCATTCCTTCCAGGATCAGTTCACAACGGCAGGTCTGGAAGGAGCGCAATTCACGGAAATCAAGGATCACCGCAAGGGATACCAAATCGCCTGGCTGCTGGATGCCCGCAAGCCTGATACCGGCCGCAACCGATAGCCTGTCCTGCCGGCGTTACACAGGCATCACCAGGGGGAAACGAAGGAATGCAAGCCGTCCCAGTGAAGCCTATCTATCTTTCTGCGGTACTTCCGCTCCTGTTCCTGGTCTGAGCTAAGTTCCAGTGCGCTGTTGAAACTGTCATCCGCCTTTACTGCATCACCCAACGCGGAATAGATGGCGCCTTGCAGAAAATAGAATCTGTGTTCTCCGGGGAAACGCCGGATCGCCAGCCTGATATTCTCCAGAGCAGCGAGGTGTTCTTGCGCAACATAAGAGCTCATTGCCAGGGTATAGAGATAATAGGGATTCCTGTTCCGGAATTGTGCGGCGGCTCTGCGGAAAAGGCCGGCCTCTTCGATTTTCCCCAGCGCCTGGTACACTCTTTCCAGATTGCTTATGGCTATCAGGCTGTCAGGAGCGATCTCCAGCGCCCTCCGGTAGGCTGTTTCCGCTTCCATTAATCGATCCTGCTTGCGATAAATCGCTCCGAGGTTCACCCACAGGAAGGACAAATCAGGCGCCAGTTCCAAGGCCTTGCGCAGGTAACGAAACGCATCCCGGAAATTGTCTTCCATGAGATATTGCATGGCGCGGTTATTGAAGTACTGGGCCTCCGCTACCTGATCCGAAATCATCCTTTGTGGATAAAGGACATCAAATTCAGCCATGTTGATATCGACCACCTGTCGTCTTCCATCACTCCTCTCAGCGATGGCATTGACATGATGGTACAGGATCAGCATGTCCCGGTTTTGCAAATCCCATACCGGTGGAACATCCACTTCGTTGAAAGCAGCCTGGATGCCAAGATACCGCAAGGCCGGAACTATCAGCGTGGTAAAGGACAGGCAATTCGCCTTCCGTTCGCGAAATACCTCGCTTGCCGTGAGCGTGGCCCGATCTTCATATACCATCGCCAACTGCAGAGGATCGAAAAGGGCTTTCAGAAAGACCTTCAATTTCTGTTGATCCGACCGAATCCCCCGCGTCACCCTGTCAAGGAAATCCGTAACTTCAGTATCCAGTCCAAGTACATTTTCAACTGGGAGTTCCAGGTCAACGGATTCCTTGCCGAAGAGCACCACGCCGGATAGCACATGCTCGAGATCCGCCTCCGTTGCCGGCTGCAGCCTCGCTATACCCGTGGCACAGCCGGAAATTCCCAAGCTGAGCACCATCATGAATAACCACTTGATGATCAGTAAACGCTCACTCATTTTCCCATCTCTCCCTGCCGGTGGTCCCGGTTGCTAGTTCGGCAAGCCTGGATGCAACATGGCGGAAGACTGCATCGCTTACGGGTATACTGCAGAGACCGTAGTCACTAGCAGCCGTAGAGAATACATTCGGCTATTTTCATCAATCTACCGGAACCGTGCCTATGAACGAAAAAATCCTTTCGGGAAGTTGCTTGTGCGGCAACATATCTTTTGAGACGGCAGGCGAATTCATAAGTTCATGCATCTGTCATTGCTCAGGGAAAACTTTACACCCACAAATTCTGCCGAGGAGCCTGATAAAAATAGTTTATAATCCGTACTTCGAACCTGCGGGTGCTACTTTAATTACGGAGCAAACTATGGGTCTACTTGAGGGCAAACGAGCATTGATCATTGGTGTGGCTAGTGACCGCTCCATCGCCTGGGGCATCGCACAGGCCATGCGGCGTGAGGGCGCCGAACTTGCCTTCACCTATCAGAACGACAGGTTGCGGGATCGCGTTGAAAAATATGCCGCGGAGCTCGGCTCCGAAATAACCCTCCCCTGCGATGTGGCCCGTGACACCGAGATCCAGGCAGTGTTTGAACACCTGGACGATTACTGGGATCACCTGGATATCCTGATCCATTCGGTTGCCTATGCACGCCGCGAGGAACTGGAAGGAGAATACCTGGAGAATGTAACCCGGGCGGGTTTCCTGCTGGCCCACGAGATCAGTTCCTACAGTTTTACCGCCCTGGCGGATGCCGCCCGGCCCTTGATGCAGGGGCGCAAGGGCGCGATGCTTACCATGAGCTATATCGGCGCGGTCCGGGCCATGCCCAACTACAATGTCATGGGAGTGGCCAAGGCCAGCCTGGAGGCCAATGTTCGCTATATGGCGTCCAGCCTGGGGCCTGAAGGTATCCGGGTGAACGCAATCTCGGCAGGACCGATTCGCACCCTGGCGGCATCAGGCATCAAAGGCCTCAAGGATTTCCTGAAACATGTGGAACTGACTTCGCCCCTGCGGCGCAATGTCACGATTGAGGAGGTGGGAAATGTGGCTGCGTTTCTTTGCTCGGATTATGCTTCAGCCATCACCGGTGAGATAACCTATGTGGACTGCGGCTACAATTCCGTGGGTGCGGTATAGTCATTGGTCGGTTGTCTCATTCGATGTGAGTCGAATGAGTATTGACCAACAACCAATCCCCACCTAGAGCCTGGTAGGGTGGGCAGCTGTTGCTGCCCACGCTGTTTCGGCTCTGCCGCGTGGGCACCGAAGACGTGCCCACCCTACGAAGCTGCGGGCGCACTTCGTGCGACCCGATTCGTTCCGGACGAATCGGTCACCAGCATGACGAGATCAAGGGTTAATCAGAGTTTCCCTAGAGATTATCCTGGTAGATCTCTATATCAGCAGTATCATGTAGGGCATTCAGATACTGTAACCAACTATTGGTTGCGGACAGCCGATCCAACTGAGCTTCGATCGCATCTATCTGTGCCTGTTCCACATCAGCGATCTCGGGTTCCCTCACGGCGCTGACAATAATCACTGCGTAATCACCCGAAGAGAGTGATGCCCCACCCATCAGTGTCTTGTCTGCCACTGGACTACCCATACTGAACGCCGTCCTCAGGATCGAAAAATCCGTGTTGGTATCATCCCGGCTGAGATCTGTTTTGTCGTTCCAGATGATCCCGTAACGGGTTGTAATATCCTCTCTGGATACATTTTCCCGCAAGTTTTGCAGGATTTCCTCACCTTTGGTCCGGGTCAGATCCCGGGATTTCTCATACTTGAGACGAGTGACAATCTGCTCACGGACTGCATCCAGGGGTTTTTTGCTCTCCGGTTTGTGATCGATCACTCGCAACACAACTGTCCGGTTATCGGAGAGTTCCACCGCCTCGCTGTTATTTCCTCCGAGGAGTACCTCTTCGCTGAAGCTCGTTGTAATTATTTTGGGGTCACGCAACAGTTCCGAATCCTGCTGCTGGCGACTGAAGAAACTGCTTTCCCGGACGGGCAGTTTCAGTTCCTCGGAGGCAACCTGCAGGGTATCCGGATGTTCAAACGCCAGTGTGACCAGCTGATCTGCAAGCTCGTAATACCTGGTCTCAGCCTGCCCGTTGCGAAAATCCTGCTCCACCTGGTCTCTGACATCTGCAAAAGTATTGTATATACCGCCTTTGATCTCCTGAACTTGAATTATCTGGATACCAGTTCCGGTTTCCACCAAGTCGCTCGTCCCACCTTCTTCCAGTGTAAAAAGGACCTCGTCCACTTCCGGTTCCACAATGCCCCGGGTCATGAAATCCATATTAATCTTCTCGAACCAGGGCTGTGCGGCATCCTGCTCCTTTGCCAATTCATCGAACGTGGCGCCGCCCCGGATGCGCTCCAGTAGCGATTCAGCACGGACATGTAGGTCGGCCTTTGCTTCATCCGTGATCTCGGCAGGGATTTTGATGAATATTTCCTGATATTTGCGCTGCTCATCGAGGTCATACCGGGACTTGTTGGCCTCGTGATAGCTCAGCAATTCCGCTTCTGACACGCTTACTTCCGCGGCAATGTCCTGCAGGGCAAGTTCGATGTAGGCAATCCTGAGCTGCTCAGGTTCCATGAACTGCAGTGCCTCCGCTTCGTAGTGCCGAAGTATCTCCTCTTCTGCGATCTCAATCGTATCCTTGGCTGCATCTGAAGAAATCACGGCATAACTGATATCCCTTTTCTGTTGCAGCATTCGTGCTATGGCGCCGATTTCGGCCCGGGTGACGAAAGCCGTCGCCACGAGCCCATTTTGCAACTGCGCAGCAACCATATCCTGGCGCATCTCGTTTTCAAAACGGGAGGGTGTCTGACCCGCAGCCGACAAGGAGCGTTCATAGATATCGCGATCAAATCCGGTGGTGCCCTGGAAGTAACTGAGGCTTCGGATGGCTTCGCTGATCTGACCATTGCTCACGCGTAACCCGGCATCCGTATTCACCTGGTTCAACAGTTCGCGCTCAACCAGACCTTCGATTGCCCGCTGCTTCAAGGCTGCTTCCTGCTCAGCGGGGACGCTACCGCCGACATTGCTCTGCCACTGCTGGCGGATGTTCTGGTAGGCCTGTTGAAACTGTTGCAGCGTGATCTCAGCGCCATTCACGGAAGCAGCAGTAACATTACCACCCTGATCGTAATAATAATTGATCCCCCAGAATGCAAACGGGATGATCAACAGGGTTATGATGGTGGCTGCAATCCATCCCGTCACTTTTTCTCTGATTAGTTGCAACATGATATCAATCCGGAATATCGCCTACTTGGCGGTTCTCAAAAAAAAAGGCGCGCTTGCAAGGGCACGCCTCAATATCTATTGTTGGCGGAGTGGACGGGGCTCGAACCCGCGACCCCCGGCGTGACAAGCCGGTATTCTAACCAACTGAACTACCACTCCGGAGACGTTGGTGGGTGCTGAGGGGATCGAACCCCCGACTTTCGCCTTGTAAGGGCGACGCTCTCCCAGCTGAGCTAAGCACCCCTTAGGAGGCGTGCTAGTTTACGGCATCCTTGAGGGCTTTCCCAGCCTTGAAACCCGGGACCTTGGATGCCTTAATCTTGATTACTTCGCCGGTCCTCGGATTTCGACCGCTTCTGGCGCCGCGTTTGCGCACTGAGAATGTGCCGAATCCCACAAGTGTGACTGTATCTCCCTTTTTCAAGGCCTTGGTGATGGCTGCAATAGCACCATCAACTGCACGGCCAGCGGCAGCCTTTGAGACATCGGCCGCATCAGCAACTGCGTCAATAAGTTCTGCTTTGTTCATAATAACGATTCCCCTTAAACGGTTTCCCCACTGGTTGAAATGAAACTGGATTTCCTGCGAAAACCCGATGGACTGGTCATCAGTCACCGCTTTATATCAACTGCCCTGTTTTCCGTCAAGGTCAAGTCCGGCTATTTTGAAAATAATTGGGGCTAGCGACAAGATAGACCGCTTAATGTGGCCTGATGGTATCCTTTTTTTCAGCCTCGACCGCCTGCTCCTGCTTGATAATTTCTCCGGATTCTTTCACTACGACTACAGGCGCTGGCATGCGCTGCAGCGCAACTTCCAGTACTTCATCGATCCACCTGACCGGGCGTATATCCAGGTTTTGTTTTATGTTCTTCGGTATTTCCACCAGTTCACGCTCGTTTTCCAATGGAATCAATACGGTATCTATGCCGCCGCGCAAGGCTGCCAGCAGCTTCTCCTTCAGACCACCGATTGGCAGCACCTCACCACGCAATGTTATTTCTCCAGTCATCGCGACATTCGATCTGACAGGGATACCTGTCAAGGCGGAGACAATCGCCGTGCACATCGCCACGCCTGCACTGGGGCCATCCTTGGGTGTAGCGCCTTCCGGAACGTGAATATGGAAATCATGCTCTTTGTAAAAGTCCGGAGCGATATTCAGCACCTTGCTCCGGCTCCGGACGACCGTCATTGCGGCTTCGATGGATTCCTGCATGACTTCTCCGAGCTGTCCGGTTCGTATAGCAGTGCCCTTGCCGGGCACCACGGCAGCTTCGATGGTCAGAAGATCGCCGCCGACTTCGGTCCATGCCAAACCGGTTACCTGGCCGATGCGATCCTCTTCCTCCGCCCGTCCGTAGCGGTAACGTTTGACACCCAGCAGTTTCTCCAGGCGTAGAGGTGTAATAAGCATTTTTTTGGTTTCAGGATGTTGCAGGAGTTTCTTCACGACCTTTCGGCAGATATTCGCGATGTCGCGTTCCAGGTTTCTGACGCCGGCCTCACGGGTGTAATAGCGCACGATGTCTCGAATCGCCGCTTCGGAGATGAATAGCTCTCCGGGCAGCAGTCCATGACGCTCCAGTTGCTTCGGAATCAGGTAGCGCGTGGCAATCTTTAGTTTCTCGTCTTCCGTATAACCCGAGATGCGGATAACTTCCATTCGATCCAGCAGCGCCGGCGGTATATTCAGGCTGTTCGCGGTGGTCACGAACATGACTTCCGAGAGATCGTAATCCACTTCAAGGTAATGGTCATTGAAGGTGTGATTCTGCTCTGGATCCAGCACTTCCAGTAGAGCGGATGCCGGATCACCCCGAAAATCCATGGCCATCTTGTCCACTTCATCGAGGAGTACTAGAGGGTTTTTATGTCCCACCTTGGCCATGCTTTGCAGGATCTTGCCTGGCAGAGACCCAATATAGGTCCGGCGATGACCTCGAATTTCCGCTTCATCCCGGATACCGCCCAATGACATGCGCACGAATTTCCGGTTGGTGGCTCTTGCTATTGAACGCCCCAACGATGTCTTACCGACTCCCGGCGGACCGACCAAGCAGAGGATCGGGCCTTTCATTTTCTTCACACGCTGCTGGACAGCCAAGTACTCAAGAATGCGGTCCTTGACCTTTTCCAGACCATAATGGTCCTCGTCCAGGACCTGCTCAGCCTTCTTGATATCACGGGAAATCTTGCTGCGCTTTTTCCATGGAACATTGACCAGCCAGTCAATATAGTTGCGTACCACGGTAGCCTCTGCGGACATGGGAGACATCATCTTCAGTTTGTTCAACTCTGAAGTGGCTTTCTTTTTAGCCTCCGTGTGCATTCCCGATTCCTGGATCTTCCGGGTCAGGTCCTCAATCTCATTCGGGACGTCCTCAAGTTCACCGAGCTCTTTCTGAATGGCCTTCATCTGTTCGTTCAGATAGTACTCGCGCTGGCTTTTTTCCATCTGCGATTTGACTCGCCCACGGATACGTTTTTCCACCTGCAACAGGTCAATTTCGGATTCCATGAGCAGTATGATGTACTCAATCCTTTCGATAATATTGCTAAGTTCAAGGATCTTCTGTTTTTCCTCAATCTTGACGGCCATCTGCGATGCAATCACATCCGCCAGCCTGCTGATGTCGTCGATACCGTTCAGAGAAGAAAGGATCTCCGGAGGTACTTTCTTGTTGAGTTTTACGTATTGCTCGAACTGGCCCACGATCGAACGCCGGTGGATATCCAATTCCCGGTCTTCGGTCGCTTCCGGTTCCACGATTGCGATATGCGCAGTGAACATCTCACCGGTTTCCATATATTCGGTGATCCTGGCGCGTTTTACCCCTTCTACCAGAACCTTGATTGTCCCATCAGGCAGTTTGAGCAACTGCAGGATATTCGCCAGTGTGCCAAATGCATAGATATCCTCGACTCCGGGTTCATCTTCGGAGGCACGCTTCTGCGCCACCAGCAGGATCTGTTTGTTAGCGGCCATTGCCTGATCCAGCGCCTTGATGGATTTTTCCCGGCCGACAAATAGAGGGATTACCATGTGAGGATATACGACAACATCCCGCAGCGGCAGTACCGGAAAAACTGTTCTTTGCAAATCAGCGCTCACATTGATACCTGCTGTAATTGATGGCCATAATCGACCATATGGTGATGGACTGTGTTGATTTCAAGTATTGCGTGACGATCTGGCAGACCAGGATACCGACCATCGCTGCGTCTTTGTCCGCAGTTTCTCAGTCCTGCCGGCAGGGAGCGGAGTAGGCGATGCCGCTGATTAATCAGATTCAGCGGCCGCCCTGGGAATCTCCATCCCCTTGTAGATCATCAGGGGTCTGGCCTCCCCGGTGATGACACCACTATCGATCACGACCTTGGTAACGTTATCCAGTGAAGGAAGATCATACATCGTATCCAGCAGGATATGTTCCAGTATGGAACGCAGACCGCGGGCGCCGGTTTTCCTTTCCACGGATTTGCGGGCTACATTGATCAGTGCCTCTTCACGAAATTCGATTTCACAACCCTCCATTTCAAACAACCTGGAATATTGCTTGGTAATGGCATGTTTGGGTTCAACGAGTATTCTCACCAACTGCTGCTCGTCGAGTTCATCCAGGGTTGCAACCACAGGCAGGCGACCTACAAACTCCGGGATGAGTCCGTATTTGATCAAGTCCTCCGGCTCAACAGTCTGCAACAATTCGCTAAGATTCCGGCGATCATTCTTGCTGCTTACTTCGGCAGAAAAACCGATCCCGCTTTTCTCGGATCGTTCCCGTATGATCTTGTCCAGACCGGAAAAAGCCCCACCGCAGATAAACAGTATGTTGGAAGTATTGACTTGCAGAAATTCCTGTTGTGGATGCTTCCGTCCGCCCTGCGGCGGGACCGAGGCGATGGTACCCTCGATGAGTTTGAGCAAGGCTTGCTGAACTCCCTCGCCGGAAACGTCGCGAGTGATGGACGGATTGTCGGATTTTCTGGAGATTTTGTCGATTTCATCGATGTAGACGATACCGGTCTGAGCCTTCTCCACATCGTAGTCACACTTTTGCAGCAATTTCTGGATGATATTCTCAACATCCTCGCCTACATATCCTGCTTCGGTAAGTGTTGTGGCATCCGCAATGGTGAAAGGGACATTCAATAGCCTTGCCAGCGTTTCGGCCAGCAAAGTTTTGCCACAACCCGTAGGCCCGATAAGCAGGACGTTACTCTTTGCGAGCTCGACATCGGATTTCCGCATGTCCGGCTCAAGCCGTTTATAATGGTTGTATACCGCAACGGACAGGATCTTCTTGGCGAGGTCCTGCGCAATCACGTATTCATCCAGGATCTTTTTAATTTCGTGCGGGGTTGGCAAGCGCTTGCCATCCCCCACAGCGGATTTATCCTGTATCTCTTCACGGATGATATCGTTGCAAAGTTCAACGCATTCATCACAAATGAAGACTGAGGGACCCGCAATCAGCTTGCGAACTTCGTGCTGGCTCTTGCCGCAAAAAGAGCAATACAGTAACCGGTCACCGTCCCCGCTGTTGCCCTG
>MGYR01000173.1:20916-30701 GCA_001801825.1 Gammaproteobacteria bacterium RIFCSPLOWO2_02_FULL_56_15 | reverse complement strand
GGGTGGTGTTGTCGCTCTCATCCTCGATATTGCGCTTGAGGATCGTTAATTCATAGCAGGAGGCCGCAGTCTCACCGGCAATGGCCGCCGCGTTGCTCTCGCTCACGGCGAGAAGCGCGGCCTCGGCGTTGCTGCTCGTGGGCAGTCGCTCGATACCGGCCATATTGTTGTCCAGCCAGATCCTGCACTGGGCCAGCGATTGCTGGTGGGAATAGATGCGCCTGACGGAAGCCAGGTTTTCTGCACGGCTCATCAGATGTTGATGGATGCGGAGCTCGACCTCGCCACAAATCTTCAGGCTTGAATTGATGAGCAGATCATGGGTGTGGTTGATCACCCCTTCGATTGAATTTTCGATGGGAACGACACCATACTGGCAGGTGCCCGCCTCGACCTCCCGGAAGACATGATCTATGGCCGGCAGGGCGGTTGTCATAACGAACCCGCCGAAATGCTTGAATACCGCAGTCTGGGTGAAGGTTCCTTCCGGCCCCAGGTAGGCGATATTAAGGGGTTGCTCCAGGGCCAGGCAGGCGGAGATGATCTCGCGGAAGAGGCGAGTGACGGTTTCCCGGTGTAGCGGTCCAGGATTGATCTCGGCCAGTCGCCGCAGTACCTGAGCTTCACGTTCCGGTCGGTAGAGGGATATTCCCTCGCCGGATCCCTTTTTGATTGAGGCGGTCTCCAGGGCCAGAGCGGCCCGCTGGCTGATCAGATCAAGCAGCTCAGTATCAATCTCGTCAATGCGCGTGCGGATGCCGGCCAGTTTGGATTCGTCATTCATTGCTGCAACGTACCCTCCGGATCGATCAGCCGTGGCGTTTTTCGAAATCCAGCATGAATTCCACCAGAGCATCACAACCGGCCTGGGGCATGGCATTGTACATGCTGGCCCGCATTCCCCCGACACTTCGATGCCCCTTGAGTTCGACCAGTTGGTTGGCCTTGGCCTCTTTCAGGAAAGCGTCGTTGAGGGATTCATCAGCCAGCGTGAACGGGATGTTCATCCGGGATCGGTGCTCTGGCGCCACCGGGTTGTGATAGAACCCGCTGTCATCGATTGTTTTATAGAGCTTATCCGAGCGGGCGATGCTGTTCCGTTCCATCGCGGCCACACCGCCCTGATCCCGGATCCACTTGAATACCAGGCCGGCCACATACCACCCGAAGGTCGAGGGTGTATTGTACATCGACCCATTTTCCGCCATCACAGCATAATCATATAGTGTCGGCAGGTGTTCACTGGGTTTAGCGATCAGATCCTCCCGGATAATCACGACCACCAGACCGGCAGGTCCGATATTTTTTTGCGCACCGGCGATGATTACGCCGAAGCGGCTGACATCAAAATGTCTGGACAGGAAATTCGAAGTCATATCACTGACCAGCGGGATCTCTCCAGCCTCCGGCACAGTCTGGAATTCGACGCCGCCGATGGTTTCATTCGCTGCATAATAGAGATAGGCGGGATTCTCACTCAAGCGCCAGGTCGCCCGAGCCGGGATAATCATGAAATTCTGCGCCTCGGAGGTGGCGGCGATATGGACCTTACCGTGCCTGCGAGCCTCGTCAATCGCCTTTCCGGACCAGATACCGGTATGCAGGTAATCTCCGGTTCCGCCACTCGCCAGGAGGTTCATGGGCGCCATGGCAAACTGGCTGGTTGCACCTCCTTGCAGAAACAGGATTTTGTAGTTCTTGGGAATGGCAAGCAGTCCTCTGAGGTCGCGTTCCGATTCCTCGGCTATACCCCCGAATTCTTTCGAACGGTGACTCATCTCGACGATCGACATGCCGGTACCCCGGTAATCGAGAAATTCCGCCTGTACCTGCACCAAGACATCCGCCGGTAACATGGCTGGGCCGGGGGCAAAATTATAAACCTGTTTCTTCGTCATTGTAGTTCTCCACCATACGCTCCAGACCGGCGAGTTTCTCGCCTTCATTCAGTTTTACGATTCTTACTCCCTGGGTATTCCTGCCAACCACCGAGATTCCCTGTACCGGTGTCCGGATAAGAGTGCCATGGTCACTGATCAACATGATCTCGTCATGCTCGTTGACCATGGTTGCCCCAACCACGGCGCCATTACGCTGATTCGTCTGGATGGAAATCACACCCTGCCCACCCCGGGCCTGCGCCCGGTAATCATTTATCGATGTGCGCTTGCCGAATCCGTTTGCCGTAACCGTGAGCACGGTAGTGTCGGGCTCCGCGATACTGAGAGATATGACACGCTGGCCGCGACCAAGCCTGATGCCTCTGACGCCTCTGGCGGTTCTACCCATCTGCCGCACATCATCTTCACGAAAACGTATTACCTTGCCGGCATCACTGAACAACATGATATCCCGGTTTCCATCCGTGAGCTCCACGCCGATAAGCTGATTACCTTCGACCAGCTCGATGGCAAATTTACCGCTTCCGCGTGGTCTGGAAAACTCCGTTAGCGGGGTTTTCTTGACCGTTCCGTCGGTCGTCGCCATGAACAGATACTTGTCGCCCTCAAAATCGCGGACCGGAAGCACTGCATTGATCCGCTCTCCTTCAACCAGCGGCAGGAGGTTTACGATCGGCTTGCCGCGCGCGATGCGGCTGGCCTGGGGAAGCTCATAGACCTTCAGCCAGTAAATCCGGCCGCGACTGGAAAAACAGAGGATGGTAGCGTGGGTGCTGGCAATAAACAGCTTGTCGATAAAGTCCTCATCCTTGAAGGTGGTGGCGGTCTTACCCTTACCGCCGCGCCGCTGGCTGCGATAAGCGGTCACCGGTTGCGACTTGGCATAACCGGCGTGAGAAAGGGTCACCACCACATCCTCCTCGGTGATGAGGTCTTCCATGCTGAGGTCCTCCTGATCCTCCACGATCTCGGTGCGCCGCTCATCACCGAAGTCATTGCAGATGGTGCTCAGCTCTTCGCGAATCACCTGCATCAACCGTTCCGGCCGCGCCAGGATGTCCAGCAGGTCCCGGATCAGAGCCAGCAGTTCGTCATACTCCTGTACTATCTTGTCCTGTTCCAGACCGGTCAGCTTCTGCAGGCGCAGGTCGAGAATAGCCTGGGCCTGTATCTCGGACAACCGGTACCCCCCTTCCTGCAACCCGTACGCTGCAGCGAGGTCATCCGGTCGGGAGATCCGACTGTCACTGCGTTGCAGCAGGGTACTGACCACGCCTGGCGGCCAGTACGGCTCCAGCAACCGTAATTTTGCCTCCGCAGGCGTCGCCGCCTGCCTGATGAGGGCGATAACAGCATCGAGATTGGCCATGGCTACGGCGAGGCCTTCCAGGATATGGGTCCGGGAGCGCGTCTTGCGCAGGTCAAACAGGGTTCGCCGGGTCACCACATCACGACGATGGCTGATAAAGGACGTAAGAATGTCCTTGAGGTTCATCAGACGCGGACGGCCACCATCCAGGGCCACCATATTGATGCCGAAAACGCTCTGCATCTGTGTCTGTTTATAGAGATTGTTCAGGATCACCTCGGGGACTTCGCCACGGCGCAGCTCGATCACCATGCGCATCCCGTCCTTATCGGATTCATCCCGTAATTCGCGGATACCGCTGAGTTTCTTCTCCTTCACCAGTTCGGCGATCTTCTCCAGCAGACGCGCCTTGTTGACCTGGTAAGGCAGCGCGGTGACCACCAGGGCATAGGGATTGCCGTCCTTGTCCGTCTCGAAATGAGTTCTCGCCCGTACATAAATCCGCCCCCGACCGGTGCAATAGGCCTCCCGGATACCACCCGATCCGTTGATGATGCCGGCGGTCGGAAAGTCCGGGCCTGGCACATATTTAAATAATTCAGTGACGGACAGATCCGGATTTTCGATCAGGGCCAGACAGGCATTGATAACCTCTCTGAGGTTATGCGGGGGGATATTGGTGGCCATGCCGACAGCGATACCGCTCGAGCCGTTGACCAGCAGATTAGGCAGCCGCGTCGGCAGGACGGTTGGTTCATGTTCCGAGTCATCATAGTTGGGAATGAAGTTGACCGTTTCCTTGTCCAGGTCCGACAAGAGCTGGTCCGCGATCCTGGCCATCCGGATCTCGGTATAGCGCATCGCTGCGGGGGCATCACCGTCGACCGAACCAAAGTTACCCTGTCCATCGATCAGGACATAGCGCATCGAAAAAGACTGGGCCATGCGTACAATGGTTTCGTACACCGCAACGTCGCCGTGAGGATGATATTTACCGATGACATCACCGACGATACGTGCTGATTTTTTGTATGGTTTGTTCCAGTCATTGCTCATCTCGCTCATGGCGTAGAGCACCCTGCGATGCACGGGTTTGAGGCCATCCCGCACATCCGGCAGGGCACGTCCCACGATCACGCTCATGGCGTAATCCATGTAGGACTTTCGCATCTCGTCTTCTATATTGACGGGCGCAACGGAACGCGCAAAATCTGACTCAGACATTCACTGACCGGGATATCATGGAGGAGGAATAATAGCTTTTTTTCTGTTAAGCCAGCGGCTTGAAATTACCCTGGAATTCTATCACAAAGGCGCGTCCTGCAACACCGTACGCCCCAGATTTTATAGCTAATCTCGGCCTTGACTTTGGGTTAAAAATGAGGCCGGAGGAGGTCTCTGATCTTTTGCTCGTCCGGTTGCGCTAGGACTCCCCGCTCCGTAACCAACACATCCACCAGCGCTGCCGGTGTGACATCGAATACAGGATTCAGCGCGTTGCAGCCCGGTGGCGCCACTGCATGACCGCTGAATTCGGTTACCTCACTGGGGCTGCGTTCCTCGATCGGTATATGAGCGCCGTCCGGAGTTGCCAGATCGATTGTGGATACCGGCGCGGCAACCATAAAACGCACCCCATGAAATCTGGCGGCGACAGCATGACTTAAGGTCCCGATCTTATTGGCCACATCGCCATTGGCCGTGATCCGGTCGGCGCCAACGATTACCCACTGTATCCTGCCCTGTTGCATGAGATAACAGGCGCTGCTGTCCGTGATCAGGGTTACCGGAATCCTGTCTTTGAGCAGCTCCCATGCGGTCAGCCTGGCGCCCTGCAACCAGGGCCTGGTTTCAGCGGCATAGACCTGTTTCAGCTTAGCTCGTCCAAAAGCCGCCCGGATGACCCCCAGGGCGGTGCCATAGCCACCCGTTGCCAGTGCGCCTGCATTACAGTGAGTAAGCACGCTCGACCCGTTGGCGATGAGATCCGCTCCATATTCCCCCATCCTGCGATTGGCCGCCTGATCCTCGTCATGAATCGCCCGGGCTTCCTTGAGCAAGGCCGGTTCAGGATCGCCCATGAGGCCGGCACAACGATCACGCATCCGGTCCAACGCCCAAGCCAGGTTCACGGCAGTAGGCCTGGCCGCCGCGAGTTGCGCCAGTAATGGTACTGCCAATCGAAGCCAGTCCCCGGGATCCGTCCGGTAGGCCTCCCGTGCGGCGAGAACGGCGCCGTAGGCGGCCGCGATTCCGATTGCCGGCGCGCCACGTACAACCATCAGCCTGATCGCATCGGCCACCGCGCTACACGAGTCAAACTCCAGTACCGATTCCTTATGGGGCAACAGGCGCTGATCCAGCATCGCCACTTTGCCATCCACCCAGGCGACGGCATGAAACTCCGCATCAAACGTCAATATCATTTCCTCAGTCATGGGTCCGGAATCCCGCCCGGGGGATGAATGTGAACCGAAGCCTCCTGTGCAAACTCCAGGCTATATCTCACCGTCCCTTGAATATTTGAGTACAATGAGTCCTGTCCACCAAGGATAATGCATTTGTAATCAATGTCCCATAAGGAGCTGAAGCTTGATTGCTGACACTTTGCTATGTGGTCGCTGGATCGTACCGGTCGAACCTGACGCAACGGTATACGAGCACCATACCATCGTGGTACGTAAAGGGAATATCCTTGCTGTCCTGCCTACCGAAGAGGCGCTGACACGGTATTCTTCGTGTGCGGATATTCAGCATTTAGACGATCACGTCCTCATCCCGGGACTGATCAATGCCCATACCCACAGCCCCATGTCGTTGTTCAGAGGCATGGCGGATGACCTGCCCCTGATGGACTGGCTGAATAAGCACATCTGGCCGGCGGAGCAACAGTGGGTGAATCCCGAATTCACCGCAGACGGTACCCTCCTGGCCATTGCCGAGATGATCCGAGGCGGCACCACCTGTTTCAGTGACATGTACTATTACCCGGACATCACCGGAGAGGTCGTCATCGAGACGGGGATTCGCGCCATGCTGGGACTGATCGTCATTGATTTTCCTACACCCTGGGCGTCAAGCTCCCAGGAATATTTTGAGAAGGGCGCCAACGTCCATGATCGTTTCCGGAATACGCCTCTGATCCGCACTGCCTTTGCTCCCCATGCCCCGTATACGGTCGGGGATGAAGCCCTGAACAAGATCGCCACTCTCGCGGAAGAACTTGATGTCCAGATTCATATGCACCTGCATGAAACACAGAACGAGATCGAACAACATCTGGAACAGCACGGAGTCCGTCCGCTACAGCGGCTGGAACGCCTGGGCCTGCTGAGTACCCGCCTCAATGCCGTCCACATGACCCAGATCGACCGCACTGAATTTTCGAGGCTGGCCAACTACGGTGTGAATGTGATCCACTGTCCGGAATCCAATTTGAAACTGGCAAGCGGCTTTTGCCCGGTTCATGAATTACTGGCTGCAGGAGTCAATGTGGCCCTTGGCACCGACAGCGCGGCCAGCAATAATGATCTCGACATGTTGGGTGAAATGCGCACCGCCGCCCTGCTGGGCAAGGGCCTGGCACGGGATCCACAGGCGCTGGGCGCCTGGCAGGTGCTGCGGATGGCAACCATCAACGGCGCCAGGGCGCTGGCTATGGATGCTATCACCGGTTCGATCACGCCCGGCAAGGCAGCCGATATCATTGCTGTTGATCTGGATACACCCGAAACCCGGCCAATCTATGATCCGGTTTCCCAACTCGTCTATTCCGCCAGCCGGAATCAGGTCACGGATGTCTGGGTTGCCGGCAAACAACTGCTGAAGCAGCGGGAACTACTGACCATCAATGAAGCCAGGCTCATGCAAAAGACCGCGCTATGGGAATCCCGGCTAAGCGCAGACCGCGAACCGCCAACTAATCAGTGAAGCGAGGGGCCGGACACAGCGCTCATCCCTCCGCCTGGTAGTGGAATTCCCGAAGTTCACCCGCTGCACCTTCGGCATCGAATATCCGCTCGCTGAAACTGACATGATGGGTTGCCGTTTGCAGGATCACGCTGGAGCAACGTGTCCCATAATGCTCGCCCGTGACGAATACCGGCAGATCCGGGACGGTGGATTGACTGTCCCGGGCAGGCTGTCCCGCAGGTGATGCGGCGTCCAGGTTCCTGCTATCCAGTAATTCAAGATAGGCTTGAGTATGGGAAACTGCCGCTGAAGTCACTATCTGTTTCATGCCAGCGAGGCCCCGGAGCGCGCGTGGCCATGGGTCATCCAGGGGGCCATTACTGATCCCATGAATTCCTGCCTCAAGGCGCACGGGTTCCGACAGGTAACTTCCATATACAAACAAGGAGCCCCTGGCAAACAAAACCAGATGGAAGGCGCCGTATCTTTCGCGTTCCGCCGCCACCATCCGGACATAGTCTTCCGCGCCGAGCTTGCCCGCGAGGAATTCCTTCACCAGTTGTCCCCGCGAACGCTCACCGGAGGATCCGCTGTGATTCGCTGATCTTAGGTTCGTAACCGCCGCCAGCCTGCCGGCACGGTCGACTCCCAGCCAGGTTCCTCCCTCCTTGAGATCCTTCCCGGCAAGAATGGCGGGATGTTCCTCCCAGAAGTGCAAGGCTCGCGTCGGCCGCTCATGATATTCATCGCGGTTTGCAGCCACAATCAGGGGGAAATCCGGATGCTGTCCTAAGGCAATCAGTATCAGGCACATGGTATTCCGATGTCTGCGGTCTCCGGTGGACGCCGCATCAGACGCCCAGCCGATCCTGCCAAAGGTTTACAATGGCACAGAACAGCTCAGCGGTCTTTTCCGCATCGTAATAGGCCGCATGGGCGCTGCTGCTGTCCCACTGAAAACCCGCAGCCTGCACCGCCCGGGACAAAACCGTTTGCCCGAAGGTCAGTCCGGCGAGAGAGACCGTATCGAAGGTGCTGAAGGGATGAAACGGATTACGTTTGATGCCGGTACGCTGCACAGCCGCATTCAGAAAACCCAGATCGAAAGCGGCATTATGACCCACCAGGATGGCGCGTTTACAGCCATGGTCACGGATGTTGCTCCGCACCACCCGGAAGATATCCTGCAGGGCGATCTTCTCCTCGACGGCTATCTCCTTCCGGAATGGATGATGCGGATCGATCCCGGTGAAATCAAGCGAGGCCTGATCCAGATTGGCGCCGGGAAAGGGATGGATATGCCGGGTGATGGTGAATCCAGGTTGCCACCTGCCTGCTGCATCCACCTGCAAGAGGACTGCCGCGATTTCCAGGAGGGCATCCGTGCCGGCATTGAAACCGGCCGTCTCCACATCGATGACCACCGGCATGAAACCCCGGAAGCGCCCGGCGGCCGTCATGAGTTCTGGCTGGTTCTCACTCATTCGTGGCCAGTCTCCAGCGGCAGGATTCACCTGCCCGCAGCGGTATGACGGTATCCTCGCCAAAATCGAGAGCAGCCGGGATGAATTCGCCGTTCCTGACCAGGGTGCATCGGAATTGATTCACCGGCAAGCCATAGAAGCCAGCGCCGTTGCGGCTGGCGAATTGCTCGAGTTGCGGCAATTTTCCGGCGTCTTCAAAGGCCTCCGCATAGAATTCCAGTGCGTTGTGTGCCGAATAAATACCCGCACAGCCGCAGGCGGTCTCCTTGAGCCGGCGGGCATGGGGAGCGCTGTCGGTTCCCAGAAAGAATCTCGGGCAGTCACCGGTCGCTGCCTCCACCAGGGCTTCCCGGTGGTGCTCAGCCTTGAGGATCGGCCGGCAATAATGATGCGGTCGTATGCCGTTCTCGAACAGGGCATTCCGGTTAAATAACAGATGGTGGGGGGTAATTGTTGCAGCCAGGTTATGCGACCCCTCCCGCACGTATTCAACGGCCTCCCGGGTTGTTATGTGTTCAAATACCGTTTTGAGTCCCGGATACCGTTGCAACAGTGGTTCCAGAATCTGATCGATAAAAACCGCCTCGCGATCAAAAAGATCGACCTTTTCATCGCTAACTTCACCATGGATCAGCAGGGGTACATGCAGCTCAGACAGGGCCTCGATGACGTCGTAGACCTTTTCAATGGCACTGACCCCGGCATCGGAATTGGTGGTGGCGCCAGCCGGATAGTATTTCACCGCATGTACATAACCGCTCCCCTTGAGCCGCCGGATCTCATCCACCGGTGTGTTATCAGTCAGGTAAAGCGTCATCAGGGGTTCGAAGGCGCAGCCTTCCGGCAGGTATGCCTGGATACGTTGTCTATAGGCCCCTGCCAGTGCGACTGTGGTCACCGGCAGGTTGAGGTTGGGCATAACGATGGCCCGGGCAAACCGCTTAACCGTGTCAATCACAGTCCTGGTGAGGTATGCACCGTCACGCAGATGTACATGAAAATCATCGGGCTGGATTATGGTCAGCTGGTCCATCTAGGCTAAGGTCTGCGATGTGATTGGCGAGTGTTTACGTTATCATACCCACATGAATTTGTCTGTCACACGCGCCGGGATACAGCGTCAATATCCGGTACGTACAGACGCCCACAGTCCATCATCAGGATATACAACCATTGGGA
>MGYR01000173.1:525-20890 GCA_001801825.1 Gammaproteobacteria bacterium RIFCSPLOWO2_02_FULL_56_15 | reverse complement strand
TTGCAAAACAATATCGCCAGTGTCAACATACCACTGGACCAACATCGCCCCTGATCCATGTGGAAACCCAATGATGGAATTGAATGAATTGTCGGCCATTTCGCCCATCGATGGACGTTATGGCGAGAAAACCTCATCACTCCGTGAAATCTTCAGTGAATACGGCCTGATCCGTTACCGCACTCTGGTCGAAATACGCTGGCTCATGGCGCTGTCGGCGCATCCGCAGATCCCGGAAGCGCCGAAACTGAGTCAGGACGCGAGCGACTTTCTGATCCAGATTGCGACAGGCTTTTCCCTGGCTGATGCAGAGCGGATCAAAGCCATCGAAAAACGCACCAATCACGATGTCAAGGCAGTTGAATATTTCCTCAGGGAACGCTGCGCGGGACAGGCTGAACTGGCCAGGGTGATTGAATTCCTCCATTTTGCCTGCACCTCGGAAGACATCAATAACCTCAGCCATGCATTGATGTTGCACGACGCAAAAAAGCTCCACCTGGTTCCTTTGTTTATCAGGCTGTGCCAGACTATGGCCACGCTGGCGGAAAGTCAGGCCGGACAGCCGATGCTGTCCCGAACCCACGGGCAGACAGCTTCCCCGACGACACTTGGTAAGGAAATCGGAGTGTTCGTATACCGACTGCAGCGGCAGATTGAACAATTGACCCGCCAGCCCGTACTGGGGAAGTTCAATGGCGCCGTTGGTAATTTCAACGCCCATTTTGCCGCCTATCCCGATCTCGACTGGAACGAGCTGTCCCGTAGCTTTGTTGAATCACTTGAGCTTTCGTGGAACCCGCACACAACCCAGATCGAGTCCCATGATTACATGGCGGAATATTTTCACCTGCTCTGCAGGATCAATACCATACTGATAGATTTTTGCAGGGATACCTGGGGTTACATCTCACTGGGGTATTTCCGCCAGCAACCGGTTGCCGGCGAGATTGGCTCCTCCACCATGCCCCATAAAGTGAACCCCATCGATTTTGAGAATGCCGAGGGCAATCTGGGACTGGCAAACAGTATCCTCGGTCATCTCGCGGAAAAACTCCCAGTCTCGAGATGGCAGCGTGACCTCTCGGATTCCACAGCGATCAGGAGTATGGGGACAGCCATCGCACACTGCGTCCTCGCCGGCCAATCCTGTCTCAAGGGACTGGGCAAGATCGAAGTAATGCCCCAAAGACTGGAAGAGGACCTTGACAACGCCTGGGAAGTGCTGGCAGAAGCCGTACAGACCGTTATGCGCAGGCACGGGATGGGCGATGCCTATGAGACATTGAAAAACCTTACGCGGGGTCACGTAATATCCCGTGAGAGTATGCAGGATTTTATCCTTTCCCTGGATTTACCCGCGGCTGAGAGGGATCGCCTCTTGCAGCTGCATCCACGCAGCTACACCGGGAATGCAGAACTACAGGCAAGGCGGATTTGCGCGAATACTGCACAGTTGAATGATATGTGATCCGCTGTAAGGAATGGGTATTTGTCGATCAGAACCGACTACACTATGCTTTAGCAGATTGAGTGGGATACAACAGCAGATGTACACATCTAATGAATACACCCTTGGCCATTCTGAAGAAACCATTCAGATCGCAAGCCGCGAAGAAAACCTACTGGCAACCCTGCACATGACCCAGCAGTCCTCTCGTACACTGGAAATCCTCAGCCGCGATCTGACACCGGAAGTCTATGACACCGCAGAGTACATAGATGCGGTAAAACAACTCATACTGCGGAATCATCGTTCCCGCATCAGGATCCTGAGCTTCGATTCAAACAACATCGTCACCCGGGGACATCGCCTGATTAACCTCGCCATGGATCTCAGCAGTTTCATCGAGTGCCGGATTCCGGGTACCGAATATCACAACTACAATCAGGAAATCTTTATCGCCGACAATATCGGCTATATCCACCGGCTGAACGCCGAACGCTATGATGGCAAGCTCAGTTTCAACGACCGCCGCATGGTCAGTCACCTGAAGGGGGATTTCGAGGAGATCTGGGATCGATCCACGCCAAATCCCAACTTCCGGAGGCTTGCCCTGTGAAGCAGCTTGTCATCCTGCTGCTGCTCATCCTGTTCTCCGAAAATACCCTGGCCGCAACCGGCATGCAGACCGATATATATATTGTCTGATGCATATCTTTCCTGGTGGCAACGCCCTTTCAGATTTCCGGAAACACAGGATTCTCAACTCAGCCCGGCTCCGACTGCCGTGGTTGTTGGACATCTCCGCCAATTATATTCATTTCGTAACCTGGCGACAGGGCCTGGATCCGGAGGTCAGGCGCCGCCTGCGCGAGCTTCTGGATTACGGATCAGCGGCAGCGGAACCGCATGCGGGGACCCAGGTCAGACTACTGGTCGTACCCAGACCCGGTACGATCTCGCCCTGGGGCAGTAAGGCGGCCGACATCCTGCATAATTGCGGCCTGACAGGTCTTGTCCGTATCGAGAGAGGCCTGCAATGGCATTTATCCTTTGCTGAGGCTGTGCCGGATTTTTCCCTGCTGTGCAACCGGGCAGGCGACCTGATCCACGATCGCATGACCCAGGTTATCCTCTCTGATACTGATGCGGCTGAGCGGCTCTTTCATCAACAAACCTCAAGACCCCTCGGCAACATCGATATCCTTCAGCATGGACGCCGTGCTTTGGAGCAGGCCAATCTCGGACTCGGGCTGGCCCTGTCTGACGCTGAGATCGATTACCTGTATGCGGTATTTTGCTCGCTGCAACGGAACCCTACGGACGTGGAGCTGATGATGTTCGCCCAGGCGAATTCCGAACACTGCCGGCACAAGATCTTCAACGCCGAATGGATCGTCGATGGAGAACCCCGGGATACCTCGCTGTTCGGGATGATCCGCAGAACTCATGCGGAACACCCCGGCCGGACTCTATCGGCGTACCGGGATAATGCCGCGGTCATGTCCGGCTATACCGGGTCCTGGTTTTACCCCGATCCGGAGGACAAGCAATATCGTTTCCACCCGGAGGCGGTGAACATCCTCATGAAAGTGGAAACCCATAACCATCCGACCGCCATCTCCCCCTGGGCTGGCGCTGCCACCGGCGCCGGCGGTGAGATCAGGGATGAGGCGGCCACCGGAACCGGGGCCAGACCCAAGGCGGGCCTGACGGGGTTTTCCGTATCCTCCCTGCACCTGCCCGATCTGCCCCAGCCCTGGGAAGAGCAGAATGGAAAACCGGACAGGATCGTAAGCGCGCTTGAGATCATGCTGGAGGGTCCGCTGGGCGCTGCCTCATACAATAACGAATTCGGGCGGCCGGCCCTGTGCGGCTATTTCCGGACCTTTGAACATACCGATCCGGAGACCGGGATCATCCGGGGTTATCACAAGCCGATCATGCTGGCCGGGGGCTACGGCGTGATTCGCGACCAACACATAGCCAAGCAAAGCATACCGCCGGGCGCAAAAATAATCGTCCTCGGTGGACCGGCCATGTTGATTGGACTCGGTGGGGGCGCGGCATCCTCGATGGCCACGGGACAAAGCGCCGCGGATCTGGATTACGCCTCGGTCCAGCGCGATAACCCGGAGATGCAACGACGTTGCCAGGAAGTGATCAACCAATGCTGGGCCATGGGCCCGGACAATCCCGTGATATCGATCCATGACGTGGGTGCGGGCGGACTCTCCAATGCACTGCCGGAACTGGTCCACGACAGCGGGCGTGGAGCGGTTTTCGAATTACGGGATATCCCCAAGGATGATGATGGGATGTCCCCCATGGAGATCTGGTGCAATGAAGCACAGGAACGTTACGTGCTGGCCGTAAAAGCGGCAGACGTGGAAAAACTGGCCGGACTCTGCCGTCGTGAACGCGCGCCATTCGCGGTCGTGGGTGAGGCGGATGACACCGGACGCCTGGTCCTGCTGGATCGCCTGCACGGAAACCGTCCGATTGACCTGCCTTTACAGGTGCTGCTCGGGAAACCTCCCAGGCTGTCACGCAGGGCGGAGCATGCAGCATCCCCGTTCTGCGAACGACAGCTGGAGGGTATAGAGCCCGGCGCGGCGCTGGAGCGTGTTTTGCAACTCCCCGCCGTTGCCGACAAGCGTTTCCTGATCACTATCGGCGATCGCAGCGTATCCGGGTTGGTCACCAGGGATCAGATGGTCGGCCCCTGGCAGACTCCCGTGGCCGACTGTGCCGTAACAGCGGCCTCTTTTGATGCCTGGACCGGTGAGGCAATGGCCACTGGTGAACGCAGCCCGGTCGCCGTCATCGATGCCCCGGCATCCGGACGACTGGCGCTGGCGGAGGCGATAACCAATCTCTGCGCTGCACGAATAAACACTCTGCAGGATGTCGCCTTGTCCGCAAACTGGATGGCCGCGTGTGGTCAGGGTAATGAAGATGCCGCCCTGTTTGATACCGTTACTGCCGTCTCTGATCTCGCCGCCGGACTGGGTATAGCCATTCCGGTAGGCAAGGATTCTCTTTCGATGAACACCCGCTGGCTGGAAGCCGGGGAAGAGAAACAGGTTCGGTCACCCCTGTCAGTGAACATCACGGCCTTCGCAGCGGTGTCCGACATCCGTCTGACATTAACGCCACAGTTACAGGATACGGGATCAGCAAGCGCTCTCCTGCTGGTGGATTTGTCAGGGGGGCAAAACCGCCTGGGCGGTTCAGCCCTCTCGCAGGTGTTTTGCCGGCCTGGCGGACGAGCGCCCGATCTGGACAAGCCCGGCCTGTTGTCGGCGTTCTTCCGGGCGATCCAGTTACTAAACGAGCAGGGATTGCTGCTGGCTTACCACGACCGATCGGATGGAGGATTGATCATCTGCCTGTGTGAAATGGCCTTTGCTTCGCGCCGGGGGCTCTCTGTCAGTCTTTCCGTCGGCGACGACGAGATCCTGCCGCTGCTGTTCAATGAAGAACCGGGAGCCGTGATTCAGATCGAGATTCAGCATCTGGATCGGATTCGACAGACATTTCACAACTGCGGTCTGAATGACCGGTATCTGTTGCTGGTCGGGCGACCGGATCCAATCAGGCAGATCCGGATAGAGAACGCAGGTGTTTCGATTTACAGTGCCACACTATCCCATCTGCACTCTCTCTGGTCACTCACCACTTTTCACATGCAATCCATGCGGGATAATCCGGTGACCGCGCGGGAGGAATTCGAAGGACTTGCGGATGAACAGGATCCGGGTCTGTCCATGACCGTCGGCCCCAGCTTCGCCGCAAAACGTGACCCCTTTATGGTCAACACAGGCAAGCCACCTTTGATTGCCATCCTGCGGGAACAAGGAGTCAACGGACACATGGAGATGGCCGCCGCCTTCGAACGTGCAGGCTTTGCACCGATCGACGTGCATATGAGCGATCTACTGCATGCCCGCACCAGTCTGAAGGAATTCACCGGTATTGCTGCCGGTGGCGGCTTCTCCTATGGGGATGTACTGGGTGCAGGAGGAGGCTGGGCCAAGACCATCCTGTTCAACAGCAGACTCAGTGATGAATTCCAGGCCTTTTTTGAGCGCCAGGACAGCTTCGGTCTGGGAGTCTGCAATGGGTGTCAGATGATGTCCGGACTGCATTCCCTTATACCCGGGACAACTCATTGGCCCGACTTCGTCCAGAATTTATCCGCCCGCTTCGAATCCAGGCTGGTGATGGTTGAGATCGTTGAATCGCGCTCGATCCTATTGCAAGACATGTGCGGTTCCAGATTACCGCTGGTCGTGGCGCATGGGGAAGGCAGGACATCATTCAGACGCTCAGACGACCTCCAGAGATCCAATCCTGTAATGCGATTTATCGATAATTATGGCCACCCCGCCGCAAGATACCCGGGAAACCCCAACGGTTCTGCCGGATCCTGGACTGGATTCACCAATGATGACGGACGCTTCACCATAATGATGCCGCACCCGGAACGGGTATTTCTCAGCCGGCAGCTCTCCTGGTTGCCACCGGAGTGGCGGGCGGAAACCAGCCCCTGGATGCAACTGTTCCACAATGCCCGCGCCTGGATCAATTGTTAACGATTTATTTCAACTCTCTGTAGTACTGGCAATATGTCCCCGCTGCTATAAACTAATAGTATCCTTGCAAGCGTACACCCGGACAAAATGCCGACTGAATCAATACCTAGCGAAGAAGATATCCTGCTGTTCCGCACTACGGCAGGTCCGGTAATTCCAGTTCGACAGGATACCGTAGCAGGCAGGGCGGTTATAAAACCGCAGCCCGTACCTCTACAGAGTCTTGCGGATAACCGGTTGGTGCTCATGGAAATGTCAACCGGACCGTTCAATCCGGATATTCTGGAAACCGGTGATGAGTTGCAATACCGGCGGGACGGGGTCCAGGATCGCCTGTTCCGGAAACTCAGGACCGGCCAGATACGCATCCAGGCAGAACTTGATCTGCACGGTCTATCCGTTGTTTCTGCACGGACGCGTGTCACGGAATTCCTGACCAAGTGCCGCACGAGGGAAAGGAACTGCGTCAGGATTATCCACGGAAAAGGCCTGGGGTCCATAAACGGGGAACCCATACTGAAAAAGCAACTGGGTCGATGGTTGCAGCGACGCAATGATGTCCTTGCCTACTGTACCGCACGACCCGCAGATGGCGGCACGGGCGCCGTGTACGTTCTTCTGAAAAAGACATTTTGATTACCGTCTGAACACTGCGAGAACTGGTCAATATTTCATGGTTGCGAACACCATTTCAAGATTCAGGAACCTGGCGCATTTGCGTGTCAAGGGTGACGAGTTTGAGCAGTCAGTAATCCGGTTGATTGCCTGCGTCATACTCACTATCTATACAGCTATCGCCTGGTCGCACGGATTGATGGGCACCAGTATTCTGTACATGTATCTGGCGACGTTGCCCTTCTCCTCCCTGTTTATCGTCTGGACCATATTTGTTCCCGAAAGAAATGAGAAACGTCTGTTCCTGGCCATGTTGATTGAGGTGGCCACGACAACTTTTGCACTGGCTTCCTCGGGTGAAGCCGCGGCCCCGTTGATAGTGATCTATTTCTGGCTCATCTTCGGTAATGGACTCCGACACGGCAGCAAGTACCTGTTCATGCATACCGTGCTCACCATCATGGGATTCCTGGTGGTGATGACTTTCAGCCCATACTGGTCCGATCATTTCTTTATCGCAAGCGGCGTCCTGGCAACCATGGTGATCCTGCCGCTCTATATCAACGTACTCCTCAGCCGCCTTCAGAACGCCATCCTGGAGGCTGAATCAGCCAATCAGGCCAAGAGCCAATTCCTGGCCAATATGAGTCATGAGATCCGGACCCCTCTGAATGGGGTGATCGGCATGAGCGAAATGCTCGGTTCAACTAACCTGGATCCGGAGCAGAAGGACTTTGTCTCTACCATACTGGCATCAGCAAAAACGCTCCTTTCGCTGATTCAGGATATCCTGGACATATCCAAGATCGAGGCCGGCAAGACCAACATCGATAACCAGCCGTTCGACCTGTACGCCTTGGTTAAATCCGTTGTCCGGATGATGGCCTCGCTGGCGGAGAAAAAGGGTCTTGCTTTCAGCCTCCATATTGCGCCT
The DNA here is from genome assembly GCA_001801825.1 of Gammaproteobacteria bacterium RIFCSPLOWO2_02_FULL_56_15. Classification (GTDB taxonomy): domain Bacteria; phylum Pseudomonadota; class Gammaproteobacteria; order Eutrophobiales; family Eutrophobiaceae; genus 2-02-FULL-56-15. The sequence goes on along the minus strand of MGYR01000173.1, from coordinate 13,299 downwards.
GATACACCGTATAACGTAATCGGTGATGAACAGCTGATCAGGCAAGTGTTGATCAACTTGATCAGCAATGCACTCAAGTTCACGGACCAGGGCCGGGTGATAATCAATGTCTCCACCACAAACCTGAACAATCACAGAGCTGAACTGCGGTTTGAGGTCATCGATACAGGCATCGGGATCCCTCTGGATATGCAGGACAAGATCTTCGAAAAATTCATCCAGGCGAACCAATCCACCACCAATACTTACGGAGGCACCGGACTTGGTACTGCCATCGCCCGAAGTCTGACGGAACTCATGGGTGGGCGTATGGGACTGGTCAGTAAGCTCGGCACAGGTAGTACCTTCTGGTTTGAACTGGGTATGAATCTGCAAGAGGATACTGACGGCGACGCCTCTGCTGTGCAGCGAGATATTGCGGATGAACCTCGCGTCCTGTTGATAGCCACGCACGGTTCCAGACATTCCACGATCGTACAATACCTTGAAGGATGGCAGATCGCCTGGGATCATTCCATCACCAGCACAGATGCCCTCAAGTTACTTGCAAAGTCAAAGGCATCAGGGAAGGACTACAATATTGCCCTCATCGATGAGAAAGGCCTGGAGCTGGACCCTGTCCTGTACGCTGAACAAATCCACTCATCTGCGGCCCACCGGAACTTGGAACTCGTACTGGTGAGGGAAACGGGTACTGCAGACAGAAACCTTCTCCTTGACTCTGGTTATTTGTGCGTCCTCAACACACCGATTGCGCAACGACTGCTCTACAATGTCCTGCATGCAACAACAGTTGGGGTCCTTGACCATGAAAAAGTAACCCGATTGGTGGAGATCGACGGTAAGAAAACCACCGACAAACAATTGTATATCCTGGTCGGCGAAGACAATCTCACAAACCAAAAGGTTATCAAGAAAACCCTGGAGTTTGCCGGTCACAAGGTTGATGTCGTGCTCAACGGTGAAGAGGTACTGGACAGCTTCGAGAAGAACAACTATGACCTGATCATTCTCGATATGCACATGCCGGTGATGAACGGCATAGAAGCCACGAAGATATTACGCTTCATGATGACCGGAAAGAATCGAATACCGATAATAATGCTTACTGCGAACGCCACAACCGAGGCAGCAAACGCGTGCCGCAATGCCGGCGTTGATTCCTATCTTACCAAACCCATTGAGATCAAACGGCTGTTGAATACCATCAACACACTGATGGAAAGCGGCGATAGAAAATCCAGGCATGAATCCACAGAGGAAGGCGGCGCCCAGCCCGGAACCGCGAAAAAGGCGAGACTCAAACTGGTCGCTTCCAATAAACCGGAACACCAGCCTGTGCTTGATTATGACACACTGAATAACCTGGCCAAGTTAAGCCAGGATGTGGATTTCATGAACGACCTGATCCACGGCTTCCTTGAGGACAGCAAAGCACTGATTGAATCAATGAAGGCTTCCTATGAATCCAACCGCTTCAACATGATACAGGACAGCGCGCATGCGATGAAAGGCAGCACCAGGAGCATCGGTGCTGTTTCACTGGCTCAGTACGCCACAACAATACATCAGTTATCCACCAGTGAGAACAAGTCATCCATGGGAGACTACCTGAACCAGATGGATGACGTATTCGACAGGACTCAAGCTGCTCTGGTTTCCTACATTGAGCAGCTTGATTCCGCAGCACTCTAAGCGATAAGAGATCCCGTACTCAATCAGGCAATATTTTCTTTGTAGAATTCCTGATTGGTCTCTGCAGCATCTGCATGCCAGGCCTGCATTACGCGGTCTTGCGCCCTGATCAGCCGTTCCATCAGTTTGAGGTCGCGCTCGCTGATATTCATCGATATGTCCACCCAGTAGCTGCACACATCCATCAACGCCTCATGGGTTACCGGATGCACCTTTTCCCTGACATTTTTCATCGCAGTATAACCGTTGCGGTATCTGGCGCTCTCGGTAATGTAATTATAAACATCCTCCCTGCCCTTCTCCTTTTCCACCAGCCTGTCGATGACACCCATTTCATGCAACCGATCGGCCGGGTACTTGGCTCCACTTAACATGAATTTGTCCACTTGTTTGGGCGGTATTCTCTGCGACAGCAGGTGATATCCTCCCATCCCCGGAAACAGATTGAACAGGACTTCGGGGAAACCCATTTCAACCTGCCGTTCGGCTATCAAGACCTGGCAGCTTAATGCAACTTCGAAACCTCCACCCAGGGCATCACCGCGAACCAGGGCTATCGTTGTAATCGGCTGCCGACAGCCCGTGATAAAGCCATGGATGGTATCAATGCAGGATTTCGCGTATACCAGCAAACCTTTCTTGTTTTTGTTGATGATGCATCTGCGGAACAGATCAAGATCACCTCCCATGCTGAAGATTCCCGGCATCTCAGAATCAAGCACCAGATAGTTGATCTGTACCATTTCACCCTTGTAGGGCAATCTTCCGGAATTCACTTCCAGCATGATTTGCAGGCTTCGCAACTCCTGCACCACTGCCGGATTGAAACAGGGCCGCGGCATCGGTGTAAGATTGACCCACACGATACCGTATTCCGCATCGACATCAATCGCAATCTGGTTGTAGTTCCTTAACTGGACTTCGTTGGCAAGATTGTACGTATTCATGACATATCTCCTCTTCGCTGTTCAATTGTGCTTATTCAGGCTTCCCTCAGTTTTATTATTCTAGTAATAATGATGATTCAACCACCTTGGTTTTTTTTCAGGACTCCTGGGATGGCGGTCTCAAAACAGCATAAACTAAAGCGGGAATAATGTAAGCGAGTGCTTTTGAATTGATACAAAGTAGAAACAAAATGAGGAATACGCCGGTCGTTTTATTTCAATAACTACCCTTTTCAGGGTATTAACGAGGAGATCATTGTCATTATTATTTCAGATCACTGACATCATTTTTTCATCTCAAGGATCCAGTGCACTGCGCGCGCACTGGCAAACTCTTCTCCGTCTGCATCGGTAACAATAGCCGAGAAAATCAGTTGCCTGTTTTTTCGCTCTTCCAATCGGCAATGCACATCCAGGTATTCTGTACCTCCTGATACGGGTCTTCGGTATTTGATTTCCAGATTTCTGGTGTAGTTTGGCGGCGCCGCAAGCATGCTGAGCGGACCCAGCGTGTTATCGATCGCTGCCGCTATCATGCCACCCTGCATATTTCCAAAGGGATTCAATGTGGATTCCGTTACCGGAAACCTTGCCTGCATGGTGTGATTGACCCCGTCAAAGGCGATGACACTGCCCTGCATGGCGGTGAATACAGGCGGTGGGATTCGCACATCCAGATCCAATTCCAGGAATTTCCGCCGGAGCAGCAGGATCACCCTTTCTTGTACCTGGCTTGACTCAGTCATCAGCCTCACCTGCAAATTATCTGCGATGCAATAAATTCGGATCCTGCTTTCGGATCGTCACCATGTTGCGCGACTGGAATCAACACTCCTCAAGCAGGGCGACGGCATACACGGCAATACCTTCCCTCCGGCCAACGAATCCCATGCCTTCCGTAGTGCCAGCCTTGATGTTGAGGGCACTGACTGCAATCCCCATATCAGTAGTCAATACATTCTTCATGGATTCGATGTGCGGAGCCATCCTGGGCGCCTGCGCAAGTATGGTGATATCCGCATTGACTATCGACAAAAAATGCTCATGGAGCATCTCTTTAACCCTGCGTAACAGGATCCTGCTGTCGATATTGCTGTAAGTTTTGTCCGTATCCGGAAAATGTCTGCCGATATCCCCTAGCGACGCTGCGCCCAGAAGCGCATCGCAGAGGGCATGGATGACGGCGTCTCCATCCGAATGAGCCTTGAGTCCCTGATCATGGGGAATCGTGACGCCGCCCAACACCAGTGGACGACCTGTCGTGAAAACATGGGCATCATAGCCATGACCTATTCGCATCGGTTCCTATCCTGTTGCGCGAGAAAGAACTCTGCCAGCGGCAGGTCATTCCTGTGGGTTATTTTTATGTTATCCGTTTGTCCCTGGACGAGTTTCGGCGTAGCGCCCGTGAGTTCCATCGCCTGTGCCTCATCGGTCACCATGACCTCCGCAGACATGGCCTGCTCCAGGGCGGATTGCAAGCTGGCCAACCGGAACATCTGCGGGGTCAAGGCATGCCAGAGACCACCGCGTTCAACAGTTCCAATAATTGCATTCCCGGGTCCGGATCGCTTCATGGTATCCCGCACAGGCAAGGCGAGTATGCCCCCGACCGGTTCATCGCGCAGTGTCTCTATCAACAGCGTGATATCGGAGCCGCGCAGACAGGGTCTGGCTGCATCATGTACGAGCACCCAGTCATTCGGCGCCGCCTGCCGGGCGAGTTGTTTGAGACCGTTATACACAGAATGACAACGCTCTACGCCCCCCGTTATGCATGATACCCTTGGATACCTGGCGCTCTTAATCGTATCCCAGTAAGGATCGCCATCGGCCAGGACCACCATGATACCCGAGAGCGCCGGATGATTGCAGAAGACATCGAGGGTATGCTCCAGGACAGTTCTGCCCTGGATCTTCAGGTACTGTTTGGGTATCGCGCTCCCCATCCGCAAACCCGCCCCTGCCGCGGGTATGACCGCCCAGTATCTTGACACTTCCGCTGTCATCAGTTCTCCGGGGTCGCAATTTTCTTGCGATCGATCACCTGGATAAAGGTCTCATCCTGTTTGATCATGCCCATTTCAGTCCTGGCACGTTCCTCGATGGCATCCAGTCCCTGTTTCAGATCGACCACTTCCGCAGCGAGGGATCGGTTCCGTTCCTGCAACCTCTGGTTTTCCTCCTGCTGGGCCTGTTTTGACTGTTCCAGCTGGCGTACATGGGGTATGCTGCCATTACCGCTCCAGAGGCGGTATTGCAGAACCACCAGCAAGACCAGCAGTAGTACGCTAACAAATTTCACAGGTATCTCCGTTTACGGAACCATGTGACGACCGCAGGGCCGTCTCACACTCAGCTTCATACCAGACCACAGGAGCTACTGTTGCACTGTTCCAAAAGCTTTCCGGGTTCAGGAAAGATTAGAAAAGGCCGCCCTTCCCGGGTATCGAGCCTGGTCCCCAAGCTCACGTTCAATCTTCATCAGGCGATTATACTTGGCAACACGATCCGATCGGGACAGTGACCCGGTCTTGATCTGTCCGGCAGAGGTGGCCACGGCCAGATCGGCGATGGTGGTATCTTCGGTTTCACCCGATCGATGGGAAATCACCACGGTATAACCGGCCTTCTTGGCCATATCAACCGCTGCGAGGGTTTCCGATAAGGTCCCGATCTGGTTGAGCTTGATCAGGATCGAGTTGGCGATACCCTCATCAATCCCCCGCTTGAGGATCGCCGTATTGGTGACGAACAGATCATCTCCAACAATCTGCACTCGGCCACCCAGGCGATCCGTCAATAATTTCCAACCGCGCCAGTCTTCCTCGGCCATGCCATCCTCGATAGTGATGATCGGATACCTGTCGATCCAGGGGGCAATGTACTCCAGGAATTCCTCCGAATTCATCTTCCGGTTTTCCGATCCGAGGACATATCTACCATCGCGGTAAAACTCGGAACTGGCAATATCCAGACCGAGCAGGATATCTTTTCCCGCGGAGAATCCGGCCTCTTCGATGGCCTTGAGAATGACGGCAATGGCTGCTTCATTGGAAGCGAGGTCCGGTGCAAACCCGCCTTCGTCCCCAACTGTAGTATTCAATCCCTTTCCGGCCAGTACGGATCGCAGCGCGTGGAACACCTCTGCTCCGTAACGCACTGCCTCGCACAGGCTTCCGGCGCCGACCGGCAGGATCATGAACTCCTGGATATCCACGTTGTTATCCGCATGCGCCCCGCCGTTGATGATGTTCATCTGGGGAACCGGCATGTCGAAGGGACCTTCTCCCCCGAGATACTGGTACAGGGGGACGGATTCTTCACTGGCTGCGGCCCGGGCAGCCGCCAACGATACCGCCAGAATGGCATTCGCCCCGAGATTGCTCTTGTTTTCGGTCCCGTCCAGGTGCAGGAGTGCATTGTCCAGCGCCAGTTGATCCTTGACTTCCATCCCGACGACCGCAGGGAGGATCCTCTCTCTGATGTTGGCGATAGCCTGCAATACGCCCTTGCCCCGGTAGCGGGACTTGTCGTTGTCCCGCAATTCCAGCGCCTCGCGAATACCGGTGGAAGCGCCCGAGGGAACCATGGCGCTGCCGCGCGCGCCTGCGGTGGTCAGCAACTCGGCCTCGATCGTCGGGTTGCCCCGGGAATCCAGAATTTCGTGTGCTACGATGTTGGTTATTTTCGACATTAATCTTTCTAATCCTTAGTTGTGTTGACTGGGGTTGGCGAATCCTGATTTCACCTGATTATCGATTGCCCGGAGACTTTCCAGCAGTGTTTTCATTGCCGCCAGGGGAACCGCGTTGGGTCCGTCGCTCAATGCCCGATCCGGGTCCGGGTGAGTTTCCATGAACACCCCTGCCGTTCCCACGGCCACTGCGGCGCGGGCGAGCGCGGGTACGAACTCACGCTCACCGCCCGAGCTATAGCCTAGTCCGCCCGGCAACTGTACGGAATGAGTGGCATCGAAGACCACCGGGCAGCCGAAACCGGCCATGATGACCAGGGACCGCATATCCGAAACCAGGTAATTGTAGCCAAAACTCGCTCCCCTTTCACACAGCATGATCCTGTCATTGCCCGTTGCATACGCCTTTTCGAGCACCTGCTTCATATCCCATGGCGCCATGAACTGCCCCTTCTTAATATTAACAGGCAAGCCTTGGGCTGCAACCCGTTGGATAAAATCCGTCTGCCGACACAGGAAGGCGGGTGTTTGCAGCACATCCACCACCGACGCAACCTCTTCCAGGGGCGTGTATTCATGCACATCGGTAAGAACAGGTATTTTGAGACTGTGCTTGATGTCCGCGAGTATCGTCAGACCCTTCTCGATCCCCGGTCCGCGAAAACTCAGATGACTGCTACGGTTTGCTTTGTCAAAAGATGACTTGTAGATGTATGGGATATTCAGTTCTTTGGTCATCTCCTGCAAGCTGCCCGCGGTATCCATCGCCAACTGCGCACTTTCGATGACACAGGGGCCGGCGATCAGGAAAAAAGGCTTGGTTCCTCCAACCTCGAAGTTACATAACTGCATTTTGCCTGGACTTGACTGAGGCGGTGCGCCGGTAATTCGCAGCCGCGAGTATGAAATCGGTAAACAAGGGATGTCCGTCTCTGGGGGTTGAAGTGAACTCTGGATGAAACTGGCAACCGATAAACCATGGGTGATCTTCGAGCGTGATAATCTCGACCAGTCGATCATCCGCAGAAGTCCCCACCACCGTCAGGCCGGCGGATTCCAGAGTTTCGCGGTAGCGGTTGTTGAATTCGTAACGGTGCCGGTGCCGTTCAACGATACTGTCCCGGCCATAAAGTCTCCGCACCAGGCTGTCTTTTTCGAGGTGGCAAGTCTGCCCCCCGAGGCGCATGGTCCCGCCCAGATCGGAATCCACGCTGCGGGTTTCCAGAACGCCATTTTCATCCATCCACTCGGTGATCAAGGCAATCACCGGATGCGGGGTGTTAGGGTCAAACTCCGAACTGTTGGCGGACTCCAGATTGGCCACATGCCGGGCAAATTCAATCACGGCAAGCTGCATACCCAGGCAGATCCCGAGATAGGGAATACCGTTAACCCTGGCGAAACAGATCGCGCTGATCTTCCCCTCAATACCACGGTTACCGAAGCCCCCAGGCACCAGAATGGCATCCACATCGCGCAGGCGATCGGTCCCGCGCGTGACGATCTCTTCCGAATCGACGTAGTCGATCACCACTCGGGAGCGGGTTCTGGCCCCCGCATGTTTCAGCGCCTCGGTCAGTGATTTGTAAGAATCGGTAAGATCCATGTACTTGCCCACCATGGCGATATGTACCTCTCGCTCCGGCTGGGCCATTGCCTCAACCACCTGATCCCATTCGGACAGATCCGCTTTCGGGACCTCCAGACCAAATTTCTGCACCACAATCTCGTCCAGGCCCTGCTCATGGTAGAGTCGGGGTATCCGATAGATATTATCCACGTCGATGGCGGAGATGATGGCGGATTCGCTGACATTGGTGAACAGCGCCATTTTCTTGCGTTCATTATCCGGCAATGGCCGGTAGTCGGTACGGCAAAGCAGTATATCCGGCTGGATACCGATGGATCGGAGTTCCTTCACAGAGTGCTGGGTCGGTTTGGTCTTGATCTCGCCCACCATCTGCAGATAAGGCACCAGGGTAAGATGCATGAATAATGTGCGCTCCACGCCCACTTCTATCCGCATCTGGCGGATGGCTTCCAGAAATGGTTGTGACTCGATGTCTCCCACCGTGCCGCCGATCTCGACCATGGCGATCTCGGCATTCCCGGCGCCCTCCAGGACGCAACGCTTGATCTCGTCAGTAATATGCGGAATGACCTGTACCGTGGCGCCCAGATAAGCGCCCTGCCGTTCCTTCTGGATCACGTTCAGGTAGATCCTGCCGGTGGTGAAGTTGTTACGTTTGCCCATCCTGGTCCGGACAAAGCGTTCGTAATGTCCGAGGTCCAGATCGGTTTCTGCCCCATCCTCAGTGACATAGACCTCGCCGTGCTGAAACGGGCTCATGGTGCCCGGATCGACATTGATGTACGGATCGAGTTTGAGCAGAGTCACCTTGATCCCCCGGGCTTCAAGCAGGGCGCCCAGTGAAGCGGAGGCTATCCCCTTCCCCAGTGATGAGACAACGCCACCCGTAATGAATATAAAGCGTGTGCCCTTGGATGTGGTCATAAATATTTCGGGGGGTATTCGCCTGTCGGTTCGGCGGAACCGTTATCGAGGCGAAAGAGGGCCGGCGGGAGTGTCATATCAGGGATTGGATGCTATCAGATTATGCCCAGCTTCTCCATGGGAAGTTTTCTGCATTCCGGATTTTCCGTAGTAAAAAAATCTATACTGCCTCTATCCGTCGTTTACATCAGCCGAGCATGCGAATAGTTAGCGAAACAGCCATTATCAGTTATAATCCGCCTCCCGACCGTGAAGCGGCGAATCCTTAGGGAAGCTCTGAATAAGTCTAAAAAATAGTTAGGTTGTCATTCTGGCGCGACCGCCATGGATGGCGGAGGTGCCGGGAACGCAGGAGCAGTTCCCGGTAAGGCCAGAATCCAGTAAAAACAATTGTCTACTGGATGCTGGTATTCACCAGCATGACGATGTAGATACTTATTCAGAGGTTCCTTAGATGTTCCTGATTTAAATCTGTGCATAACCCTGTCTCGCCTCGGTTATGCCCCGGCCTTCCTGGCAAAGGACTGGCGACTACAAGAAATAATTAATCGCAGGAGTACGACTGATGTCCGATATTGAGATTGCACAAAAAGCAAACAAGAAACCCATCATGGAACTGGCCATGAAGCAATGTGGCATAGCACCCGAGCATCTGGAACCCTATGGTCACTACAAAGCAAAGATATCGATGGACTTTATCGACAGCCTCAAGGATCGGAAAGACGGTAAATTGATCCTGAGCACGGCCATCAGTGCGACACCAGCCGGAGAAGGCAAGACCACGACCTCGGTCGGCCTTGCGGATGCCATGAACCGTATCGGCAAGAATACCCTGGTCTGCCTGCGGGAACCTTCTCTCGGACCCTGTTTCGGCGTCAAGGGCGGCGCCGCCGGCGGCGGCTATGCACAGGTCGTTCCGATGGAGGATATCAACCTGCATTTTACCGGCGACTTTCACGCGATCAGCACTGCCCACAACCTGCTTTCCGCGATGATCGACAACCACATCCACCACGGCAACGAGTTGAATATCGACCCCAGACTCGTGACCTGGAAGCGCGTGGTGGACATGAACGACCGGGCCTTACGCAAGATCATCAATTCACTTGGTGGAACGGCCAATGGTTACCCCCGCGAGGACGGATATGACATCACCGTGGCCTCCGAGGTCATGGCCATCTTTTGCCTGGCCACATCACTCATGGATCTGAAGCACCGTATGGGGAATATCGTCATCGGCTACACGCGGGGTGATCGCCGGCCGGTTCACGCCAGGGAGCTCAACGCCCATGGCGCCATGGCAGTCCTCCTGAAAGACGCCATCAAACCCAACCTGGTGCAGACGCTCGAAAATAACCTGGCCATCATCCACGGCGGACCCTTCGCCAATATCGCGCATGGTTGTAACAGTGTCACGGCCACGCGTACGGCGCTCAAACTGGCCGACTACGTGGTCACCGAGGCTGGTTTCGGAGCGGATCTCGGCGCGGAAAAATTCATCGACATCAAATGCCGCAAGGCCGGACTCAAACCCGCTGCCATAGTACTGGTGGCGACGGTCCGGGCCTTGAAATATCACGGCGGTATCAACAAGGAAGATCTGGGTAAGGAAAACCTGGCGGCGCTGGAAAAAGGCATGGAAAACCTGAAGCGGCATTTCAACAATATCCAGAACCATTACAGCCTGCCTTGCGTGGTCTCCATCAACCACTTCACCGCCGACACCGACGCCGAGATCAAACTGCTCCAAAACAGCGTGGCCGCCCTGGGCGGCAAGGCCGTGGTTGCCAGGCACTGGGCCGAGGGCAGCGCCGGTGCGGAAGAACTGGCCCGGACCGTCGTGGAAATCGTGGATAAGCGGCCTGGTCAGCATAAGTATGTGTATGACGAAAACGCCGGCCTCTGGGAGAAGATTGAAGCAATCGCGACCAAGATCTACGGGGCAGCGGGGGTCACGGCAAACGGGGCGGTCCGGAAGCAGATCGATACCCTGAGTAAGCAATACGGTAACTTCCCGGTATGCATAGCCAAGACCCAGATGTCATTCACCACGGACCCGGCCGTGCGCGGCGCGCCTACCGATCATATTGTCGAGATCAGTGAAGTGCGCGTATCCAACGGCGCCGGGTTCATCGTGGCCATCGCGGGCAACATGATGACCATGCCTGGGCTGCCTAAGGTCCCCGCAGCCGTGAAGATCGACATCGACGAGCACGGCAATATCACGGGATTGTTCTAGTTCCCCCGTATGCAGCATGTAGGGGCGAAACATCTTTCGCCCTTACCAATTACCCAAAGGACCAAATGATTCGGAACAACTATCTAGTTTCCCGGATCAGGAATATTGGCCACGCCAATATAGCGCCAGTTGCCGCGCTTCCTCAAGCGCCGGGCCGGCGAGATTCCCAGCGATCCGATCTCGCATGGCGACAACCGATGCATCCCCCGATTCGCAGGCCAGTGACAACCAGGCCCAGGAGTGCTGGTAATCCCTGACCACACCATAACCCTTGGCATAGCAGATCCCGAGAATATATTGGGCTTTGACATAGCCCTGCAGGGCGGCCTTCTCAAACCATCTGCACGCCAGTTCCCGATCCTGCTGGGCCCCTTTTCCATCCAGATACACGCGTCCTATACGGTATTGCGCCTTGGCATAACCGCGTTCCGCAGCCCACTGATAGCACTTGATGGCCTCGATCTCGTTGACCTCCACACCCTGACCGGTCTGGTACATCTTGGCCATCTGATAGGCAGCCTTCGCATAGCCCTGCTCAGCGGAACGAGCAAACTGGGTAAAGGCGTCTTCATAATCGCGCTCCACACCCATCCCATGCAGGTAGAGCAGTCCCAGATTGAATTGCGCCTTGTAATAGCCCTGCTCAGCGGATTTCTTGATCCAGTAAAAGGCCTGTTGCTCATCCTGCGCCACCCCATGACCACCCATATACATGAGGCCCAGGTTGTACTGTGCCTTGGCGTACCCCTTAGCAGCGGCTTCCTTATACCACCGGACAGCCTCGTATTCGTCTTTCTTTGTTCCTTCCCCCCTGGCGAGCATCATGCCGACATTCAACTGGGCGCGGGTGTGGCCGCGCTCCGCAGCTTGCAGATACCAGTGTACTGCGCGGTGCGGGTCCCTTGCAGTTCCAACACCGCCGGCATACATAAAACCCAGGTTATAACTGGCCCCGGTATGTCCCTGCTCCGCGGCAAGCAGATACAAGGCAAAGGCTTGATGGTGATCCCTGCCCACACCAAGCCCTTCCTGGTAACACCAGGCGAGATTCGCCTGAGCGCTGGCATCGTCCTGTTCCACCGCCAGCCGCAACCATTTCACCGCCAGGCGGTGGTCCTCTGCGACACCATAACCACGCAGGTACATCTGTCCCAGCCGGGACTGGGCAATCGCTACTCCCTGTAACGCCGCCTTCTGGTACCAATGTGCCGCCTGACCATAATCCAGGGTTATACCATTACCGCTCTCATACATCTCGGCCAGTTGCAACTGCATTGACTGTTCACCAGCCATGGCCTCAGCCGTTACTTGTGTGATATCAACAGACATATCTTGACCATGCAATGCAGCAGAAATACCCAGTGTGAGATTACCCGCCATAATCGAGCAGGGATAAAGGCCACATCCCGTACAGAAAGGTATCTATTCGACCAATGTACCTGATTATATTAGACCTATTTCCCCCATGCCCGAGGAATTTTTCAGGATCCGGGGTTACTCCTCGGTCCAATGCTCCCAGTACGGCACCGGTTGATACAGGTTGTAGAGGAACTCGACGAAAGTGCTCACCTTGGCGGACAGATGGGTGCGATGCAGATACACGGCATAGATGGGACGCGCTGGCGGCTCGAATTGCTCCAACAGAACTTTGAGCCGGCCTGCCTTGATGTCCAAACCCAGT
>MGYR01000173.1:0-499 GCA_001801825.1 Gammaproteobacteria bacterium RIFCSPLOWO2_02_FULL_56_15 | reverse complement strand
TGCGATCCGCAGGGCGTCACCGGTGTTGGCCCGGACATCACCATGGACCCGCTGGACATAACCGTCATCCCTGCCGCCGAAGGTCCAGGCCCCCAACGGTGAACGTGGCGAGTACAGCAGGCAATTATGCTGCTCGAGATCGGAAGGCATTTCTGGAGTTCCATGTTTTTCCAGATATCCCGGCGCCCCACACACCACCAACCTGGACTGGGTCAGTTTCCTTGCCACCTGGTTGGAATCCTTCATCTCGCCCGTCAGGATCGCGAGGTCGAGCCCTTCCCCGATGAAATCCGGGGTCCTGGGAGTAAATACCAGGTCAATACTGATCTTGGGGTAGAGTTGCCGATACTCAGCGATGGCCCGGGTCAGGTGAAATGACCCGAACGAGGTCGGCGCCATGATCCTGAGGGTACCGGTGGGTTCCGAGGATAATTTTGCGGTACTGAGTTCAGTCTCTTCGAGGTCTTCCATGATGCGCTGGACCCGGTCCCGGTAGATG
>MGYR01000172.1 GCA_001801825.1 Gammaproteobacteria bacterium RIFCSPLOWO2_02_FULL_56_15 | reverse complement strand
TCAAGGACGTTTGTCGCCAGGCGGGGATCAGCTTGCCAACCTATTACCAGTCGGCCGCGTAATCCCCTCGATCATCTCGATGGTGGTGGTCTTGCCGGCGCCGTTGGGACCGAGCAGGCCGAAGCAAATGCCTTCCGGGATCTGGAACGAGATATCGGCAACGGCGACCAAGTCCTGATAGCACTTCCTGAGATTGCGGACTTCGAGAACGGCCGACGTGATTTGGATCAGATGTTGTCCTGTTCCGATACGGGTTGATTCATGGGCGCAATGCCCGGCTCAGAACCAGCAGGTTCAGAAATCATAATACCCCTCGTCCCAGAATTCCCCCGAGATAAGCCGCCGGGCATCGATCAGGTGCCTGACCAGATCCTCCAGGGGATGCAGATGGATCAGGTCATTGATCTCGCTGGGTGTGATCCGTAATTTCACTTCAGACAGCATCTTTTGCTCTTCCTGCGCCTCCAGTTGATCTTCCACCCGGACATGGTGCGTATCCACCGCCGCCTTGAGCTTGGTCACGTAGTAATGATGGATGTCATCGCCGCGGACCCCGGCGATCATCATCTCGAATTCGTGCCATGGCTCCATCGGGAAGAAATCGAGCAGGCGGATGAATCCCGCCACCACGGGCGGGGGTTTATGGAACAGCTCCGCGCGCAGGGACTGCAAGTGCTGCATCTCCGTCTCGTCCGGGGCGCCGGAGACATGACCCTGCCCCATGAGGTGATGGACCTGCTCGGTGAGGGTCACCAGGCTGGCGAGAAAATGCTTGATCGCCTTCTGCTCCGCGGGGGCGAAGGCCCGGAGCCGTTCCGGCGCGATGGGCTCTGTCCGCTTTCTCAGGCGGGCCTTTTCCTCCTCGCTGACAATCTTCTTCTCCCCCGCGATGGGGACCAGTTGCAGTTTCACGAAAATCTCCGAAATTACCAGACATGGCCTCTGCGGGGCTTATCATCTCAGATAATTTCAGGGCTTGCCATGGGTAATCACAGTCACTCCTCGTCATCCAGGAAGCGCCTGGCGACTGCTCCTGCGTTGTCAGGACTTCCGCCATCCTAAGTGGTCGCAGCGGCGGCCACAGCAAGTATGGGAAATATAAACCCCCTTCCCCCTGTAAAACACCCGGACACCCTGCCTTCATCTGGCCTTACAGCCTGCCATCGCCAACTGTCCTGACCAAAGCTCTGCTGTTCAGACAGGAACAATCGTTTACATTTGATCGCTTACCGGCGCAACCCCCCGTTTGCACGCAAGACGCCAGCCTTGCCCTGTTTTTCAGACAATGTCCTGGTGAGGCATGCATGAATTTCCTACCAGGCGGTCTTCTTCGTAAAACCTGCTTTCTTGATCAGGTTCGTGGTAATGACACGGTAGGCGATAGCGAGCACCTGCCCCATGACGTCCGGACGGCTCCCGTGCCTACTGGTTCCACCATGGCAACGAAAACCCGGAGCGCAGTTCCTCCGTCACCTCCTACGGACATTATGTAGATGAGCTGGAAAAAGTGAACGACCAGTGGCTGTTCAGCAAACGCAAGATCTATAACGAACAGGTCGAGGAATGGGCGGCGCCCAAGGGGAATCCATCCTGGTAAGCTGTCTGTGACCGGAGGGCCGCAATTCGCGCGCGATCATGAAGAGCGGAAACGTGAAACTGATTGCGATCAGAAGTCCGCCCACGATGTAGAGCCAGACGAATCGCACACCGAGCCGCCGCGCTTCGATCACCATGAAGGCCGACGCGGCCACGACGCCATCACCCATGTAGGCCATGTTCTGGCTCCACGTCGCAACCAGCGCCGCAAGCGCAACCAGAGCGTAGAACGCGATCAGCCCGCGCTGTTGTATGGTCATTCGTACACCCACTCGTCGAACAGCGCGCCAAGATCGCGCCCACTCTCCGCTTTCATCGCCCGTTGCAGATCGGTGCTTTCCACCGTGCCGCCAGTATGCGCGCGCGTGTAGGCGGCAATGCCCGCCCAGAACACGTCCTCGCCCAGCACGCGCCGCAGCTCGACAAAGAACAGCATGCCCTTGGAATACTGGATCGCGCGGCGCGTGCGCAGATCGGGATAGGCGCCCGAGAACGCCAGCGGCCGGTCCCAGCCCGCATCACGCGCGCGCTGCAAACGCGTCGTCGCCAGCTCAATCTCGCGCTGATAGTCTGCCTCGCCCCAGCGCTCTTGCTTCCACGCCGCGACCATGAACGTCGTCAGCCCTTCGCTCAGCCAGAAATGCGACCAGTCCTTCGGGCTGATCAGATTGCCCCAATACGCATGCGCCATCTCATGCGCCGCCGCCCAATCCTCGTGCGGATCGGTGAGCACAGGGCGCACCACGTCGTCACCCAGGATCGCGAACCCCGCCCCCTCCTGCGCCGCCGCGCCCTGCACTAGTAGCTGCGTGTACGTCGCATGCGGGAACGGCACGCCCGTCGCGCGCTCGAAGAACGCCAGCATGCGCGGCGTGTCCGCAAACATCGCGCGAAGATCGGCCTCGCTCGCGTGGCCGCTCGCATAAACCAGCGTCACGCCGCCAACCTGCTCACGCACCTGCGTCCAGCGCCCCGCCGCAAAGCCCTGAACATGCGCCGGATACGCCCGCGCCGATTCGCCCTGAAACGCGCTCCAGCTCTTAGGCGCTTGGAGATCAACGTGCATCGCAAACGCATCACCCGGCCGGTCGAGCGCGCAGATCATCCAGTCGCACGTGAAGTAGCCGGTGTAGAGGCCCTCTGCCTCCCAATTCAGTCCACGCGCCGGGGCGCCGGAATAGGTGAAACGGAGCGTTGTTACTTGTCCTGGCCTCAAAGCGTGCGGCAACGCAAAGATCAGCGCGCGCTCTTCAGTGCGCCACGTTATCGGATCGCCATCAAGCGTCGCGCTCGCGACTGTCAGCGCATTCGCATCGAATCGGAATTCACTCAGCGCCTGCTCCGGACGCAACGTCATCGTCTGCTCGGCTTGAATCGTGCGCGCGACGGAATCGGGCGTCAGATCCAGCGCGACATCCAGCACATCGTAGCCACCCGCATGCACCTCACCCGGCGCCCGCCACCAGCCGAGCGCATTCATGCAGCGCACCCACTGCACGCCCTCGACCTCCTGCGTCTCGATCTGACAGCGCGCCTCAGCGTTCGCGAACGGTGACGTCCCGCTATTCTCCCAGCCGAGGCGCGGCGCCACGCTCACGCAGCCCGCAAGCGCCAACACCGCCACCAACCCCCTCAGCTTGATCATCCTGCCCTCATGCACAGCGGAAGCTCCATGAAAACACCCGTTCATGCAACTGGTCGAAAAAACCGGGGCGTTCGGCCCAAGATTTCAATGTTGAAATATTGCCGCAGCAAGCACGCCCCAAGCGTGCGCCATCTTGGGGGATCCATGAAACACGTCATCTTGCTTCTCGCGCTTGCCCTTGCCGCCTGTGCCTCGGCGCCCTCCGCCGCGCAAGACACGCCGGCCGTTGTTCAAAGCTATAGCCCCGAGGCGCGCGTTGAAGCCTATCTCGCCGCGCTTTCCTCCAACGACCCGCGGGCATTCAAGATATGATCGTGGATGTTGAGGTTCAGTGCACTGCCGAAACGCTGGGTCAAGGTGACAGCGCCGGCCTGGGCGGTCTGCCGCAGTCCATCCCGGACTATTTCCCGAATAATCCCTTAAACACACCTTTTACCTTTTCGCCCGTACTCTCGATGATATTCGGTTTTTTTTCCGTTGTCTGTGCTCCAGATTGCGTGGTAGACGTAGTTGCGCTCGCCTGGCTGGTCGGGTTCTTGCCCAGGGCCGTGTCACATGGATGTTCGTCAGCAGTGGTACGATCAAACAAACCACCGGCTAAGATCGACAGGCCGCCCGTGGCTACCGCCGCCCCTACTTTCGCTGCGGTTTTCATTGCCGCCACGGTGTCAGTCTTGGCTTTAGGTTCCGCCAGCGTGCCGCCTAGACGTACGATCTCCGCCAGTTGCCCGGCGCCTACTCCGATTCCCTGGCGCGGATGCGGCCGAACGCCCAGGTCCAGTTCTTCAGTCTTCAAGTTGATGATTCCGCCGCCCACAACCGTCATCTTGCTGGTTTCCATGGCGATACCTTTTTCCGTGGCGGCAATCCCGTCCTTGATGTCGAACCGGACGACGGCGCACTGCAGTTGCGTGGTTTTGTCCTCCTTGGTTAACGGATTAACCATGGACAGCGTCTGCGAAATCAGATCGGCGCCGGCCAGATCCAGGGAGGAATTTTGCAATACACCCTTGCCGACCGTTACCAGCAGGTTGCCGTTAAAACCCGCCATAATCTCCGCCACGCTTTTGCCTTTACCGGTACCCTTGAATGTGATGTCCGTTTTGCCGTCATCGATCAGATGCTTTTCTTTCAGTTTAGGTAATAAGCCGGGAGTCAACTGTTTTATATTAATGTCGCTTTTCAATTCCAGTTCCTTGCCTTTGGGTGTCAGTTCGACATTGGCCGTGAGATTGCCGCCGGCGATGTTGGCCTTGAATGGATTTAACTTCAATTGACCGTTGTTGATTCTCAATGTCAGATTGACATCGGCCAATTCCACGCTGGTCGTAAGCAACTGCTTTATTGATATCTTCAGGTCGGCATCGATCGCCTTGAGTCCGTCCATCGGCAGCGGGTCCCCGGAAAAGACCCGTTTCTTTTTTTGCTGTTCTCCGGCCCTGGTAGACGGCCTGATATCGATGAGTGGTGTCGCCAGTTCAGCCGTTAATAATGGCCTGTCACCAGCCAGGGCAACCTCAAGGTTACCGGTAATTTTATAATCAGCGATGGCAGCCTGCATGGATTGCAATCGATAGCTTTGTTCGGCGTCGAGCAGCGTCCCACTCACATTGATCGGACCGACCGCGGGTAATTCGATACCGGACAGTTTGCTGAGGTTGGTCAGATTGTCAGTTTTGACTGTAATATTCAGTTCCAATCCCGCCAGCTGTGTGATCCGGGCTATCGTTCCGATGGCCGACACTTCCACGCCAGCGGTTGTGGCCTTCATATCCACTGGATATGGTTTGTCGTCCAGCAGTTGCGGCAACGGGCCAATGGTTGCAGTCATGCTGATGGCCTGCCCCTTGTAGATCGTCTCGAGATTTGCGGATACCGGTCCATCGGTTGTATCTGACCGCAACGTAAGCATGGGGAAATCCATACTGATGGTTTCGCCGCTGCGACCATTTTTATAATTCAGCCGTGCATCCTCGACACTGATCTCGCGCACATCGAATCCAGGCGTTCCCGGAGCGGCTGGCGCAGCCTGTTCCTTATCCGTGCCTTCAGTACCGGCGAGTTCCAAAGCCCAGTTACCGATCCCCTCGGCATTGGTTTCCAGGAACAGATCTGGTTTGACCAGCACCAGACGGTTGATTCGAACGTCACCCTGTAACAGCGGTATCAGGGCGATTTCCGCTTCGAAGCGGTTGGCTGTCAGCATATCCGGCTGTGAGCCCCAACCCGCATTACCGAAACTGACTTCGTTGACGGCTATTGTCGGAATCAAGGATAAGGCCAGTTTTAAATCGCCGTTGATTTGGAACTCGCGCCCGGTCTTGTCCTTGACCACCTGGATCAGTTCTGCCTTGTAATGGTTTACATCCAGTGTCAGCAGGAACCCGATAATTACAGCGAGTAATATAAAGACAAACAGGAGCCCGTATTTTGCAAGTTTAACCATATCCAGCCGTCTGCTGAGCCTGTGCCTAAAAGGGGTCTAAACAAATAATGGCTAAAACTGTGCCGCTTATCAAATAAAAAAATAGTTTATATGTCGGCCATGTCCTGTAAATGCACTGTAATCCAGGTCCACGCAATCAGCGCAGACGAGTTATCGGCTCGGTTAACCTGAAGGTGACTGGTCTGGGGCACGTCCTGGTGGAGGCGGAGGATGCCGGTCGGAGGGCCGGCAGGATCAACCCAAGCTGCAAATCCACCAGCATGATGTACTGTAGCGCACAGACTATCGGAAAAAGGGGACGGATTTATTTCTCCGAAAAAGGGGACGGATTTATTTCTCTGCTCCATCTTCCTGCTTCCTCGGTCGCCCCTGAGTTCGATTTTCGATTCGTATACCTAGCTTCTTTTCGATGGCATCCGCAAAACGGGTGGTCCCGGTCAACCAGCCATGACGATGCCCCGCCCGGATCTGGTCATCCATCGCCTCCGTGTCCGTTCGCATAACGAATCGACGATAGCGACGGCGCCGTTCGCTGAGATCCGCGGCCAATCCCAGGTAACATGCATCTTCATCAACCCAGGAGTTTTCCATCCCCAGCTTTTGCCGATAACTCGACCAAGGATAATCTTCCGGCCGCTCCAGCAAACCGGCCCGCACCGGATTCAGTTCCACATAACGGCAACAGGCCAACAGATAGCGTTCCGTCTCAATCGGGCTGGATTTATAGCGCCCTTCCCACAAACTGCCAGTCCTGCCTTCCAATCGGTTCACATAGCGCGTCTGGCGGCCGGCCAAGCGCTTCATTAATCTCCCCATCGTGGTGGGATCGGCCCCCGGGGCCAGGATCAGGTGGACATGATTGGTCATTAAACAGTAGGCATAGACACGGACACTCAATGTCTGCTTCCATTCCTGCAACGTCGCCAGGTAATGCTGATAATCGGTGGGCTCCACAAATACCGCTTGCCGGTTATGCCCACGCTGCACAATATGATGCGCTGTCTCCGGTACGATAACTCTCGCCTGCCTTGGCATCCCGGCCGCCTCCTGCGTTCATTTTATCCGTGATTGAAGAATATCTATCGTTCACCACTTCCACAACCTCGCTCTTTGTTTCTTCCACGATACGTGGGCATGTCCCGTGGCAAAGTGATAGTCGTAAGGGATGTAACCGATAATTTCCAGACTTCTTTGCGGGCTGGGCATCAGCACCGCAGGAAAATAAATCTGTCCCCTTTTCCGCCTGTCCCCTTTTCCGCCCGGAAAATAAATCTGTCCCCTTTTCCCGCTTTCCTTTTCCCGCTTTTCCCGGGCTTCTGGCGGGCAGGGTTTGCAGGGTGAATACCTTGCGTCCTGCCTGCGGGCGGTATGCTAGCGTAGCTGAAATCTGAGCGTGACCTCGAACGATTCAGGATATGGAATCTCAGGTGAAGGTGGGCAGTATACCCAATGGCGGAATGCTTGAAGCG
>MGYR01000171.1 GCA_001801825.1 Gammaproteobacteria bacterium RIFCSPLOWO2_02_FULL_56_15 | reverse complement strand
CAGGAGTCAGGTATTCCCTGGAGAATCCCCATGCCTATACTCATGCCAACCTGGTAGCATTTACCAATATCCTTGAGGGATGCCGACATGGCCATGTGGAGCACCTGGTTTATGCCTCCTCCAGCTCAGTTTATGGCGCCAATACACGGATGCCCTTTTCCGTCCATGATAACGTTGATCATCCGGTCTCTCTTTATGCAGCCACCAAAAAGGCCAACGAACTCATGGCCCATACCTACAGCCATCTATACCAGTTGCCAACCACCGGTTTACGCTTTTTCACCGTGTATGGTCCCTGGGGCAGACCCGATATGTCCTTGTTCCTTTTTACCAGGAATATTCTGGCCGGCAAGCCAATAGAGATCTTCAACTATGGGAATCATCGCCGGGATTTTACCTACATCGATGATGTAGTGAACGGAGTTGTCCGGATTACCATGCGCGTGGCTGCGCCTGCGGCGGACTGGTCCGGTGCTAAGCCGGATCCAGGAACCAGCAAGGCGCCCTACAGGCTCTACAATATCGGGAATAACCAGCCGGTGGAGTTGTTGCGGTTTATCGAAGTCATCGAAGAATGTCTGGGCAGGAAGGCGATCAGGAAGCTATTGCCCATGCAACCAGGCGATGTCCCGGAAACCTATGCGGATATTGACGATTTGATCAATGATATCGATTACAGGCCTGATACACCTATAGAAACAGGAGTGGCCCGTTTCGTTGCATGGTACAGAAACTATTACAGGATTTGCTTATGACACGCCGAAGAAAAATTTCAGTTATTGGCTTGGGCTATGTGGGACTACCGGTCGCGATTGCATTCGGCAAACTGGGTCGGGTTATCGGGTTTGATATAAATGAACGGCGCATTGCAGAGCTGCGGGCGCATCATGACGGCACCCGAGAGGTGAGTGGGGATGCGCTGAAAGCCGCGGATATCATGCTTACATCCAATCCGAATGATCTCAAAGAAGCTGATTTTCATGTTGTCGCCGTTCCAACCCCCATCAATGCCGCCAAGCAGCCCGACCTTGGCGCCTTGTTAGGCGCATCCCGGCTCCTGGGCAGCCGTCTCAAGCGCGGCGATATCGTGGTCTACGAATCGACCGTTTATCCTTCGGCCACTGAGGATGACTGTTTGCCCGTGCTGGAACGTGAATCCGGACTGCAAGGTGGGAAGGATTTCTTTATTGGCTATTCGCCCGAGCGAATCAACCCAGGTGATAGGGAGCATAATTTTACATCCATAAAAAAAGTGGTATCGGCAGCTGGTGACGGGATTCTAGATATCGTTGCGGAGGTTTATGGGTCGGTGGTTACCGCGGGTGTCCACAGGGCGCCTTCCATCAAGGTTGCGGAGGCAGCCAAGGTGATTGAGAACACGCAGAGAGATCTCAATATTGCGTTGATGAACGAGCTGGCAATTATCTTCAAGAAAATGGATATCGATACCGGGGATGTCCTGGCCGCCGCCTCCAGCAAGTGGAATTTCCTGCCTTTCCGTCCCGGACTTGTTGGCGGCCATTGTATCGGCGTTGACCCCTATTACCTTACTCACAAGGCCTCGATCATGGGTTATATCCCTCAGGTGATCCTTGCTGGCAGAAGTATAAATGATGGGATGGGTAAATTTGTGGCCTCGGAAGTGGTAAAGGCCATGATATGTGAGGGCAGTCTGATCAACCGGAGCGTGGTCAGCATACTCGGATTTACTTTCAAGGAGAATGTCACCGACACGCGCAATACTCGGGTAATCGACATCATCAAAGAATTACAGGAATACCAGATTCAAATTCAGATTCATGATCCGATGGCTGACGGGGAAGAGGCTAAACAGGAGTATGGTGTGATTCTAAGTCCTGAAGCTAGTATGCAACAGGCTGAGGCGGTGATCCTCGCCGTGGCGCACAGGGTTTACGTGGAGCGGGGCTGGAATCTGGTACAGTCCCTGCTCAAAGGAGGCAGGGGCATCGTTTTCGATGTCAACAGGATACTGGACCGAACATCGGTTCCTGAAGGGATCCGCCTGGTCAGGTTATAGTCACAGTCCGGAGTGTTTGAATGAAAGTAACTATGATAGGCAGTGGCTATGTGGGGTTGGTGTCCGGCGCCTGTTTTGCCGAATTTGGCGCCCACGTAACCTGTCTTGATGTAGATAGCAGGAAAATCAGTGAACTGAAGGCTGGTAAAGTTCCTATCTACGAACCCGGGCTGGAGAACCTGGTCCGCGAGAATACCTCTAAAAAACAGCTGGAATTTACCGACTGCTATGGAGATTTCATTGGGGACAGTGACTTGGTTTTTATTGCGGTGGGCACACCTTCCCGGCACGGTGATGGTCATGCCGATTTGACTTATGTCTACAAGGCTGCCCGGGAGTTGGCGAAATACCTGCGGGATTACACGGTGATCGTCGATAAATCCACAGTGCCTGTAGGCACGGCAAAGAATGTAAAACGAATCATTGCCACGGAAAACCCGGAGGCGGATTTTGATGTGGCTTCCAATCCCGAGTTCCTCCGTGAAGGCGCCGCCCTATCCGACTTCATGCGTCCTGATCGAGTGGTGATAGGTGTGGAATCGGAGCGGGCCGCGACCCTTTTGCGGGAACTATATCGACCCTTGAATCTGATTGAAACACCGATTATCACCACGGGACTGGAAAGCGCCGAGTTGATCAAATATGCTTCGAATGCCTTCCTTGCAACCAAGATCAGTTTCATCAACGAGATGTCCATGCTGTGTGAAGCGGTTGGCGCCGACGTCCATGCTGTTGCCAAGGGGATGGGACTGGACGGCAGGATCGGTCGAAAGTTTCTGCATGTTGGACCGGGTTATGGAGGTTCCTGTTTTCCCAAGGATACGAAGGCCCTGGTGCGCATCGCACAGGAAAATGGTACACCCAGCCGTATCGTGGAATCGGTAATCGAAGTGAATGAAGCCCAGAAGGCGAGGATGATCAACAAGATCAGGAGTGCCCTCGGGGGTAGCGAATCAGGCAAGAAACTGGCCGTCCTGGGATTGACCTTCAAACCTGAGACTGATGATATGCGTGATGCTCCGGCCCTGACCATCCTGCCTAAACTTCTGGATAATGGCGCCCTCATCCGGGCTCATGATCCCAAGGGGGTACGCGAAGCGAAGATTCTTCTGCCGGAGTCGATCCAGTACTTCGAAGATATCTATACCACCATGGAAAAGGTGGATGCCGTGATTATTCTGACCGAATGGAACACATACCGTGGCCTCGATCTGGTTCGTATACGGGAGAATATGCAGGGCAGGGTATTCCTAGATCTGCGAAATATCTATGAACCTGAACGTATGCGTGAATTGGGTTTCGAGTACCATTGCATTGGTCGGCACTGAAAGGATCGCATGATTCTAATGACCCAAGGGATAAGGAATCCATGAGTAATCTTCGACCGGTAATTCTGGCTGGTGGAGGAGGGATGCGCCTTTGGCCTTTGTCGCGGGATCTCTACCCTAAGCAATTTCTTTGCTTTGGCGGTGAATACTCGATGTTGCAACTGACTCTGAAGAGGCTCGAAGGGTTGGAACGTGATTTAAAATTGGACCTCCCCATCGCGCTGTGCAATGAAGAACATCGCTTTCTCATCCAGGAACATGCAGAGCAACTCGGTCAGAATTTCGAATGTATCCTACTAGAACCTGAGGGCCGCAATACCGCACCTGCGCTGACCTTGGCAGCGATTCGAATGGCCGATACCGATCCTGTCCTACTGATGATGCCTGCCGATCACCTAATCAGTGACATTCCGGCCTTCCATGCCAGCGTGGTCAAGGCGTACCATTTGGCAACGAAGGACATGCTGGTGTGTTTCGGAATCAAACCCGATCGCCCGGAAACCGGTTTTGGTTATATTCATTGCAGCGAAGTCCTGGACAGCCACCACCCTGCCGCCTCCCGGATAGCGCAATTCGTCGAAAAACCCAACCATAGTCTTGCGGAACAATACGTGCGGTCCGGTAATTATTACTGGAACAGTGGAATATTCATGATGAAAGCCTCCGTCTGGCTCAGAGCAATCGGACTTTTCCGGGCAGAGATGTACTCCGCCTGCCGGATGGCATGTGACAATGGTAAGTCGGATGCCATATTTTTCAGACCCGATCGAGACAGTTTCCTGGCATGTCCCTCCGATTCAATAGACTATGCGGTAATGGAAAAGATCGGCAGTGATGATACTTTCGTTGCGGCACTGGTGGAGTTGAATGCAGGTTGGTCGGATATCGGTTCATGGTCCGCTGTCTGGTCGCAGAATCCCAAGGACAAGCATGATAATGTATTGCTTGGTGATGTGATCGCAATGGATACGCGCAGAACTTATGTATCCACAAGTAACAGACTGGTGGCGACCGTAGGATGCGAGGATCTGATCGTGGTGGAAACAGCGGATGCGGTCTTGGTAGCAAGCCGTGGCAGCGCGCAGAATGTAAAGAAGGTGACAGATAAACTCAAGGAGAAAGATCGCCAGGAACGGATTGTACATACGCAGGTATATCGGCCGTGGGGAAGTTATAAGACCCTGGTTGTGGGCGAACAGTATCAGGTCAAACGGCTGACGGTAAAGCCCGGAAAGAAGCTTTCCCTGCAATTGCATCACCAGCGATCTGAACATTGGGTTGTGGTTCGTGGTGTGGCCACGGTTACCCGTGGGGACAGGATCTATAAACTTGAAGCCAATGAATCCACCTACATCCCCCGGAAGGAGAAACACCGCCTCGCTAATGATGCAAGTATCGATCTGGAAGTTATCGAGGTCCAGTCCGGTACTTACCTCGGTGAAGATGATATTGTGCGATTTGAGGATGATTTTGGCAGGAGCGGAGGATAAATCCTGAATCAAACACGCACATGCCGGCATAGTATGAACAACCCAGGACTGCTGAAAGCCCCTCAAGGAGCGCTGGCTTGAGCTATCGCTGTTTGCTCTTTCTTTATGGGGAGTATCGGATGAAAGGAAATTTGGCTCCCCGGGACGGGCTCGAACCGCCGACCTAGTGATTAACAGTCACCCGCTCTACCGACTGAGCTACCGAGGAACAACTGGGTTGCGTATATTACTGATGCAGGGATTAGGCGTCAATGCCTGTGCATGACAGGGAAATTCGAGCATCCGGACTTTCACATACGGGTCAGGGACATTTCCGGTATTTTTCTTACTATGGAAACTTTCAATCTCGTAGCCGACTACCATCTTGCCGGTGACCAGCCACAGGCCCTCAAAGGACTTCTGAGCGGTCTGCGGGACGGACTTGCACACCAGACGCTGTTGGGGGTGACAGGTTCCGGCAAGACGTTCACCATTGCCAATATCATCGCCAAAGAGCAGCGGCCCAGCCTCATTCTGGCTCCCAACAAGACTCTGGCAGCCCAGTTGTATGGAGAGATGAATGAGTACTTTCCTGGGAATGCTGTGGAGTATTTCGTCTCCTATTATGATTATTACCAGCCCGAGGCTTACGTACCGGCAACCGATACCTATATTGAAAAAGATGCCTCTATAAACGAACACATCGAGCAGATGCGGCTGTCTACCACTAAGGCTCTGCTTGAACGAAAGGATGCGATCATTGTTGCCACCGTCTCTGCCATCTATGGCCTGGGTGATCCTGGGAGTTATCTGCAAATGGTCATGCATCTGGTGCGTGGGGATCGGCTGGATCAGCGCTATATCCTGAGGCGCCTCGCGGAAATGCAATACACCAGGAACGAGATTGAACTGCACCGCGGAACATACCGGGTGCGGGGTGATGTGATCGATATCTTTCCGGCGGAATCCAACCAGGAGGCGGTACGAATCGTACTCTTCGATGATGAGATCGAATCTCTGTCATGGTTTGACCCGCTGACCGGTGAGTCTTTGCGGCAAACCTCCAGATTGACTGTCCATCCCAAGACCCACTATGTCACCGGTCGTCAGACGATCCTCCAGGCTGTAGATGCCATCCGTCTGGAACTGGCGGATAGGCTGGATTTTTTCCAACGGGCCAATAAACTCGTGGAGGCGCAACGCCTGGAACAACGGACCCGCTTCGATATCGAGATGATGCTGGAGATCGGCTACTGCTCAGGTATCGAGAATTATTCCCGCTATCTATCGGGAAGACAGGCGGGAGAACCTCCCCCGACTTTGTTTGATTACCTGCCGGAGAATGCAATCCTGTTTGTGGATGAAAGCCATGTCACCATTCCCCAGCTCGGCGGAATGTACCGTGGCGACCGTTCACGCAAGGAAAACCTGGTGGAATACGGATTCCGGTTGCCCTGTGCCTTGGATAATCGTCCACTGCGATTTGATGAGTTCGAGCAACTTTCACCACAAACTATCTACGTATCTGCAACGCCGGGAAAGTACGAACGAGAACATTCCGGGAAGGTAGTGGAACTCGTTGTTCGGCCCACGGGGCTGGTGGATCCGGAAGTGGAGGTGCGACCGGCATCGACACAGGTGGATGACCTGTTATCCGAGATCGGGAAACGGATTGCGGTAAATGAACGGGTATTGGTTACCACATTAACCAAACGCATGGCGGAGGATCTAACGGAATACCTGGCTGGGCACGGAATCCGCGTGCGTTACCTCCATTCTGATATCGAAACGGTGGAACGGGTCGAGATTATCCGTGACCTCAGGTTGGGCAGCTTTGACGTTCTGGTGGGCATCAACCTCCTGCGGGAGGGATTGGACATGCCAGAGGTTTCCCTGGTTGCGATCCTGGATGCAGACAAGGAAGGTTTTCTACGATCCGAAACCACGTTGATCCAGACCATTGGCAGGGCGGCGCGTAATATCAATGGTATGGCGATCCTGTATGCTGATTCCATTACCGGATCCATGGAGCGGGCGCTGGGGGAAACTGAACGCCGCAGGGAGAAACAAAACCATTATAATGAGGCTCACGGCATCACCCCGAAGGGGATCAAAAAAGCCGTCACGGATATCATGGAAAACGCCAGGTCCGGGCCACGCAAGACCTTAGGCGTTCGGGAGGATCGCCCGGTATTCGACCCGGAGGATCTCCCCATCCTGGATCCTGAACTTAGCATGAAGAGGATCGAGCGACTCGAGGAAGAGATGTACCGTAATGCCCGGGACCTGGAATTTGAGGAGGCGGCCAGACTTCGAGATAAAATACGGGGTCTCCGAAACATCATGATGGGTCTTCCCAACGACCGATCAGGCTAAATATCCCTGGTAGCTGACGGACACAGAACCTTGAATATTTTCCAGCAACTTGCGACAGCTTTGAAGGGTTTGTTCATCAGGCAAAGGCCATTTACTTGCATCAACCTGGTTACACTCTTTGACAAGGAGCGCTACACGGTGGATCGCAGTGTGCCCAGTGTTACGATCGGACGCAATGAAACCAATACGATTGTTATTCCGGATGATCGTATATCCAGGTTGCATTGTCGCATCGATTATCAAGAAGGCATTGGCCTGCAGATCACGGATTACAGCAAAAACGGAACCTGGATTACGGATCCTGAGCTCAAGTCCGCGATTTATCTCCTCAACAAGTCCGGCTGGTTTCAGATCAATCAGGGATATATTTTCCTGGGACTCCCGCCCGCGGGTGGATTCAATATGACCCGGATCCAGTTTTTCTGTTTCTGAGATCAAAAGGTTGCCGCAGAGCAGGGCCTATAATAGTCCGCCTCGATAAAAATAAGGGGAATGGGGCTTGAGCCTGAACCCACAGGTAGGTATCCTATGCCGGCTTAGTTTCAGGCGCGTAGCTCAGTTGGTTAGAGCACCACCTTGACATGGTGGGGGTCGTTGGTTCGAGTCCAATCGCGCCTACCAGTTTCCACAAGCAGGCAGGGCTTCCTCCATGTCTGCCCAATTCCTTGAACATGTGACCTGTTGTGGGGGTCACCACTGATTATTAAGGAGCAATCATGCCAGTCATCACCCTGCCGGACGGCAGTCAACGGGTATTTCCAAATCCGGTATCCGTGCTGGATGTCGCTCGTGATATCGGTCCCGGTCTGGCGAAAGCCACGCTAGCCGGGGAAGTCAATGGCAGGCTGGTCGATGCCACTCGGATGATCCATGAGGATGCCAGCTTGAGGATTATCACCGACAAGGATAGTGAGGGTCTGGAAATCATCCGTCACTCCTGTGCTCACTTATTGGCACAGTCCGTCAAGATATTATTTCCTACCGCACAGGTGACTATCGGACCGGTCGTGGAAAACGGCTTCTATTATGATTTTTCTTTCGAGCGACCGTTCACTCCGGAGGATCTGGAAACCATCGAAAAACAGATGATTGAATTGGCGGCGATGGACCTGCCGGTGGAGAGAGTGGTCAAGGATCGGGATGATGCCGTGGCGTTCTTCCTACGCTTGGGGGAATCTTACAAGGCGGAGATTATCAAAACCATCCCGGCAGACGAGGAGATTACACTCTACCGGCAGGGTGATTTTATTGACCTGTGCCGTGGGCCGCATATACCACGCACAGGCAAGTTGCAGGCATTCAAACTCACCAAACTTGCGGGCGCCTACTGGCGAGGGGATCCCGCAAACGCAATGCTGCAGAGAATCTACGGAACCGCGTGGGCGGATAAAAAAGCGCTGAATGGCTACCTGAAGAGCTTGGAGGAAGCCGAGAAACGTGATCATCGTAAGCTCGGACGGCGACTGGATTTGTTCCATTTTCAGGAAGAAGCTCCCGGTATGCCGTTTTGGCATGCGCGTGGCTGGACTGTCTATCGGTTGATCGAGGAATATATCCGGGAAAAATTGCGCCACCATGCCTACCAGGAGGTCCATACACCGCAGGTTATTGATCGGATCCTCTGGGAGAAATCGGGTCATATGGACAAGTTCAGTCATGATATGTTCATGACCAGCTCAGAGAACAGGGAATACGCAATCAAGCCTATGAATTGTCCGGCCCATATCCAGATCTATAACCAGGGCCTCAAGAGTTATCGGGACCTGCCCCTGCGGATGGCGGAATTCGGTTGCTGCCACCGCAATGAACAATCCGGCGCATTGCACGGACTCATGCGTGTCAGGACGATGACCCAGGATGACGCACATATTTTTTGTACGGAGGAACAGATACAGGATGAGGTCTCCCGATTCATCGATCTGCTCTATGAGGTTTATGCCGACTTTGGCTTCAACGAAATTCTCATTCGCCTGGCCACACGTCCTACACAGCGTGTAGGCAGCGATGCGGTCTGGGACAAGGCGGAACGCGCGCTTGCCACCGCGCTGAACGAAAAAGGTCTCACTTGGGCATACAATCACGGAGAAGGCGCCTTCTACGGACCCAAAATCGAGTTTTCGTTGAAGGATTCGCTGGCAAGAGTGTGGCAGTGTGGAACCATTCAAGTGGATTTTTCCATGCCGGGCAGGTTAGGTGCACAATATATTAATGAGCGTAGTGAAAAGGATGTGCCGGTGATGTTGCACCGTGCTGTCCTGGGTTCGCTGGAGCGCTTCATAGGTATTCTCATCGAGGAGTATGCCGGGGCATTTCCGCCCTGGCTGGCCCCGGTGCAGGCCGTAGTACTCTCGATCACCGAAAAACAGGTGGAAAACACAGAAATAATTGCAAAAACATTGAAAAATCAGGGATTCAGGGTCGAGACTGACTTGAGAAATGAGACGATCGGCCTTAAAATTCGTGACCACGCAATACAGCGCGTACCCTACCAGATCATCATAGGGGCGCGTGAAGTAGAGCTAAACGTCCTGGCCGTGCGTACGCGTGCTGGCGACGATCTGGGTGCCATGACCATTCAGGACTTCTCGGATCGTCTAAAGTCAGATATCGCGTGCCGCGGTCGTAATATTTTGGAGGTATAGAATATAGTCGCTGAAAAGACGAACCGTTTGAATGAGGAGATCACCGTCCCGAGCGTCCGCCTGATTGGTTCAGACGGAGAACAGATCGGAGTTGTGCCGATCGCGACAGCCCAGATCAAGGCTGTAGAGGCAGAACTGGATTTGGTGGAGATCGCTCCTAATTCAAACCCCCCGGTTTGCCGGATTATGGATTATGGCAAATTTCTTTTTGAGCAGAGCAAAAAAAAGCATGCGGCCAAGAGGAAACAGAAGCAGATCCATGTCAAGGAGATTAAGTTCAGACCAGGCACCGAAGAAGGTGATTATCAGGTCAAGCTGAGGAATCTCATCCGGTTTTTGACTAATGGCGATAAGGTGAAAGTGACTCTCAGATTTCGCGGGCGCGAGATGGCTCACCCGGAGATCGGTGGTAAGATGCTGGACCGAATCAAGGAAAACCTCCAGGATTATGGGCTCATCGAACAATTCCCGAAAATGGAAGGACGGCAGATGGTCATGATCATGGCGCCTAAAAAATAATGTTAAGGGAAGTATGGAGAAATTGAATGCCTAAAATGAAGACGAACAGGGGAGCGGCCAAACGGTTCTCTAAATCCGCTTCCGGTAAGTTCCAGCACCGGCAGTCGCACCGCAGCCATATCCTGACCAAGAAAAGCAGCAAGCGCAAACGTCAACTGCGGAACATCACTGCGGTACATGACAATGACCAGCGGGCGATTGCCAGACTGGTTCCGTATCTATAAACACGAGGTTTCACGATGGCAAGAGTAAAGCGCGGTGTCACTGCCCATGCAAGGCACAAATCGGTAATTTCCCGGGCAAAGGGATACAGGGGGCGCAGGAATAATGTATTCCGTGTGGCGACCCAGGCAGTCACCAAGGCAGGACAATATGCCTATCGTGACCGACGCCAGAAGAAACGACAGTTCCGGGCCCTGTGGATTGCCCGCATCAATGCCGCGATCCGGGAACATGGCCTGTCCTATAGTCGCTTTATCAACGGCTTGAGTCGATCCGAAATTGAGATCGACCGCAAAGTGTTAGCTGATCTGGCTGTAAGGGACAAACAAGCCTTTGCCCAACTTGCAGCGCAGGCCAAGTCCTCGCTCGCAAACTGATTCGCAATATTTGCTTCAGATTTGCCGGGGAATGGTCTCTACCATTCCCTTTTTTGTTCTGTGAACTCAGCATATAGGGAATGAAAGAACTCGAACAACTTCTGGATACTGCTCTGCAGGAAGTCGAATCATGCATGGATCTCCTGGTACTAGACCAGGTGCGGATTCAATATCTTGGCAGGAAAGGCCGGCTCACCGCGCAGCTCAAACAGCTTGGCACACTGCCAGTGGCTGAACGGCCAGCCGCCGGTAAGGCTATCAATTATGCAAAAGACATGTTTCTTCAGGGTGTCATTCGCAGGCGTAACGTGCTGGAACAGAAACAGCTGCAGGAGCGGCTTACCAGTGAACGGCTGGATCTCACGCTGCCGGGCAAAGGACAGATTTCAGGGGGGCTCCATCCGCTGACTCTAATTTCCATGGAAATAGAAGATCTCCTTGCACAGGTTGGGTTCGAAGTAGTAGACGGACCGGAAATCGAGGATGACTACCATAATTTTGAAGCCCTGAATATCCCGGCAAACCATCCGGCCAGGGCCATGCATGACACCTTCTATTTTGAGAACGGTCTGTTATTGAGAACCCACACATCCTCGGTACAGGTCCGGGTCATGCACCAACGCAAACCGCCTATAAAGATTATCGCACCAGGCAGGGTTTATCGATGTGATTCGGATATGACCCATACACCTATGTTTCATCAAGTGGAAGGTTTACTGGTGGATGAAAATGTCAGCCTAGCGCAGCTAAAGGGTCTCCTTGAGGACTTCATCCATAGATTCTTTGGGCGTAATGTGCAAGTACGTTTCAGGCCTTCCTATTTCCCTTTTACTGAACCTTCTGCTGAAGTGGATATAATGGGTGACAATGGCTGGCTGGAGATCCTGGGATGTGGCATGGTACATCCGAAAGTATTGGAAAATACCGGTATTGACAGCGAGAAATACACTGGATTTGCCTTCGGCATGGGGGTTGAAAGGCTCGCTATGCTGAAATACGGGATCGATGACCTCAGGATATTCTTCGAAAATGACCTGCGCTTCCTAAAACAATTCAACTGATCCAGACTTACCCCTGCTATTCAGGCAGGTGAAAACAACTTCGGAACAAACAAAATGAAATTCAGTGTCCAGTGGTTACGGGAATGGGTAAATCCACCGTTAAACACACATGAATTGGCCAGTCAACTGACCATGGCGGGTCTGGAAGTTGAAGCAGTGGACAATTACTGTACCGGATTAAACCGGGTGGTCGTCTCCCGTGTTGCAGGTATTACAAACCACCCTTCCGAACCTGCATTGCGCATTTGCTCGCTACTAGCAGGGGATCACATTTTCAGCGTTGTCAGCGGCGCACCAGAAATACGCTCGGGTGCCTGTTACGCGTTAGCCCTTCCGGGGGCGGTACTGCCTGGAGGAAATAGGATCAGCTCGTCTGAGATTAAGGGTCAAGTTTCCGAAGGTATGCTGTGCAGCGGAGCCGAACTGGGATTGAACGAGGACTCAGAATGCCTCCTCGAACTGGACCAGGATGCCAATGTTGGAGTATCACTGGAGGAATATCTTTGCCTGGAGGATGAAATCATTGAGCTTTCCCTGACACCGAACCGGGGTGATTGCCTGGGAATCCTCGGTATAGCCAGAGAGGTTGGTGTATTAAATCGTATGCAGATCAACCCACCGGCGCTGCGAGAGACTGCACCCGAATTAACAGATTCAAGAGCAGTAGAACTGGAGGTGCCTGCCGCCTGTCCGCGCTACCTTGGTCGGGTGATCCGTGGCATTGATATTCAACGTAAGACACCAGATTGGATAATAGAACGTTTGAGACGCTCCGGGCTTCGATGTATTAACATCGTTGTCGACCTTACCAATTACATCTTGCTGGAATTGGGGCAGCCAATGCACGCCTTTGATCATTCTTTGCTCACTGGAGGAATTTGCGTGCGTCTGGCCAGGGAAGGAGAACGGTTGGAGTTGCTTGATGGCCAAGATTGTCGACTGGCCACCAATACACTGGTCATCACTGATGCATCCGGCCCGATAGCCATGGCAGGAATCATGGGCGGACAGAAGACCGCGGTCAGTATGGCGACCACGGACATATTCCTTGAAAGCGCATATTTTTCTCCGGATGCCATTCAGGGCAGGTCAAGGCAATACAATTTGCACACGGACTCTTCACACCGTTATGAACGGGGAGTTGACTTTACGCTACAACAGATAGCGATGAACCGGGCAACCGAGTTGATCCTAAACTACTGTGGGGGTAAGGCTGGGCCAGTGACCCATGCCTGTGAGACGGAACATCTTCCCTCACGGAAGCCGATCAGGCTCAGGGCATCGCGTCTTGAACAGGTACTCGGAACACGAATTAACCCTGAAAAATGTACAGAAATCCTGAATAGCCTGAAAATGTTTGTGATAGCGGATCCGGCGGGATGGCAAGTGCGACCGCCACCCTTCCGCTTCGATATCAACATTGAGGTTGATCTGATAGAGGAAATTGCACGAATTAACAGTTATGAAGCCATACCCAGCACCGGTATTCCGGCCAATTTACGTATCACACAGAGTTCTTCGAAGCTGGAGTTTAAACAAATCAAACAGGTACTTGTGTCTCATGGTTACCAGGAGGCAATTAGCTATAGTTTTATTGATGGTACAGTGCAAAACTTGTTTTCAAGTGCTGTTTCAAGCATCAGGCTTTCCAATCCTATTTCCTCTGAACTGGGTGAGATGCGTCAAAGTCTCTGGCCTGGACTTCTGATGGCATTAGCTCACAACATAAAACGACAACAGAGTAGGGTACGACTGTTTGAGGTAGGGCGGATATTCAAAATGAATCCCAATCTCGAACAGAGATTAGTCATAGCCGGAATCTCATATGGTAATATCTATCCTAAACAATTGGATAAAAATAATATATCAAGTAATTTCTATGATATGAAAACCGATTTGGAGGCCATTATTGCTGCATTCATTCCAACCAATGAACTGCAATATAAGCAAAGTACACATCAAGCCTTGCATCCAGGACGTTCAGCGGAAATATTCATTAATAATCAGTATATTGGATCAATAGGGTCCATTCATCCCGGAATCTTGAAGCAGTTGGGGATTCCGAGTGATGTCTATGCGTTTGAATTAGAATTGTTGAATCTTCCTGCAATAAGACCCATAAAATACGTAAAGATCTCCAAATACCCGTCAATACGAAGAGACTTGGCTGTAGTTCTTGATGAAGGCATTAACTACGAAAATATTGCAAAATGTGTACAAAACCAGGCCTCAGATCTATTGGAAAACCTAGAGTTGTTTGATGTATATCAGGGCGAAGGCATTGATATTGGGAAAAAAAGTCTAGCTTTGGGCTTGACCTTTCAAGGAACTTCTAGCACTCTTACAGACGGGATGGTTGAGGAACTGCTCGACAAAGTCTTGTCTGCACTCAATACAGAATTCGGAGCAACATTGAGAGAATAAATTATGGGAGCACTTACGAAAGCGGATATGGCTGAAAGGCTCTATGAAGAACTGGGATTGAACAAACGCGAAGCGAAAGAAATCGTCGAAATGTTTTTCGAAGAAGTGCGTTCGGCACTTGAATCGGGTAGCCAGGTGAAGTTATCTGGGTTTGGCAATTTTGACCTCAGAAACAAGAACCAACGACCTGGACGCAATCCTAAAACGGGGGAAGAGATCCCCATCTGTGCGCGCAGAGTAGTGACATTCCGCCCAGGTCAAAAACTAAAAGCAAGAGTAGAAGCCTATGCTGGAAGCATCCAACAATAGTGAACTACCCGCGATCCCGGGTAAACGCTATTTTACCATCGGGGAAGTCAGTGGTTTATGCTCGGTGAAGCCGCATGTTTTGCGCTACTGGGAACAGGAATTTCCACAGCTTAAACCTCTGAAGAGACGCGGTAACCGTCGATACTATCAACGCCATGATGTCATCCTGATTCGGCAGATCAGAAGCCTTCTGTACGAAGAGGGTTTCACGATTGGTGGTGCCAGGCAGAGGTTATCAGGTACCGAGGCCAGGGATGATTCCAACCAGAGTCAACAGATAATCCGTCAGTTGCGTTCGGAACTTGAGGAGATTCTGGATATTCTCAGGAGATAATCAAGAGCATTATATTCAGTGTGTAGTCCTAAACTATGGCATTGTTGGCGAATGCCTTGTTATTCTCGATGTGCCAGAATAATTCTTCATTAAAAGCAGCTTTATTACTTACTGATCGACGGGGC
>MGYR01000170.1 GCA_001801825.1 Gammaproteobacteria bacterium RIFCSPLOWO2_02_FULL_56_15 | reverse complement strand
CTGTCCTTCTCCCGGTTTTTATCCCGTACAATATGGGGGTATTTCCTTCCGCGATGCACACTATGATTACGAAAAGCTCGTGGCTGTGTGGGAGAAATACTACGATGATTTCCAGCCTGATGCCTATAACACCCCCGGCAATCTGGTATCGGGCAAGGTGCTGGAGCTGCTGGATTACCGTCTCTATAAATGGGCAGGTGGCGGAATTGCGGATGACAAATCCTTCCAGTATATCGAGAAGGAGTATATGAAGGCCGATGAATACCAGGATTTTATCGATGATCCCACCGGCTACATGATCAATGTTTATTTTCCCCGGATAGCCGTCGCCCTGGCGCCGTTGAAATCCTTCCCCATGATACCCGCGCAGTTGGAGATGCCGATTCTCTCCGCCGGCCTCATGCCTTTTGGGGCGCCGGAATTTCAGGGATTGCTGCTCAAACTGGCGGAAGCCGGGAGTGAAGTCAATACCTGGATGCAGGTACTCGGCAAGGCCAACCTGAAGATCATCGGGAAGGGATTTCCGACCCTGTATGGAGGTTTTTCCAAGGCTCCTCTGGATGCCATCGGAGACAGCATGAGGGGTACCGTCGGCGTTATGAAGGATATCTACAAGAATCCCGATCTGTTACTGGAAGCCTGTGAAAAAATGATCCCTTTCATGATCAAGACGGGCGCGAATTCCACACGCAATAGTGGCAATCCGCTGGTGTTCATGCCTCTGCATAAGGGCGCGGACAGTTTCATGTCCCAGGCGCAGTTTGATAAATTTTACTGGCCCAGCTTCAGAAAAGTCATTATCGGGCTGATCAGTGAAGGTTGTGTTCCCTTGCTATTCGCCGAAGGAGCCTACAACAAACGCCTGGAGGCGATCCGGGACCTGCCGAAAGGAAAAGTGATCTGGTGGTTTGATCAAACAGATATGGTCAAGGCCAGGGAGACGCTTGGCGATGTGGCCTGTGTCATGGGTAATGTACCTTTGTCTCTGATGTGTACCGGGACACCGGAATCCGTGCGGGAATACTGCAGAAACCTCATTGACAAGGTGGGCCGTAACGGTGGCTACATCATGTCGACTGGCGCCGGTTTCGAGGATGTGAAGGAGGAGAATGTACGGGCCATGATCTCGTTCTGCAAGGAGTATGGCGCCTGACATCATAGTAGACCAGGCATACTGCACTGCCGGATCACTTGTGGCATCCCAGGGCAAGCCCGGGCGGGTACTCCGGGGATACGCCTATCATCAGATCAGGCCGTGGAAGGGTTGTATTTCAACTTCCATGCCCGCTTCGCCCCCGGTATTTTCCATAGGCAGGATAATAAAGCAGTTCGCCTGAGACATGGAACTCAATATCCCTGATCCCTGGGCGCCGGTTTTTCTGACTACCAGACGCCCATTCTCATCCCTGCTCATGATGCCGCGCTGGTATTCCACTCTACCAGGGCGTTTGCCGAGCCTGGAGAGGCAGATTGCATGCGTGCTCACCGGTTCGATGAAATTGCTGCCCATGAGACGGTACAGTGCCGGTTGGACAAACTGATAGAAGGTCACCATCACCGATACGGGGTTACCGGGCAGTCCGAAGAAATAACTGTTATTGATCATCCCAAACGCCAGGGGCCGTCCTGGCTTGATGGCAATCTTCCAGAAATCGATGGTGCCGAGCTGGGCCAGGGTTTCCTTGACGTAATCCGCCTCGCCTACGGAAACACCGCCTGATGTGATCACCACATCTGCCGAGGCGGCTGCATCCTGGAAGGCCTGCTCAACCTCCGCCCGGTCATCCCTGACGACTCCCATATCGATCGTTTCGATTCCGAGTCTCTGTAACATGCCATAAAGCGTGTAACGATTGCTGTCATAGACTTGCCCGTCGTGCAGTTCCTCGCCTATGGAACGCAATTCATCACCGGTGGAAAAGAAGGCAACCTTTGGACGGCGGGTTACAAGAACCTCGGCAGTTCCGAGTGACGCCATGAGGCCGATAGCGGCCGGTGTGAGTCGGGCACCACGGCTCAGGATCTGCTCACCCATGCGTACATCTTCACCTGCCTCCCTGACATTGTCTCCTTTATGAGTCCGGTTATCGATCAGGATATGGTCGTCACGCCTTTCCACATGTTCCTGGATTACCACGGTATCCGTCCCAGCCGGCAATACGCCACCGGTCATGATCCGTGCGCAGGCACCGGGCCCAATGCTTTCTGTGAGGGGACTTCCCGCAAACACAGTACCGATGACCAGTAGCTGCCTAATCCCATCGCTGGGGATGTCCTCCCCGCGGACCGCATACCCATCCATGGCGGAATTGATGCAATTGGGAACATTAATTCTGGAATAAACATCTTCCGCGAGAATCCGGTCCAGTCCTCTCCGTATCGGTACTGTTTCCGTTTCCTCAAGCGGTGAGATGGCCGCCAGGATGCGTTCAAGGGCCTCATCTGCGGTCAGTGAATTCTGATCAAAATCATCCTGACAGCTGGATTCAGTTATTTTCAGCTTTTCAGACATTTTTCGCTCACAGTGTATTTCCTGCCGTGGCGGCAGGATGATGGTCCAGGAATCGCTCGCTGATGAACCCCGCTATGGCCTCCGGATTATTCAGATCGAGTACGGGCAATTCCGTCCTCAGCCGTTCCGTACTATCCGTCGCCACGGCAATGATCGACGAATCCTCTGGAAATAATAACGGCTTACGCAATGCGGGTCGATAAAGTTCGATCTTGGGAATCACCGCTGGCTTGAATCCTTCCACCAGGATCAAATCCAGGTTATTCGTGTCCATCCGGTTGATATGATCCTGGAGAGAATCCAGAGGTCCGGGTTCACGTTCGACCATCAGCGCCCATCGTGTACCGGAGCATATATACATCTGGCTGGCGCCAGCTTTACGCAGCTCAAAGCTGTCCTTACCTGGATGATCGATCTCGAAATTGTGGTGTGCATGCTTGACCATGCCTACGCGCAGGCCTCCTTCCCTGAAGATCCTGATGAGACGAACCAGAAGAGTGGTCTTACCCGTGCCGCTGTACGCGGCAAACCCAATCAGTGGAATAGCCATGCCATTCATGTCACCATCCTGTCAGGTGTAAATCCCGCCTCTTCGATATCCTGGGGATGATTGATATTGAAAAACGCCTCGGACATATCCGAAAAGTCGGAAATGATCATACGGTGCCGTAAGAACCATAAATCGGTCTTGCGATCGCCGCCGCCAAGATAAGCCAATATGGAATCCCGCAGGTTTGCCTTCAGTAAGGCAAACACCGGCTGTATCCGCATGCCGTCATGGGCCACGCAGATTTCCGCGTCGTTGGCCAGCAGATCCTGGTAGAGACGGGAAACCAGATTGGACGGCAGAAAGGGGGAATCACAGGGCACAGTCACCATGTACGGAGTTTGCACGTGAAACAGACAACTGGCCATGCCGGCAAGCGGCCCGTTATAGCCAGGCTGTTCGTCCCTGACTACAGGCCAACCGTATTTTTCATAATCCCTGATGTTACGGTTGGCATTGATAAGGATGTCGTTTACCTGGGACTGCAGTCTCGTTACAACATATTCGATTAGAGGTTTGCCATTGAAGGCTATCAGCCCCTTGTCATTGCCGCCCATCCTTCTGGCCAGGCCTCCAGCCAGTATGACACCGGTGACATCAGTGAATTCCGGGTAAGCTGGGGTATTCATGAAGCAGCAGGGCGATCCGCCCGTTTAGCCAGGTGGGCAACCTCGAGTTTGGGCGGGAGTTCCTCGTCAAAATCGATGTTCCCTTCCCCGTTATAGATGAGGAAATGTTTACCGTTGGCCCGTGATAACATGGTGACGCCAAGGTCACGTGCAAGCTTCAGACCCATCTGGGTAATCCCGGAGCGGGAGAGCAGTATGGGTATGCCCATCTGTGCCACCTTGATTACCATCTCGGAGGTCAGGCGTCCGGTGGTGTAGAAGATCTTATCCTTACCCGTGATCCCTTCCAGCCACATCTTGCCGGCGATGGCGTCCACCGCGTTGTGTCTTCCCACATCCTCGACAAAATACAGCACCTCGTTGTTCTCACAGAGGGCGCAGCCGTGCACAGCCCCTGCATTCCGGTACACGTCATTCTGTTTGCCAAGTTCGCGAAGCAACTGATAGATCACGGATTGCCTGACCCTGTGCGGATCGATCCTGATTTCCGACAATTGTTCCATGATATTGCTGAAGATCGTGCCCTGCCCGCAGCCGGTGGTCACGATTCTGGAACCCAATTGTTCGCGCCAGGCAGCAGATTCAGAGCAGGTGGCAACGGCGGCCGCATTTACATCCCAGTCCACGTGTATGGATCGGATTTCATGGATGTCCTTGACTATCCCCTGGTTACGGAGATAACCGAGGCATAGCAGTTCCGGATGCGTACCCAGAGTCATCAGCGTGACGACTTCGTGACGATCCAGGTAGACGGTCAGCGGACGTTCTTCGGCGATATTCATCTCACGCCGATTACGGTATTCATCTACAGCGATAACGGCGATGGTCGGATCCAGTCCGGCATGGGTCATCTCCGGCTGGTAGGTAGTGCTCATATCAGCCGCCGGTTGCATTCATGTGGCGGAATATCAGCGGTTTGGCTTGCAGGTCGAATTCATGTCCCTCGGGCTTAATCTCCATGGCCTCATGTATTGCCTGTTTGAGTTTTTCCATATCGCCCGGATAAGCACGCACCACGTGGCGTAAATCGACTGAATGCTCCTGTCCCAGGCAGAGTAGCAGACGCCCTTCACAGGTAAGACGCACCCGGTTGCAGTCACCGCAGAAATTGTGACTGTGAGGGGAAATGAATCCGATGCGTGTATCGGTATCCGGCATCCTGAAATATTTTGCAGGCCCACCGGTATTTTCGGTGGTTGGGATCAATGTAAATACCTGTTCCAGATCGCTGCGGATCCGGTCACTGGAATAATAGACTTCAGCACGGTCATGATCATCATTGTGCCCGAGGGGCATTTCTTCAATGAAGGTAATATCCAGATCCTTGCTGATGGCAAACCTGACCAGATCGGCCACTTCATCATGGTTACGGTTCTTCAGGATTACGGAGTTAAGCTTGATCCGGCCGAATCCTGTCTGTCTGGCTGCTTCGATTCCCCGCAGGACCCGGTCCAGATCACCCACACGGGTAATGCGCCTGAATCTTTCAGGATCCAGAGAATCCAGACTGATATTGATACGCTTGACTCCGGCAGCCCGCAGTGCGGGGGCCATCTTTTCCAGTTGTGAAGCGTTGGTGGTCATCACCAGTTCCACGAGTCCCGGAAGCCGTCCCAGGTTGCGCAGCAATTTATCGACATCACGCCGGACCAGCGGTTCACCCCCGGTGATACGGATCTTCCGCACACCCAGTTCCGTGAATGCCTGTCCGATCAGGGCAAGCTCTTCCAGAGTCAGGAGTTGTGCCCGGGGGACAAAAGTCATTTCCTCTTCCATGCAGTATACACAGCGGAAATCACAGCGATCCGTGACCGATATCCGGAGGTAATTGACCCTGCGTCCAAACCGGTCGATCAATTGATCCTTTAAGGAATTCGTGGTTGTCATCATATCCATGGCACTAATACCTTAGTGAATTAGTAGGTCATTATTTTACTTGTAAGGCGTCACAGGGTCAAAGCCTCTCGTGTTGAGGATCCATGCTGCCAAGGAGTACCTGTTATTGTACTACCAGTTTTTGAACGGTGTTTGCGCCAGACATACATTATAGTACCGGGAATCATCCGTGACTTCTTCTCCCAGCCAGGTTGGTCTCTGGAAATCTTCGTTGGTATGGGAAAGCTCGATTTCAGCGACGATCAGGCCTTCATTATTCCCCTCAAAGACGTCTATCTCCCAGAGATGGTCTCCCTGTTTCACGTAATGACGGGTTTTTTCTATCAGTGGTTGCTGGCATAGTGAGAACAGGACCTCCCGTGCCTCTTTGGCGGGGACTGGATATTCATATTCTTCGCGGGAGATACCCAGTTTCATGCTCTTGATGTTGAGGTAGCCGGAATCGCCGGCCAATCGCACGCGCACCGAACAGCGTTCGTTGTTGGCCAGATAACCTTGTATGAACTGCTGGTTCCGGCTGACTGCCGTGCGCCAGGAATCATCCCTGACCAGGAATTTGCGCTCTATTTCTCTGCCCATACCGGAACCGGTGGAATACTCCAGGAAAACACGAGATTAGAAGAATTGTTTGATGTAGTATTCTAGCCATAATTGTGGTCTGAATACAGCCATGGACCTTTCATTCGTACTGCATCGCAGGATCTGGGGTACACAGCAGCTTATAAGGTAATCCCCATCGATGGAAACAGCTACCGTAATCCCCCAGGGCAATATCCTCAGGGCCTATTGGCACAAGGAAGTCCTGGCTATGCTTTTATTGGGGTTTTCCGCCGGCCTGCCTTATCTGCTGATATTCGGGACACTGTCTGCCTGGTTGAGGGATGCGGGCGTTTCCAGGACGACCATCGGTTATTTTGCTTGGGTGGGAATCACACTGTCAGTCAAGTTTCTCTGGGCGCCCGTGATCGACCGCACAGCTTTGCCGTGGCTCGATGGCAGAATGGGGCGCCGGCGCAGCTGGTTGCTGGTTTCCCAGGGTATGCTTGCAGCCGGACTCCTGGTCATGGCCATTACGGGACCATCGGAGAGTCTCCTGATCTTCGCCGGGCTGGCCCTGGTAATGGCATTCAGCTCGGCCACGCAGGATATCTGCATCGATGCCTGGAGGATCGAGGTGGTCTCACCTGCACTCCAGGGTGTCATGTCCTCGACCTACATCATCGGGTACCGTATTGCCATGATCGTTTCCGGTGCCCTTGCCCTGTACCTG
Organism: Gammaproteobacteria bacterium RIFCSPLOWO2_02_FULL_56_15; assembly: GCA_001801825.1. GTDB lineage: Bacteria > Pseudomonadota > Gammaproteobacteria > Eutrophobiales > Eutrophobiaceae > 2-02-FULL-56-15. The sequence continues at coordinate 702 of MGYR01000170.1, read as the reverse complement.
GCGCAGTATTTCAGCTGGAAGTTCTCCTATGCAGTGATGGGCATGTGCATGCTGGTTGGGATTCTGACTACTCTGTGGATCCATGAGCCGGAGCGGCATATCAGTCAGGAAACTACGGCGCAGGAATATGTGACCTACCAGTTGCTAGTCGAAAGATTCGCTACTAAGGGCATATGGGACAGGTTCCTGCGGTGGTTCAGTTCTGCGGTAGTCAGTCCCTTCATGGATTTTTTTACCCGGAATGGCACTCGTCGCGCACTGGTGATCCTGGCGCTGGTCGCGCTCTACAAGCTGAGTGATATCTCGATGTTGATGATGGCCAATCCACTCTATCTGGATCTGGGTTTCAATAAGGTGCATATCGCCAATATCACCAAGATTTTCGGAGTCCTGGTGACAATCATCGGTGCGGTTGTGAGCGGGGTACTGATAGTGCGTTTTGGTCTCCGGCAGATGTTGCTGCTGGGTGCGGCTCTGGTCGCCGGCACCAGTCTGTTGTTTGTGTGGTTGGCGCAGTATCCGGCCGAAGTCTGGATATTCAACCCGGGTTTCGTCGATATCAATATCGAGTACTCCAGGCTGGTGATCGTGATCACTGGAGATAACTTCAGCAATGGCTTCGCTGCAACTGCCCTGGTGGCCTACATGTCCAGCCTGACCAATCAGGCCTATACCGCCACGCAATTTGCCTTGTTCAGCTCA
>MGYR01000169.1:5300-5481 GCA_001801825.1 Gammaproteobacteria bacterium RIFCSPLOWO2_02_FULL_56_15 | reverse complement strand
ATGGCCGATTTCGCCCGGTCCCGGTATGGTGTAGAAGGTCCACAGCAGGGACCCGGTATCCGCATCGAAGGCCTGGATCCGACCCCGTGTACCCATGTCACCACCGGCAAATCCGACGATCAGCATGCCCTCGTAATAGAGCGGGGCGGCGGTGATGCTGTAACCAATCCTGGGATCCTCC
>MGYR01000169.1:3815-5212 GCA_001801825.1 Gammaproteobacteria bacterium RIFCSPLOWO2_02_FULL_56_15 | reverse complement strand
AGGTCCAGAGTATTTTGCCACTCCCGACGTCGATGGCGAATACATCATCTTCACCGGTGGCGATATAGAGAGTCCCGTCATAAACGATAGGCTGGGCCTGGTTGTTGTGCCGGGGACCCAGCCCGGAGTCGAGATCCGCCCGCCACACCGCCTTGAGTCCGCTGACATTTTCCCGGTTGATCTGCTGCAGGGGTGAATAGCGCTGATTGGCGAGATTGCCGCCGTTGGTGACCCAGTCAGCGGTGGGCGCTTCCAGTAATTCCTTGCTGGTGAATGCGGGCGCCGGGCTTATCTCATCCGCGGCAGGCAATGCATGGTTTATGAGGAGGCAGGCGACCAGGGGGATCGACGAGCGCAGCAGGCGAGTGACTGGTTTAATGATTGCTATCGTTCCTGTGATTGTTGTTATTCTTTTCAGCGATAACCACGGTTCGGTGACCGCGTAGCCAGCTTACTTTACGAATTTGAGCGTCATGCGGTCACTCTCGCCGATGACCCGGTATTTCTCAGGGTCTTCATCCCCGGTCCGCAAACGTGGCAGCAGTGTCCAGACACCTCCGGGATAGTCCTTGGTGTCCTTGGGGTTGGCATTGATTTCCGATTGTCCTTCCAGCCTGAATCCCACTTTCTGGGCCAGCTCAATGACGTACGCTACCGGGACATACCCCGTATTTGCAACCTCGGAGGCGATGGCGCCGGGTTTGGCCCGATGTTCCTCCACGCCCAGGATACCGCCGGGTTTCAATACCCGGTAGTAAGCACGGAAGACGTCTTCTGTGATATTGTCCCAGCGGATGAAGTTATGGATGTTGCGGAAATCCAGCACCATATCCACGGACCCGTCAGCGACACTGCCAATAAAAGGCGCCGGCCAGAGGACAGCGCGTTCCACCTTGTCATACACGTCCGGGCTGGCATCGAGTTTTTCCATGTACTGTGCATGGTAATCGCGCATACGTTCCATGGGGTGATCCGGTCCATAGCCGGCGGCGATCAGTTTGCCGCCGTCTCTGAGATAGGGGGCCAGGACCTCGGTATACCAGCCTTCCCCCGGCAGGATCTCGATCACGGTCAGGTCCGGCCGGAGCCCCATGAATTCCAGGGTTTCCTGGGGATGGCGGTAGATATCCCGAGCGGTGTACTCCGGGGTGCGTTGGTCGCCTGCCAGGACCTGTTGCAGCGCCATATCCGCGGCGGCGCCGGTCACCGGAGCGAGGGAGAGCCACAGGGTGAGCAGGGCTGTAATTATGGCGTAAGGAGACAGCTTCGTTTGCATAGGGAGAACTCCGGTTAGAGGAACAGGTGCCACTGACCGCTCACCTTAGCACTGAAATTAGCTAGTTCAAAGCAACCGCTGTTTACGGCTGGATCCCGCATTGCTGAGGTGATATGGCCAG
>MGYR01000169.1:0-3783 GCA_001801825.1 Gammaproteobacteria bacterium RIFCSPLOWO2_02_FULL_56_15 | reverse complement strand
GCCAGGTTGCTGAGGGTAGAGTATTCTACTGAAAAGACCAATCCATGGTTATTGACTTGAACCAACCGGAACAGAGGAGCTTGAATATGGACTGTCCCAAGTGCCGCTCAGAAATGGATGGTGTGGAAGTACATGGTGTGACTATCAAACGCTGCCATCAATGCAAGGGATTGTGGTTCGACCGTGCCAAACACGAGTACCTGCGGAAGGTTAAGGATTCAAGGAGTATCGATGACGGCGATCCTGCAGTGGGCCGGACCTATAATGCCAAGGACCAGATCCTGTGTCCCGATTGTTCTGCGCCCATGATCCGGATGGTGGTCCCCGACCAGCACCACATCTGGTACGAGAGCTGCAGCAAGTGCTTTTCCGTGTTCTTCGACGCCGGTGAATTCAAGGATTACGTCAGGAAAGACCTCGTCGACATCATCCAGGATCTGTTTACACCTGAGCGGTGAGGGATCTTTTCGGCGTGCTGCGCGCTGCTGAAACATCCGGACGATATTGGTATTTCCATGGGACACAATTCAAGGAGCAAATCATGAAACGCATACACTTTGACCGCTTCGGTGCGCCAGAGGAGGTGTTATATCAGGCGGATGTGGCGGATCCCGTTCCCGGAGCAGGCGAGGTTCTGCTGAAGATTCGTATGCGTCCCATCAATCCCGCGGATATTGCCTATATCACCGGATCCTATGTCCCGCCCGAATCCTGGCCGGCCTGTCCGGGCATGGAGGCCGTGGGTACGGTGGCCGCTGTCGGTCCCGGTGTGGATACGGTAAGACCCGGTCAGCGTTTCATTGTATCGAGGATCCGGGGGACCTGGGCGGAATACATGGTCGTCCCGGTTCGGGCACTGCTTCCTGTCGCTCCGGACTTGAGTGACGAGATTGCCTGCCAGATGTCGATCAATCCCCTTACGGCATTGTTGCTGCTGCAGGCGGTGGTCCCTGAGGGCGCCATAGTCCAGACGGCGGCCGGCTCTGCGGTTGGCAGGCTGGTGAATCAACTCGCGGCGCGTACGGGCAGGACCATCATCAACCTGGTGCGCAGAGCGGATACTGCGGCCGATCTGCGGTCCCAGGGTTATCGACACGTCATTCTAAGCAGCGATGAAAACTGGCAGGATCAGGTACGGGAAACCGCCGGCGACGAAGCTGTGGTGGCCGCTTTTGATCCTGTGGCCGGCAGCACCGGGCAGTCCCTGCTCGCTGTACTCTCCAGGGGAGGTGTGTTGATCCTCTATGGTGGACTATCCGGTGAACCGGTGCCGGCCAGCGCCATGCAACTTGCCGGTAATGACCTCAGTATCAAGGGTTTCTGGTTGGCTCCCTGGTACGCCCGCAGTTCCGCAGAGGAGAAGAAACATGTTCTTCGCGGGCTGGAGGACAGTTTCCGTACAGGTGAACTGAGCATTCCGGTGGCCGGCATCCATACGCTGGAGAACTTCAAGGCGGGGATTGAACAGGTATTGTCCCCGGGACGGCTCGGGAAGATCCTGCTCAGCAGTTGACCCACTTATCCCTGTCCGGAGCATTGCAGTGTCGGTTAAATCAGAGTTGCTTGAGTTGGCGGAGATCGCTGTCAGGCTCTGTGCTGTCCCCGAGGTGCGGGAAGTCTTTCTCCCGGATCCTGAACCGTCGGAGGACCGGGACGCGGAGTTCGGCATGGTCATCCTGGAGGACGGATCGGCAGGTCTCTATTATGCCTGGCTGGGAGAGGATCAGGCTGGTATGAATACCCGTTACCAGCCCGACCAATTCAAGGGAATGCCGGTCATGGATCTGCTGGGGTACTACCGCAGCGATGATCCGGCGGATTGTTCCCTGGGTCTGGCCGCGCTCAACGCCGTGACCAGTTCGTTTTATCGCCGTGCAGGGTTTCAGCGGAATGCGGCTGGCAATTCCCTCGGTGGACTGCAATTCAACGAGGGGGATCATGTGGGCATGATCGGATATTTCCCGTCCCTGATCAGCAAGCTGAGGGAACGGCAAATCAGGCTCACCGTGCTCGAGAAGAAAAGCAAGTTCCTGGAGGAGGACGGCCTGTTCCGGGTGGTGCTGGATCCGGAATGTCTACGGGACTGCAACAAGGTGGTCTCGACGGCTTCCACCTTATTGAATAATTCCATCGACGAGGTTCTGGAGATCACTGCCGGCGCCGGTGAGATGGCAATTATCGGACCCACTGCCGGCTTTTTTCCAGATCCGCTTTTCAGACGTGGGGTAACGGCCATCGGTGGATCGGAGATCCTCAATGCCACTACGGCGCTGCTGCGCCTGAAGGCGGATCAGCGGGTGGGTGATGCCGGTAGGAAATTTATCACCCGCGTGGAAGATTATCCGGGAATGGATCGTATGTTGCACGATGGCGGATTATTGCAGTGATTACCCGGATCGTACGCCCTGGAGAATTATCCGTATAATCCCGGGATGCCGCAGGAGACCTTCAGTATGCAAGCCCGTACCCCCAATGCCGCCATGGTCGCGATTCAAAGCCAGGTTCCGGAGGACGCCATGACCGCCGGTATACTCGGCACCAGCCGCTCGGGACAGGGTGTCCGGATCAGAGCGGATGGCCTGATCGTTACCGTTGGATATCTGGTGATCGAAGCCGAGCAGGTCTGGGTCACCTCCGACGATGGGCGTGGCACCCCTGCCTATGTCATCGCGCAGGATTATGACTCCGGCCTCGCCCTGCTCGGAGTGAGCATGCCCATAGGCGAGGAGTACCTGAAACCGGGGACCTGCATGAATCTCAGTGCAGGCGATCAGGTCTTGATCTGTCGTCATGGAGAGGAAGCACCCGGCAGTCACAAGCTGATCGCCGTGCAGGAATTTGCCGGTCGCTGGGAATATCTTCTGGACGAGGCCTTGTATACCGCGCCAGCGATAGAGAACTGGGCCGGCGCGGCGCTGCTGAATGAGGATGGAGAGGTTTGTGCTATCGGATCCCTGATGCTGGAAATCCCGGTCACTGCTTTTGAAACCACGCAGGGAAATATGTTTATCCCCCTGGAACTGATCACCCCCTGGATCGACGAACTGTGTCTGCATGGCCGGCGTCAGATCCCACCCCGGCCCTGGTTGGGTACCTTGATCCAGGAGTACGAAGGAAAGCTGGTACTGGTGGGGATCTACAACCATTGCCCCGCCCACGCGGCGGGCCTCTCCCCCGGGGATATTATCGTTGCGGTAAACGATGAACCGGTTACCAGTCTGCCTGATATGCTGCGTAAGGTGTGGAGCCTCGGCAGTGCCGGGATCGCCATTCCGTTGACCATCACCCGGGCGGGAAAACTGCTGCGATACGTGGTACATTCCATCGACCGGGCCGCTTACCACAGTCCCAAGATGACAGCACTGAATTGACGGGCGGGGATCTGTGCATAAAAATCTGAAATCGCATATCAATACCCGGAGGAGGGATTTTCTCAAGGGTGCGGCGGCTGGCGCCGGCCTGCTCTCCACCGTTCCCGTGCTCGGCCAGAACAGTGAGTCCGCAAGCTCTCGACCGGCAGTCCTGCCTCCTTCCAGTGCACAGGTTGAGGTGGAAGCAGGCCCCTCCATCGCGGCAACCCCGGGCCGGTTTGTGGAGCACCCGGCGGCAGATTACATGGTCGATGTGCTGAAGACACTGGATCTGGAATATGTCACTACCAATCCCGGATCGAGCTTCGAGGATCTGCACGAATCCCTGATCAATTACGGAAACAACACCATGCCGGAGATGCTGACCTGCCTGCATGAAGAATCCGCGGTTGGGATGGCCCATGGTTATGCC
>MGYR01000168.1:12277-12419 GCA_001801825.1 Gammaproteobacteria bacterium RIFCSPLOWO2_02_FULL_56_15 | reverse complement strand
GTGAACACTCACTCTGGTTCATGGTGAACACCTGTACCGACTAACGTATGGGCTGGATGCTCCGGATTTTATTTGATGTATTGATTATGCCTGCTGATTCAAGCGCGCAACCTTTTCTTGAAAAAATCGCTCACTCCAAAGC
>MGYR01000168.1:11059-12247 GCA_001801825.1 Gammaproteobacteria bacterium RIFCSPLOWO2_02_FULL_56_15 | reverse complement strand
AACCGATCCACATCCAGGGCAGCATCCCGCCAATCGATGGCAGCTACTTTCTCCAGCATGGCTTCACGTAGCCAGTCATTGTCAAAGGTGATGGATTGACCAGCCCAAGGGCCATACTGGAACAATGCCGCTTGCAAATGAGAGAGGTTGGGACTGGTTTTTTGCGCCACATACCAGCTGAAATCATACCAATCGCGCCCCTTCAAATAAGGGCGGCAGAGTAAGGCATGAATCTTCAATGCAAAATTGCTGCTCAGGTCTTGATGGCAAATCTCGAAATCAAGGGGGAAGTCCAGGTAAGAGTATTCATAGCCTGAACCTTGCGGCGGATTGATATCGATCTCCAGTTTGATGTTGAGTTTCTGTCCGGCATGGCCGCGATGGAAGGCCAGGGTCAATTGATTGGCGATGGAGTTATCTTTCATCACAGCTTTCTTTACACGCTGATCCATATGGCCCTTGTCTAGTACTTCCGATTTCAGACCAAACTCCTGCAACCCTTCCAATAGCTTTTCCAGATAACCACTCCATCCGAATTCCGGATCGGGCTCTTTCAGGATGAAATCCAGATCCTCGGAGAAGCGCGGCAGCTTATGCAGAATGCGCAAACTGGTGCCGCCCTGAAACGCGGCCACTGCAAAAAATCCAATTCGCCACAACGCATACAGCGCAATCTCCTGCAGGATCTCCTTGATGGCCTGTTCCTCTTCCACAGGACCGGCGGCCTTGTAACTGTCCAGGCGTCGTTGGATCAACTCAATCATTGCCCAGCTCCCTGGCCAGTGATTTGAGAAACACTTTAACGCGCTTTTGTTTGTAAACCAGGTCCAGGGTCCGAATATCGGCACTGGTCACGTTGCGCAGATGTTCGGAGTCGATACGCAGCCCCTCAACTAGCCAGCCCATTCCCTGCCATTCCACTTTTCGCAGACAGACCAGATCCAGCAGGGCCCGGATGGGTTCGGCCACCAGCATGGCTTGTTCCGCGATCTTTTTGTGTTCTACCAGTTCGAGAAAATAACCGGGTTGGATCGCCAGTGGATGGAAAGAAAAGCTGCCGAATGCCGGGTGTTCATAGTCCAGCGACTTGCGCCCCGGCGTCGCGCTGGCGGTGGTGTATACGGCCTCGGGGATCCAGCCGTGATGGGACAGCGCGGTCTCGAACGACACATAGCTTCCCGGCACGAT
>MGYR01000168.1:10354-10796 GCA_001801825.1 Gammaproteobacteria bacterium RIFCSPLOWO2_02_FULL_56_15 | reverse complement strand
TCCAGAAACTTGCATATTTTGAAAGTTTACGCCTATTTTTATAGATAGCAAAATGCTTTAAGCCTGACGCCTCTGACTAGTGGGATCACCCGCGTTACGAGGTGACACCCGCTATCGGCTATCCATTGCATACCTCATAGATACCTTTTAGAATGCTATCAGCTACCCTGTTTAAGGAGTCCGAACATGGCGAAAGAAGTGCAAATGTCTATCAAGATGGAGTCGGAATTGCGCGACCGGTTTATGGTGGTTGCGGCCAATCGGCACCGTCCGGCGGCGCAGATTGTGCGGGATTTGATCCGCCTTTATATCGCCGAGCAAGAAACACCCAACGCGCTAACGGCAGAGACCATTCGCAAGGCGCGGCGCGGTGAAGAGGTTTTTGAGGCCAGGAACACATCTGAATTGTTCAAACAACTGGACATTTAATGCGGTCGGCACG
>MGYR01000168.1:10081-10303 GCA_001801825.1 Gammaproteobacteria bacterium RIFCSPLOWO2_02_FULL_56_15 | reverse complement strand
GCGCGGCAGCGCAGCGGGTTATTGAGCTTGATGGCAGTCAGCCTGTCGGCTAATGGCAGACCGGGTTATAGGCAACGCCCAAGCGCTGCGCCAGGGCATCGAGCTTCTTGTCAGCCGTCCAAAGCAGCGCATCCGAGGTAAGCAGGACCGATGCGAGCAAAGCCACGTCGACGGCGCCGCACCCAGATTCATAGAGCCGCTCCTCTTCAATCAGGGCCAGCG
>MGYR01000168.1:7150-9991 GCA_001801825.1 Gammaproteobacteria bacterium RIFCSPLOWO2_02_FULL_56_15 | reverse complement strand
GTTCGATCACGATCAGCGGATGGCACAGCACCTGGTCTGTCGCAACCAGGGATTGCAGGACAGGATTGGCGAGGCGAAAGTGTTCAACCCAGACCGAGGTGTCTGCCAGGACCAAGGTCATTGGCTGGGTTCCGCCGCCGGCCGCCGACGGGGAATGTCCTCCATGTGAGGCGCTTTGCCGCCCAGTGCCGCAAGCCTCTTGCCGGACTGCACGCGAACGAAGACCTTCATTGCCTCACGAAAGAGGTCGCCCTTCTCCGTTCCCGGATCGGCCAGCTCCAGCGCCCTTTGATAAAGCTCATCGTCGATGGTGACCGTTGTTCTCATGTAACAATCTCCTCATCTATTTTGATGTATATTAGCATCAATAAAAGCATCCATCGCGACTTTTAATAGGTGACTAAATGCTAGCATTTTGGTATCTTTTTGGAACTATTCGCTTCACGCCTACTGGAGAAAATCAATGAGTACCCTTGTGATCAAAAACTTGCCCGAGCATTTGCACGCAGCGCTAAAGAGCCAGGCGCAACGCAATCACCGATCTCTTAACAAGGAAGCCGTAGCACTCATCGAGCAGGCCATCACCGCCCCGCGCATGGCGCCGCAGTTGTCGCCACCGCTGAAACTGCGCAGTGGCCGTATGCTCACTATGGAGGATATCGAAGCAGCGATTAAAGAAGGACAGGAGTAACTAGCATGGTGCTGGTTGACACCAATGTTTTTGTCGCGCTGATGATCCAGAACACGCCTTGGAATGGCCAGGCAACTGAACTGTTTAGCCGCGACCCGGATTGGCGCAGTGAAGCGCATGCGTTGGTGGAACTCAGCAATGTTCTGCTGCGATTGGTGCGCGTGAAGGAAATTGGTGAGGCGGAAGCATTGTCGAAGCTACGCGAGGCGCAGAGTCAGTTCAGTGAAGGTCTGTTGTATCTTCCGCATACGGAAGCGCTCTCCATTGCTTTCCATCACCATTGTTCGGCCTATGATGCTCGCTTTCTGGGGGCGGCGCGTGAGCTCGGTATCAAACTCACCACGGAAGACGCCAAGCTGCGTAAAGCAGCGCCGGAGCTCACTCAATCGCTGGCTGAAGCATTGGCCGCAGCCTGACCCATGTCCAAAACCAAACCCGCCTACGACCTATTGTTACACGATCAATTTATGGCGGTCGCAGCCAACGGCACCGACCGGCGGCGTAGGTAGATTGTGCGGGAATTGATCCGCCTTTACATCGCCGAACATGAAACGCCCAATGCCCTGACGGCAGAGACTATTCGCAAGGCGCAGCGTGGTGAAGAGGTGTTCGAGGCCATATTGCCGTCAACCTCAGCATCGAACCCGACGATTTCAACCACGTGCCAACGGGATAAACCTCTACCTGGGCCGGGTGCGCCGTGACAAAGATTTGACGGGCTCTTCCCCCGCCGGTAAGATTTATTCACACCAGCAGTAAAAGGAGTCCTCATGGGAACCGCCGTCAAAAAGACCATATCACTGTCACCTGAACTTGCCAAAGAAGCGGAGGAAATCGCCCGGGCCGAGGGAAAATCCTTGAGCGCCGTGATTCAAGATGCGCTACGAGCTGCGCGTGCCACACGTCTTAAAACAGAGTTGCGCGGTATTCAAGGATACTGGAGCGGTAAAGCCAGGGAAAAAGGCATACTTACCGAGAAGGATCTGGATCGCTATCTCCGCAAGTGAAGGCAGTATTCGACACCAATATTTTTATTTCCGCTATTGCGCTCCCGGGCAGCCGGGCGGAGGAGGCCGTCCTCCGGGTGGTGGAGGGTGATGTGCGACTGGTGATCTCCAAGGAAATCATTCTTGAAACTCTCGATGTGCTGGCGCGTAAATTTGATCGCAACGCAGAGGAACTGGCGCGCGTCGCCGTCTACCTTGCGGACCTGGCCGAGGTTGTAACGCCCCGGCGCCGCCTCAAGGTTCTCAAAGATGATCCTGATAATCGGATTCTCGAGTGTGCCGTTACCGGGAAAGTGGATGTGATAGTCACGGGGGATCAGGTGATGCTGCGGCTAGGCGTCTATCGGGGCATCCGGATTTTGTCGTTGAGGGAATTTCTTGATACCCGATGACCCGAAATTCATGAAAGTAGGAGACTAAATACTGGCATTCAGGATGAGGTAGATGTATAGGTACCAGGTTTCCCAAAAGGGGTATTGTCTTGACTGAAGCAGGCAGGAAACATGGCGACGCTGCAGATCTGGAATGTGTTTATGCCTATCACAAGCTGAGCAAACATCATCCGCATCAGTATGCGCAATCCCTTGGTTATCTGGACTGGGACAGCCAGCCGGATCCGTTCCGGCATTACGACCAATCCCCGACACTGGCCCTTGAACATCCACAAGTAACGGACGCTCCGACGTATGATTCGTTATTCTCAACCACGCCTATACTGCCCGCAGCGGTAAACCGGGCCTCCATCAGCCGGTTATTCTATGAGAGCCTGGCTATTTCTGCCTGGAAACAGGCAGGCTCGAGCCAATGGTCATTGCGGGTCAATCCATCCAGCGGTGATCTGCATCCCACAGAGGCCTATCTGCTTGCCGGACCCATTCATGGACTGAGTGAAGCGCCGGCGGTGTATCATTATTCCGCCTACAAACATGAATTGGAGCAGCGCCTTACGCTGATGCATGAGGAATGGAGCGGATTAGGCCAGGGACTCAGGTCTGATCGCCTGTTGGTTGCATTGACCTCAATCTACTGGCGGGAATCGTGGAAATACGGGGAGCGCGCCTATCGCTATTGTCACCATGATGTGGGACACGCCATCGCCGCCGTCAGCTTTGCGGCGGCTGTCCTGGGCTGGCAAACCAGGTT
>MGYR01000168.1:6793-7126 GCA_001801825.1 Gammaproteobacteria bacterium RIFCSPLOWO2_02_FULL_56_15 | reverse complement strand
ACTGGCAACGCTGTTAGGCCTCCATTTTCAGGAAGGTTTCGAGGCGGAGCACACGGATTGCCTGCTGGCGATCTATCCCGCAGATCAAGATTTGACATTGACAACACCCGTCCTGGACCTGCCCGCCGCACTGCGCGGCCGTCTTGCGAAAAACAGTTTTGCCGGCCATGCCAACAGATTGAGCCGGGCTCATTATGCATGGCCCGTAATCGATGATGTGGCGGCAGCATGCGAGTTCCGGGCCGAGGAGTCACCGGGCGTCCTCCCGGTGGAGAAAACCGAAACCAGCAAAGAGGCAGGATCCGGAGCAGACAGAAATGTCCCGGCACGCAA
>MGYR01000168.1:6502-6741 GCA_001801825.1 Gammaproteobacteria bacterium RIFCSPLOWO2_02_FULL_56_15 | reverse complement strand
CCGGATCTGCGCAGTACTGCCATGGCCGGCACGGATTTCACTGGCAATTTTCGTACACCGGGTTGAGGATTTACCCTCCGGCCTGTATCTCCTGGTGCGTGATCCCGATCATGAGCCATCGCTGCGGAAGGCTTTGCATCCGGATTTCCTCTGGCGGCAGGCGGCAGACTGCCCGCAGGGTATCCACCTGTACCTGCTCACAGCAGCAGATTTCCAGGATACGGCCCACCACCTCTGCT
>MGYR01000168.1:907-6484 GCA_001801825.1 Gammaproteobacteria bacterium RIFCSPLOWO2_02_FULL_56_15 | reverse complement strand
CTGACGGCGCCTTCGCGCTTGCCATGCTGGCAGATTTTACCGCAACGCTGGCGCAGCACGGGGCATCGTCCTATCCGCGGCTGTTCTGGGAGACAGGATTGATTGGACAAATCCTCTATCTGGAGGCTGAGGCGGCTGGTATACGGGCAACCGGTATCGGCTGCTTCTTTGACGACGCCATGCATGACTTGCTTGGTATTCATGAGACATCCTGGCAAAGTTTGTATCATTTCACTGTCGGCGGACCGGTGGATGACCCCCGCATCCAGACCCTCCCTGCCTACTGGCATGTGCCCTGATAACCACGGTATTTTTGTTACGTATAACGCGGCTTGTGTCGAAGGTGAAACGCGGGTTGACGACATGCCGAACACCGTATCCGGCGCATGCGCTGAAAGCAATTGCCTATCCTTTACTATTTTCGCTTGCTAACTATTTGCTTTACAACTAGAGTTGCTATCGGGGTGAAAAATCATTATCAATCAATACCGCTAGGTGTTATTCGTCTTCGTAGGCTGGGACACAGAGTCCCGATTGAGTAAATAAACATATCGGCACCCGGGCGGGTGTCTTTACTTGGAGGAAAATATATGTCTCGTCGGTATATCAGTATCAATTCGCGGATCTTGGAGGCGTCAAGTTCAGCGATTTTTGGCCTGACTTTATCAGGCAGCCACAGAGGAGGACGACATGACATTGCTTGACACCATGCGGGCTAGGCTCGCGCACTCATCACCGCTCGCCAAGGCGGTGCTTTCTATAAGCGCGCTCGTCGCCATCGGGATCACCGCGCCCGCTTTCGCCCAGGGGGGGCAGGGCATCGAGGAGGTCGTGGTCACGGCGCGGTACCGCGCGCAGGATCTCCAGGAGACCCCGCTCGCCATCTCGGCCTTCTCGGGCGATCTGCTCGCGGATCGAGGCGCCGGGGACACCAACGATATCGACATGTTCGTACCCAACGCGGTCATTCAGCCCTTGGGTGCGGGTTGGGGCTCGACGGTGGCCGCTTTCGTCCGCGGTATCGGGCTCAACGACAATATCCTATCCTACGAGCCGGGCGTGCCGATCTACATTGACGACGTTTATCTCGGCCGCAACCAGGGGGCGATCCTGGACCTGCTCGATCTGGAACGCGTGGAAGTGCTGCGCGGACCTCAGGGTACGTTGTTCGGCAAGAACGCCGTTGGCGGCGCGGTGCGGTTCATTTCGAGCAAGCCGCAGGGCGAGGGCGGTAATATCTCCGTCACCTTCGGCGAGCGCAACCGTTTGAACGTGCGCGGCATGTTCGATACCGAAATCGTGCCGGACACGCTGCTCTTGCGTTTGTCGGGTTCCTCAAAGACCCAGGACGGCTATTTCGACATCCTTGACTACGAGTGCGTCAACGGCGCCGGCAGCCTCGGTAGCGGTGGGACTGGCATCGTGCCTATACCGATACCGGGCCTTGGCTTTCCCGGTCTGTCCATCGATCTCGACTCGGCCGTGAGCGAGAGCGGGAACTGCGTCGTTGATGAACTGGGCAACGAAAACGTCCAGTCAGGCCGTGCCATGCTGCTTTGGCATGCCACACCCGATGTCGACATAACGCTGAGCACCGACGTCACGCACCAGCGCCAGAAGGGCCCGGCGGATAAGTACGTCAGATTCTACAGACCGGGCACGCCGGAAGCGGGTCTGCCTGAATTTTGGAACCTGATGGTGGGCGTGCCGGTGTTCGGCCTACCATGGGATTCTCGCTTCCTCACCAACAGCCCCTACACCAACTACAACACCTACACCGATTCGATCTCCGGCCGGACTTTCCCGAACGCCAACAACTTGAACGAATACGGCGTAGCCGGGACGGTGGAATGGACTATCAACCCGGAACTGAAGATCAAGTCGATCACGGCGTGGCGTGAGTTCAAGAACAGCTTCGGGCGGACCTCGAGCGGCTCACCGATCCCCCTGGACCTGACGTGGGACGTCACCCGCCACGAGCAGTTCACCCAGGAGTTCCAGCTCACCGGCCGGGCGTATGACCGGCTCGACTGGACAGTAGGCGGCTTCTATTACACCGCGGACGATTCCAACTATCAGTCCGGCTCGCTCTTTCCGGGGATTGTCTACCAGCAGGACTCTCACGACACCCAGGACGCGACGAACTGGGCGCTGTTTATACACGGCGTCTATGACCTTACCGACCAGCTCTCTCTGACCGCCGGCATCCGTTATACTGATGACCAAAAGGACGCGTTCATTTCGCGGTTCAACTTCAACGGCACTGACCGGCTGCCCGTGCCGGGGTTCACGACGCAGACGTCGCCGGGGCTGGTGGCCGTCTCGGAAACCAATTGGTCGCCGACGGTCGGTATAGACTACCAGGTCAACGATGACCTGCTCCTGTTTGCCTTCTACTCCACCGGCTTCCGCGGCGGCGGTTTCAGCCCGCGTCCCCAGAACGCGCTGCAGCTTGATAATTTCTCATCCGAGAATCTGGAAAACTACGAAGGCGGTGTGAAGAGCGAGTGGTTTGACAACCGGCTGCGGCTTAACGCCAACATGTTCTTCTCCGTCTACTCCGATCAGCAGGTATTCCGCGGCGACGAACAGGCTCCGCCCGGGGTTAGCTGGTTTCACCAAACGAACAGCGGCGAGGCCGAGTACTGGGGCATGGAGCTCGAGGCGCAGGCCAACCCAGTCGACAACCTGATGATCGACGGCGCGCTCGGTTACATCCACCACGAGCTCACCGATCCGGGCATATCGGGCCAGTGTATCGAGTTCGCGAACGGCGATCCTTGCTACTCAACCCGCACGCCGGAGTGGACCTTCGCCATCGGCGCGTCTTACGAGTTCAACCTCGGCGAGGCAGGCACGCTCACGCCGCGGATCGACTCACGCTATCAGTCGAAGATCTATTTCCTGCCCTACACCGCCGATCTGGGCAATGACATCGCGTCCAATCCCATCGAAGGCGTTCAGGAAGGCTACACGGTCGTCAACGGACGGATAACCTGGCAGTCGCCGAGCACTGACTGGGAAGTCTCGCTCTACGCCATCAACCTGACTGACGAGGTCTACTTCAACGGCAAGCTGCCGCTCATCGCCATCGGTCTCGGGCGCGAGCAGGGCAACGTCGCCGCCCCGCGTGAGTTCGGAGTGACTGCGACCCGTCGCTTTTAGTTCGCCTACGGTTTGATAAGAAGCATGCTCTGACGTTCCGACCCCTGTGCAAGCAGGGGTCGGGGCCTCGGCGCTCCTGGAGGTGATTGAGGTCTGGTGACCTTCCTGGTCTTCAAAACCAGCGAGACGTTAGCGCGTCTGGTGAGTTCGATTCTCATCCACCTCCGCCAATCCACTGTCAGGCTGATAACCACAGATATGTATGGGTTTAAGCCTTCTCTGCATTATAATCAAATCCATCGTGGGTTGGGGTGCTGCCACCCCGTCCGTGATCCCTCCCAAGCGCAATACCGGGGGAGCTTGGGACTGGGTATATCCTGAAGTCACTAAGCTGTTCGATACCCGGACTAGAACAAAAACAGTGAGGTGTCCAGCCATGAATCAATCGATACTGCGCGGACGTGAGGCCCGCCATTAATTCGGACTGGCACCGGTTTTTTTACCAGCCACCTGCAACTGACTACAAGTTGAAAAGGAGTCAGCAGGATAGCCAGCCAGGTCAGGTTGTCATATATTACTGTAGTCTATTGAGACGAATTTGGGGCTGGTCATGCTAAACCTGTGATCGGCTGACAATCGACAATGGTTTCTATCGGAGGCTGGAATGATAAACCCTAGGTGTGCTGCTTATGCATTATTGGCGGGTCTCACCCTTTCCCTGCTTGGCATGACCCACCCCACGGTGGCGGAAGTTGCCATCGAGGTGCTAAACCCCAGAGGCGAAATCGAATTTGACGAAGTCTATGGTATTTCACCCCGCGTGCCGGACCTGGCGGGCAAGACCATTGGTTTGTACGGCAACGGCAAGGGTGGTATCAAGGATTTCCTGACTGTCGTGGAAGGCCAATTCAAGCAAAGGTATCCCACCGCCAACATCAAACGCTATAACGGTGCATTTGACGTCGGTGACAAACTGGCCCAACAGATGGCCCGGGAAGTGGACGCCGTCGTGTACGGCGTGGGTGATTGAGGGTCTTGTACCTGGCAGGGTTCTGCCGGGACCGCACGACTGGAACGACTTGGCGTACCGACCGTATTTATACTTGCCGATGTATTCGAAAAGAATGGCCGCTCGGGGGCGGAAGATAACCTCGTTCCAATGCAACGGCAGGTGATCCTCCAGGGCTACTACGGTGGCATTCCACTGGAAAAGTCCAGGCCGATTGCCAAGGCACACTTCGAGGAGGTCATCGCGGCGCTCACAAAGCCATTGACCGAAAAAGAACAGACGCCGCAGCCCTCCGGGATGCGGGATCTGTTTCACCGACCGGTCACCGTCTCCGGTGCAACCGAGGCCGAGGCACTGGAGCAATTGCAGACGGTGTTCAACGATAATCACTGGAGCGACGGGCTGGCAATCCTGCCCCCGACGCGCGAGGCGGTGGACCTGATGCTGACCGGCACCAGCCGGGATCCCAACGAGGTGCTCGGTAAGCTGAAACCCAAGTCCGGAATCGTCACTATCGAAAAGATCGCCATCAACGCAGTGATGGCCGGGGCCAGCCCGCGTCATCTGCCGGTGATCATCGCGGCGCTGGAGGCACTGGTGGCGCCCGAGTTTGACGCTTTACACCCGGCCGCTTCCATGGGAGGTTTCGAACTGGCGATCTGGGTGAGCGGTCCGATGGGTGCGGAGCTCGGTCTGAATGCGGCCGACCGCCTGTGGACTTACGGCAACCGTGCCAACAACGCCATCGGCCGCGCGATCATGCTTAGCCGGATCAACCTGGGACACACGTGGCCGGGGGTCAACGATATGGCCTTGACGCGCGCCGTGCCGTTCACCAATTTCACCTTCGCCGAGAATTACGAGTCGCCAAATTCCTGGGAACCGTATCACGCGGCCTATGGCGGGCATGACCCGAACGATAGCTACGTGACGGTATCGACGGTAAGCCCGCAGGGAACAACAACGATCAGACCCGACCGGGGGCAGGATATCGTGGACACGATTATCGAGAGAGTCCAGGGTCTGCGGCCAGCGATGTTTAGCGGCTATCGACCAGGCGTAGCCAATGTACCGCAGATATTCAGCAAGTTCGTGTACTTGATCACGCCGGAAGCGGTCGCGGACCTGGCGGCACAAGGCTATACGCAGGAGAGCCTGCGCAAGCATATCTTTGACGCTTCCAGTGTCCCGTTTGAGGACTTGAGCCCGGAAGAAATCGAGAAGATAAAAAACCGGTTGCAGATGAGTCGTGATAACCTCGGCCTGATCACCGATCACGTACGGCCGGAGTACTACTCAGTCTGGGAGGCTGGACTTCAACCCGGCGGCAAGGTGCCCTTGCTGAGTGCGCCGGAAGACATTCACTTCGTCGTCGCGGGTACCGGGAGTAAATCGGCCACCAGCTGGTACTATTGGCGGAGTATCTATACCTGGTCTTCCAATCAATCGGCAAGGATTCGGGG
>MGYR01000168.1:279-864 GCA_001801825.1 Gammaproteobacteria bacterium RIFCSPLOWO2_02_FULL_56_15 | reverse complement strand
TGCTACTGGTCATCGACCTCACCGCCGGTACGGGTACGGCCGTGGCCGGGAGTACGCGCGATGCCGTGCCGATCGGTGAAGTGGTAGCAGTAAAATTCCAGGTAATTGCAGAGGGCCCCACGGAATACGGGATCCCGGTAATCATCCAGGCACGCCTGTCCGTCCTTGAGATCCTGCGCGGTACACCCGCATGGGAGCGGCTGCAAACGGCAGACCCTGCCAATGAACCGCCAGCCGCAGGTTTCGAATACCTGCTCGTGCGGGTCCAGATATCCAGCGAAGGGAGCGGCGCGATGCGAATCCCCTACGAGGTGCGGGCGGAACATTTCCGGATCTTCGACGCGGCGAACCAACCCTATCCGACGCCGGCCGTCCGCCTTCCGGAGCCCACCCTGATCGGCGCGAAGATCTATCCGAACGATGTCCGCGAAGGCTGGCTCGTGTTCCAGATCGCCAGCAACGATCGGCGCCCGGAGATGTTCTTCTTCAGCGGGCAGTGGTTTCGAATCGGAACCGGATAAGCGAGGGGTTTACGGATCCCCTATGCCATCCGCACGACAGTGATCAAGGACGGCGTGCTGCACA
>MGYR01000168.1:0-107 GCA_001801825.1 Gammaproteobacteria bacterium RIFCSPLOWO2_02_FULL_56_15 | reverse complement strand
CAGACCAAAATCATGGGTGCGCAGCTGCGTTAAGAGGCGCGCCGTTTTGTGGGGATTTTTGTGAAGGCCCTTGTTAAAGTTTTTTTCGCTCGAATTCAAGATATGTA
>MGYR01000167.1:16242-16619 GCA_001801825.1 Gammaproteobacteria bacterium RIFCSPLOWO2_02_FULL_56_15 | reverse complement strand
TTTGTCGCCCGGGGACTCCGGCAGGGCAGGCGCGTCAATCTCCCGCCGCAACAGGTTTGTCAGCCATTCTTTCATACTCAGCCCCTGCAGGGCCGCTGCGGCCTTGGCCCGGCGGAAGAGTGCATCTGGCATTTCAATTGTGGTTTTCATTATCCCGATCTCCGTAAATAGGGGATTATGGATTTTATGGTATTCCCATATAGGTAGTATTTCAAGTTTGCCGAAGGCTTTCTTGGATCAAATAAGATCCAGGAAAAGTCTCCTTTTGGCAGTCCAACCACCACCGCCTTAGAATGCGTGGCATGCCAGTAAGAAAGATCATCACCAGCGGCCGGGTACCGGTGAAGATCTACACCGATGAGATCGACGACGGCGCC
>MGYR01000167.1:14430-16187 GCA_001801825.1 Gammaproteobacteria bacterium RIFCSPLOWO2_02_FULL_56_15 | reverse complement strand
TGATCCCCACCCTCGGCGCCATCATCCCGGCTGCGGTGGGCGTCGATATCGGTTGCGGCATGAACGCGCTCCGGCTCTCGCTGAATGCGGCGCAACTGCCGGATTCGCTGGGACCCATCCGCTCCGCCATCGAAGCCGCCGTGCCGGTCGGTTTCGAGATGCACCGCCAGCCGGTCATAGAACCCTCCATCGCCCGGGGTCTGGAGCGGCGGCTTGTGCGCCTGTTGCAAAAACACCCCGCGCTGACTCAAGGCCAGAGGCATGCCGATGCCTGGGTCCGCCAGCTCGGCACCTTGGGCGGTGGTAACCATTTCATCGAGATCTGCCACGACGAGAACCAGGCCGTGTGGGTGATGCTCCATTCCGGCAGCCGGGGGATCGGCAACCGCATCGGTACCTACTTCATCGAGCTGGCCCGCCGGGACATGGAGCGCCAGCAGCAGCGCCTGCCGGATCGGGATCTCGCCTATTTCCGGGAAGGCTCCTCGCATTTCGAGGAGTACCTGGAGGCGGTGACCTGGGCCCAGGAATACGCCATGGAGAACCGCCGCGAGATGATGCGCCTGATCCTGGAGGTGCTCATGCAACACCTGCCGTCCTTTACCATCACCCGGGAGGCCATCAACTGCCACCACAACTATGTGGCCATCGAGCGGCATTTCGGCCGCGAGGTTTATCTGACGCGCAAGGGCGCGATCCGGGCCGGACTGGGGGAACTCGGTATCATCCCGGGGAGCATGGGCGCCAAATCCTATATTGTGCGGGGCCTGGGCAATCCGGAATCCTTCTCCTCCTGCGCCCATGGCGCCGGCCGGCGCATGAGCCGGACTGCGGCCAAGAAACGATTCAATGCCGGGGATCTGGCAGAGCAGACCACCGGGGTGGAGTGCCGCAAGGACAAGGGCGTGATCGACGAGATCCCCGGTGCCTACAAGGACATCGATACCGTGATGGCGAACCAGCAGGACCTCGTGGAGGTGGTACATACCCTGAAGCAGATCATCTGTATCAAAGGATGAGGCGCCGGGCCGCTGTTTCCGCTTTCCTCCCCCGTGCACACGCGGTAACCTATTCCCGCCATGAGAATTGAATTCACCAAGATGCACGGCCTCGGCAACGACTTCGTTCTGCTGGACGGCTTCCGCCAGGCTATCCGGTTGAGCCGGGAGCAGGTGCGCGCGCTCGCGGACCGGCATTTCGGCATCGGTTGCGATCAGGTGCTGCTGATCGAGCCGGATGCCGATCCCGGGGTGGATGTCCGCTACCGGATCTTCAATGCCGAAGGCGAGGAAGTCGAGCAATGCGGCAATGGCGCGCGCTGCATCGGCCGGTACCTGATGGAGCAAGGCCGGGTGCGGGGGGAGGCGATCCGGGCGGCGACCATGAAAGGCATCATCACCCTGTATCCCGAGGTTGGCGATCGGGTCCGGGTGAATATGGGCGTGCCGGTCTTCGAACCCGCAGGGATCCCCTTGCTGGCGGAGCAAAGGCGGCCCGGCTACTCCGTGGATACCGGCGCCGGGTGGGTGGAATTCATGGCGGTGTCCATGGGGAACCCCCATGCGGTGATCCTGGTCCCGGACAGCACCGCTGCTCCCGTGGAGAGCATGGCCACGGCTATACAAGCCAGCCAATGTTTTCCGCAGGGAGTCAATGTGGGCTTCATGCAGATCCATGACCCTGCCCGGATCAAACTCAGGGTCTATGAGCGGGGGGTCGGGGAAACCCTGGCCTGCGGCAGCGGCGCGTGTGCCGCC
>MGYR01000167.1:0-14415 GCA_001801825.1 Gammaproteobacteria bacterium RIFCSPLOWO2_02_FULL_56_15 | reverse complement strand
CTGTACCAGGGGCTTGCCAGCGAGGTGGAGATCGGCTTGCAAGGCGGCCAACTGGTGGTAAGCTGGCAAGGTGAAGGTCAGCCTGTCTGGATGACGGGTCCGGCCACCACTGTTTACAAGGGGCAAATCGAATTATGACGGCACCGACAAAGAGACAGGGAGCGAACACGAGCGCGGCCCGGGATGTGGCTGAGTACCTCAGTACTCACCCAGGATTTTTTAACGATTTCCCGGAGTTGCTGGTAGAGATCGAGGTCCCCCACCCCAGTGGCAAGGCGGTGTCCCTGGTGGTAAAGCAGGTGTCGGTGCTGCGTGAGCAAAACGAGCAGCTGCGGAAACGCATGCACGAGTTGATCGAGATCGCCAGGCAGAACGAGGAACTGGCTAAACGGCTTCATCAACTGGCGCTCACCCTGATGGATGCCACCGATCCCAGGGATATTTTCGCCACCCTGTATGATAATCTGCGCCGCAATTTCCGGGCGGACCGCGTGATCGTAAAACTCTTTGCCAACCCGGCCTTCATCGATACTTTCCCCGGCGCGGAATTCGCCGGCAAGGAGATCCGGGAGAAAGAGTTATTCCGCGCCATCATAGAAAAGCGATCACCCATCAGTGGACGTCTAAAACGGCAACAGCAGGCCTTTCTGTTCGGGGAAGAGGGCGATGTCATCTCCTCGGCAGTCATCGTACCCCTGCATGGCAGGGACTGGGGAGGAGTGCTGGTCATCGGTAGCCGGGACCCGGAGAAATTCCAGGAAAGTATGGGTGTGGAGCTGCTCGCCAACCTGGGTGAGGTACTGAGTTTTATCATCAAGCCCTGGATTTCGAATAAGTGATCCCCGGGGCGGAAGACAAGCTGAAGGATTATCTGGGCAGCCTGCAGCATCTTTCCCCGCATACGCGCGAGGCCTATGCACATGATTTGGGCGCTTTGCATGCTTACTGCGATCAGGAGGGCATAGCTTCGTGGCAGGAGTTGGATGGGCGGATGCTCAGTAATTTCACCGCCAGGCGTCATCGCCAGGGGGTGAATGGGCGTAGCCTGCAACGTTGTCTCTCAGCGATACGCTCTTTTTATCGCTTCCTCATGAAAAACGGCCTGGTCAGGCGCAACCCGGCAGTCGGTGTGCTGGCGCCCCGCGCCCCCAGGAAACTCCCGGCGACTCTCGATGCCGATCAGACCGCCCGGTTGGTGCAGATTGCCGGGGAACAACCGCTCGTAGTAAGAGACCGGGCGATCCTGGAGTTGTTTTACTCCTCCGGACTGCGCCTGGCTGAACTCACAGATCTCGACCTGGACAGTATCGATTTCCAGGATGCCATGGTGACCGTTACGGGCAAGGGCAGGAAAACCAGAAAAATTCCCGTGGGACGCCACGCCATCCGGGCCCTGCAGGACTGGCTCAGGATCAGGGTGGAACTCCTTGGCGCCGGGGGACAGGAACCGGCGCTTTTTGTGAGCCGGCGTGGTGGGCGGCTGGGTCACCGCGCCATCCAGAAACGTCTGGCGGAATGGGGACTGAAACAGGGCCTGCCCACCCACATCCATCCGCATATGCTGCGCCATTCCTTCGCCACCCATCTCCTCGAATCCAGCGGTGACCTGCGCGCCGTCCAGGAGCTTCTGGGACATGCCGATATCAGCACGACACAAGTGTATACCCATCTGGATTTTCAGCATCTGGCGAAGGTCTACGACCAGGCCCATCCGCGGGCCCGCAAAAAGTCCTGATCATTTCAGTGGGACTCGGCGCCGGGATCTTCCCAGCTTTGCTCCGGCATCGTGTACAATTCGCGTTTCAGAGTACCCGAGGAGTCGATTTTGGAACAATTCAGAGGCACCACCATCCTGTCCGTGCGCCGTGACAACCGTGTGGTCATCGGTGGCGACGGCCAGGTCTCGACCGGGGACACGATCATGAAGGGCAACGCCAGGAAGGTGCGCAAGCTCTACCAGGACAAGATCATCGCCGGTTTTGCGGGAGGGACAGCCGATGCCTTTACCCTCTTCGAGCGCTTTGAGGCCAAGCTGGAAAAGCACCAGGGCAACCTTATGCGCTCCGCGGTGGAGCTGGCGAAGGACTGGCGGACCGACCGGATGCTGCGGCGGCTCGAGGCCTTGCTCTGTGTCGCTGATCGGAACGTTTCCTTTATCATATCGGGTAATGGCGATGTGATTGAACCTGAATATAACATCATGGCCATCGGCTCTGGTGGGGCCTACGCCCGGGCAGCGGCCCTGGCGCTGCTCCAGAATACCAGCCTCGATGCGCGGCAGATCGTGGAGCAGTCGCTGCGGATTGCAGCGGATATCTGCATCTATACCAATCACTCCGTGACCATTGAAGAATTGATACAGAATTGACGAGGATCAGGGTTGTAACCATATGAGTGAATTGACTCCAAGGGAGATTGTTGCGGAACTGGACAAGCACATCATCGGCCAGGATAGGGCAAAACGCGCAGTGGCGATCGCACTGCGCAACCGCTGGAGACGGATGCAGGTTGATCCCGATCTGCGCAACGAGATCACGCCGAAAAATATTCTTATGATCGGGCCCACCGGTGTCGGGAAAACCGAGATCGCACGGCGTCTCGCCAGACTGGCGAATGCACCCTTCATCAAAGTGGAAGCGACGAAGTTCACCGAGGTGGGATATGTCGGGCGCGACGTGGACTCGATTATCCGCGACCTTGCGGATGTGGCCATAAAGATGACCCGTGAAGTGGAACTCGAGAAGGTAAGGGATCGAGCCTACGAGGCGGCGGAGGAACGGATCCTGGATCTCCTCATTCCCATGCCGAAATTATCCCACGCGGAGCAGGAGGATTCCGGCAATGCAACCCGAGGCAAATTCCGGGAGAAATTGCGGACCGGCCAGCTTGATGACAAGGAAATCGAGGTGGAACTCTCCATGCCCTCAATCGGTGTCGAGATTATGGCCCCGCCGGGCATGGAGGAAATGACCGGGCAGTTGCAGAGCATGTTTCAGAATCTCGGCGGAGGAAAAAAAAGGTTGCGTAAACTCCGGATCCGCGAGGCCTTGAAACTGCTCCGGGAGGAGGAGGCATCGAGGATGATCAATGAGGATGATATCAAGCTCCGTGCCCTCGAAAGTGTGGAACAGAACGGCCTGGTGTTTCTCGACGAGATCGACAAGGTCACCCGCCGATCCGAGACGAGCGGGCCGGATGTGTCCCGGGAAGGCGTGCAGCGTGACCTGCTCCCGCTGGTGGAAGGTTGCACGGTCTCGACCCGCTATGGCATGGTCAAAACGGATCACATCCTCTTCATCGCCTCCGGCGCCTTTCACCTCTCCAAACCCTCCGATCTCATCCCGGAACTACAGGGGCGCCTGCCCATCCGGGTGGGACTGGATGCCCTGGGTGTGGAGGATTTCATCCGCATCCTGACCGAACCAGATGCTTCGCTCACGGAACAGTACACGGCCCTCATGGCAACGGAAGGTGTCCGTCTGGAGTTCGGCCGGGACGGGATCGCCCGAATCGCGCAGATCGCATGGCAGGTGAACGAGTCCACGGAGAATATCGGCGCCAGACGCCTGCATACGGTACTGGAGCGCCTGCTGGAGTGTATTTCTTTTGAGGCCCCCGATCGGCCGGGCGAGCATTTCCTTGTGGATGCGGTTTATGTGGATGAGCATCTGGGGGAATTGATGAAAGATGAAGACCTGACGCGATATATACTTTAGGGAAGCTCTGAATAAGGCTATAAAATAGTTGGGTTGTCATTCTGGCGAAGGCGATCCACAGGAGGTGGAAAATGTCGCGAGACGACTGCATGGATGCAGGAGGTAGGGCGACGCAGGAGGCCCAAGCCGAGGACAGGGAGTCCGAAGCGACCAGAATCCAGTAAAACAATTGTCTACTGGATGCTGGTTTTCACCAGCATGACGCTGAATAGGTTCCTTAGGTACCTCGGGAAACGCCGAATGGATGAATGAATATGAAGCACGAACCGCAACCTGTTTCGATTAATCTGCACACGAAATCGCGGCTGCTCAGGATCAGCTTCGACGATGGATCCGATTTCGAACTGAGTTGTGAATTCCTGCGGATCCATTCGCCTTCCGCCGAAGTCAGGGGACATGGTCCCGGCCAGAAGACCCTGCAGCTCAACAAGGAGGATGTATCGATCACCGCGGTTGAGCCGGTCGGCAATTACGGGGTCAAACTGATCTTCGATGACGGCCATGATACGGGGATCTACAGCTGGGATTATCTCCATGACCTCGGCAGCCACCAGCAGCAGTATTGGCGCGATTACCTGGATGCCCTGGCCCGGGCCGGTGTGGAACCTAAAACAGATGATTGAGCAGAACACAACGGATTTCGGCTATCGCCAGCTCAGCCCGGAAGAGAAAACCCGCCAGGTGGGCCGTGTGTTCAGCTCCGTTGCGCGCAAGTACGACCTTATGAATGACCTTATGTCTTTGGGCATTCATCGTTTCTGGAAGCGTTATACAGTGCATATGGCGGCCCCGAGAAGCAATGCCAGGGTGCTGGACGTGGCCGGTGGTACGGGAGACATGACCGTGTTGTTTCGGGACCGTTTGGGACCGGAGGGACAGGTCATCCTCAGCGATATCAACGAACAAATGCTGATTGTGGGCAGGGACCGTTTGCTGGATCGGGGAATTGTCCGTGGGGTCGATTATGTTCTTGCCGATGCCGAGGCCCTGCCGTTCCGGGATAATTCCTTCGACTGTATCTGTATCGCCTTTGGCCTGCGCAATGTCACCGACAAGCAGCGAGCGCTGCAATCCATGTATGACAAGCTCAGGTATGGAAGCTCATTGCTGATATTGGAGTTCTCGACCGTGGTGCTGCCCCTGCTGGGTAAACTTTATGACCAGTATTCTTTCCGGCTCATACCCCATCTCGGCAGCCTGGTCACGGGCGACAAGGACAGTTATGAATACCTTGTGGAATCGATCCGCCGGCATCCGGACCAGCATACTCTGAAGCTGATGCTGGAGAAGGCAGGATTTTCCAGAGTGAATGTATATAATCTTTCGGGTGGTATCGTGGCCATTCACCGGGGCTGCAAGATCTGATCCACCTGAAGACAAACCGGATCGGCGCCTTCCGCGCCGGATAAGGGAGAGGAGAAAAGTTTTGGGCGAATTGGTGTATTCGGGACTTGAAAGACTGGTCAACAGCACCTTGAGGACGGATCCCGACACCCTTGAGGCTTTGGCCGTCCTGTCCGGTAAGGTATTGTTGCTGGAGTTCGCCGGAACCGATATTCGGATCTACATATGTCCGGTGGTGGAGGGCCTGGAGCTGAAACCAGAGCAACCGGGTGGGGCCAATGTCTGTATCCGCGGCAGAGTCAGCGATCTGATCGCCTATCTCATGGCATCCAGGGGACTGAGTGATTCCTTCTCAGGCAGTCTTGCAATCACCGGGGATATCCCACTCGCGCAGAAATTCCAGTCCATTATGAAAGATTTCGAGTTCGACTGGGAAGCGAAGATTGCCGTCCTTACCGGGGATCTCGCCGCCCGCCGGGTCACCAATTTCCTGCGCGGCGCCGCCGGTTTCGCACTTCATACAGGCAAAATCCTGCAGGCTGGCCTCTCTGAATACCTGCGTTATGAGAAGCAAATCCTGCCTGATCGATCCGCCATACAGGAGCACTACGGGGAGGTCCGCAGGCTGGAGAATGACGTGGCTGCACTGGAGCGTCGCATAGACAGGTTGCGCAACCTGGCGGCGGATAAAGTCTGATGCTGAGCATAAGGCAGATGGGGAGGTTAGTCGCGATCCAGCGGGTATTCATCCGGCACGGCTTCGACGAGATCATCTTTACCATGCACCTGTTCCGGCCGGTGAGATACCTGCTATACCTGCTGCCCTGGAACTGGTTCCGCCGGGATCATAAACCCCGTGCGGTGCGCCTGCGTATTGCCTTCGAGGACCTCGGGCCCATATTTGTCAAGTTCGGGCAGATCCTGTCCACGCGTCAGGACCTGCTGCCTGCGGACATCGCCGCGGAGCTGGAGAAACTACAGGACAGTGTGCCCCCATTCCCCGGCAGTGTCGCCCGGAAGATCATCGAGGAGGCCTATGATAAGCGGCTTGAAGAGGTATTTCTGGAGTTTGACGAGGTACCGCTGGCTTCCGCATCGGTTGCCCAAGTGCATGCGGCCAAACTGAAGAGCGGCAGGGAAGTCATCGTCAAGGTCATCCGCCCGGGCATAGAGAAAAATATCCGCAGTGATCTCGGCATTATGCGTTTCCTGGCCGAGAAGATGGAGCAGTACCGGCTGGCCGGTAATTTTCTCCGCCTTACCAGTGTCGTGGACGAGTTCGAACGCACCATCATCGGGGAACTGGACATGATGCGCGAGGCAGCCAACGCCTCGCAACTTCGCAGAAATTTCCAAGATGAGCCCCGTTATTATGTGCCCGAGATCGTGTGGGATCTGACCCGGCGAAATGTGCTGGTCATGGAACGGATAGCGGGGATTCCGGTAAACGATGTCGACAACCTCAAGCGTGCCGGCGTTGATCTGAAATGGCTGGCCGGATACGGCGTGGAGATCTTTTTCATCCAGGTATTCCGGGACAGTTTTTTCCATGCCGATATGCATCCCGGTAATATCTTCGTGACGCCCCCCGCCGAAGGTCGGCCCTCGAAAGTGATGGTGGTGGATTTCGGCATCATGAGCTCGCTTACCGAGTTTGATCAGCGTTATCTGGCGGAAAACTTCCTCGCGTTCCTCAACCGGGATTACCAACTGGTGGCCGAGCTGCATGTGGAATCGGGCTGGGTGCCGGCAGGGACCCGGGTGGATGAATTCGAGGCTGAAATAAGGGCAGTATGTGAACCCTTGTTCGATCGGCCCTTGAAGGAGATTTCATTTGGAGACCTGCTGCTGCGGCTGCTGCAGACGGCGCGGCGCTTCAACATGGAGATCCTGCCGCAACTGCTGCTGCTGCAGAAGACGATCGTGAATATCGAGGGTGTCGGGCGTCAGCTTTACCCCGAGCTGGATCTTTGGGAAACGGCACGGCCCCAACTGGAGCGCTGGATACGCGAGCGGATGGGGTTGAGGGGACTGTTGCGCGGAACCCGTGAAAATCTTCCTCACTGGATGGATCGCCTGCCCCATATGCCTTCCAAGATCCTTGACCTGGTGGATCGCCTGCGTGACGGGAAGATTCAACTGGAAAACAATTCCAAGGATTTCAGGCAACTTCGCGAGGAGATGCGCTCCTATAACCGCCAGACCGTCCTGTCCGTCATCGGTTCGGGTGCATTGATGAGTTCAGCGATCGTCTATGGTCTGGGTGGTGAAACTCCGGCCATGCTGGCCGGTGCACCGCTGGTGTCATGGGTGTCGGGGACCGTCGGATTCATCCTGCTGATACTGGCATTCAAGGAATAGCAGGAACGAGGGGAGGGAACTGCCTTCGGGTGTGTCGTGGCGCCGGTCTTGCTTCAGTTGACCCCGGCCATATCCGCAGGATTGATCAAGCGCACGCCGAGGCTGCCCAATTGTCCTAGATTGCGTGAGAGCACGGAGATGGTTTCCGGGTGAGGATGCCCGATCGCGACGGCGTTGCCATTCAGTTTCGCCAGTGTAATCAGTTTATCGAATTGCTGCTGTATATGTTGCTCATCGCGCTGATTGTCCAGAAATACATCACGTTTGAGAAAAGGCACCTGTTCTTCCCGGGCCGCCGAACGGGCCACGCTCTGACCGCTGGTAAGGCTATCGAGGTAGAATTTCTTTTTTTCAGAGAGCAGTTCCATCAGCCATTGCATAGATTCGGTCTGTCCCGATAGCAGACTGCCCATATGATTATTTACGCCGATGGCATCCGGTACTGCACGCAGATTGATCTCCAGTGTCTGAATGAATTGCTGGTGGGTCATATCCAGGCGCAGGGCGCCGGGACCGAGAAACCTGTCCTTCCCGGAGTCCATGGCTTGCATGGGCAGATGCAGCAGGACAATTCTGCCTGTGGCATTGGCCAGCCGGGACATCCTTTTCCCATAGGGGGAATGAGGCATGATGGCAAAGGCAATCTGGCCTGGGAGGGCGATGGCTTTCAGGTCATCACCATGCCGGTAGCCTATATCATCGATAATGATACTGATTGCCGGTAGCGGCAGTATGGTGTCCGCAGTTGCCGGGATAGCGGAAAAGAGGCACGTAAGGACCAGGACTGAGAAAGTGGCCGGCTTCCGGAGCAATCCCTCGATCATGCAGAGTTTCAGTTCAGGTTTTTATGCCGGATGGTCAGGCCCTTGAGCACGTTCAGGGCTTCATAGAGTTCATAATCCGCAACCGATAAGGGGGGTTCCCCGCCGTCAACAGGTTCGGCAGGAGGGGCCTCGGGTTGATCCACATCGGC
The DNA here is from genome assembly GCA_001801825.1 of Gammaproteobacteria bacterium RIFCSPLOWO2_02_FULL_56_15. Lineage (GTDB taxonomy): Bacteria > Pseudomonadota > Gammaproteobacteria > Eutrophobiales > Eutrophobiaceae > 2-02-FULL-56-15. The sequence goes on along the minus strand of MGYR01000167.1, from coordinate 6,021 downwards.
TGCCGCACCGGATTCACCCTCGAGGTGGCGGCTTAGTTGTGATTCCAGCACGATATTGGCGTCTGCTTCCAGGTTCTCCACCTTGAGCCGGTCAATAGTGATATCAGGGATGATCCCGGAGGCCTGGATAGAACGCCCGGTGGGTGTGTAATAACGAGCCGTTGTCAGTTTCAGCGCTGAATCATTAGGCATGGGGAGGATGGTCTGTACCGATCCCTTGCCGAAGGTCTTCTGTCCCATGATGATGGCGCGATGATGATCCTGCAGGGCGCCGGCAACGATCTCCGATGCGGAAGCGGAGCCGGCATTGACCAGGACCACCATGGGCGCACTGTCGAGCACATCGTCCGGGTTGGCGTTGAATCTCATTTTTGCATCACTGACGCGACCTTTGGTGTAGACAATCAATCCCTCTTCGAGGAACAGATCCGAGATGGTCACCGCCGAATTGAGAATGCCGCCCGGGTTATTGCGAAGGTCCATGATTAGCCCGTGCAACGATTCCTTGCCGGATTCCGTCAGTTTCTCAAGTTCTGCACTCACATCCTCTGCGGTGTGTGCCTGAAAGTTGGAGATGCGCAGATAGGCGAGACCGGGTTCCAGCAGGCGGCTCCTTACACTCTTGACGGTAATGACGTCACGAGTGATCACGATGTTCAATGGTTTCTCTTCATTTTCCCGGATGATGGTGAGGGTGATCTGGCTACCTGGTTTGCCGCGCATGAGCTGTACCGCCTCTTCCAGGGACAGGCCCTTGACCGGGGTGTCATCCAGCCGGATGATCAGATCTCCTGCACGCGCCCCGGCTGCCTGGGCAGGGGTATCATCGATAGGGGAGATCACCCGTACGAAACCGTCTTCCAATCCCACTTCGATACCGAGACCGCCGAATTCGCCGGTGGTCCCTTCCTGCAATTCATTAAAGTCCTCTTTGTTCAGGTAGGAAGAATGCGGGTCAAGCCCGGCCAGCATGCCGCGGATGGCATTCTCCAGTAAATCCCGGTCATTCACGCCTTCAACGTAATCGCTTTTTATCTTGGCGAAGACCTCGGTGAAGGTCCTGATCTCATCCAGCGGCAGCTCGGTAAGGGTGTTTGACTCGCCGGCAGTCTCGGCAGAGGCTTCCATTGTCGAGGAATCCGGAGTCGTTTCCTCGGTCTGGTCCACTTCCTGCCCTGTTTCCTCCTCGTCGGCGACAGGTGCGGCCTTAAGACACAGCGACAAAAGTAAACAAACTAAAACCAAACTGTATTTCATCTTCAGCTCCAGTTGCATCCCCTGATGGTGAATTGGACAGTGGAAACGTACGCGGATTCAACATCCATTCCGGCGCACAATCCATGCCTGCTATCCAGCTCTACAAGGGAAGGACCGCTACGGGTCAACAGGTTGCTTATGATATACCAGAATTAGAACGGATGCTTGCCGATGCTTTGCCGGGAGGAGAATAGATAGGTAGGGAAGAAGGCGATCTCCAGCCGGTCAACCCCTGCACCATAAACCGGGATCGACCGGGTTACCCGCCCGCCTGATTTCAAAATACAAACCTGCCTTTGTCTGTCCGCCCGTGTCGCCGACTATGCTGATGAGCTCGCTGGCAGAAACCCAGTCACCTACTTTTTTCAATAACCTGCCATTATGTCCGTACAGGCTCATGTACCCCTCGCCGTGATCGAGTATCAGTAACAGTCCCAGGTTTCTGAACCAGTCTGCAAATACCACCTTTCCAGGACTTACCGCCAAGACTTCTGCGCCGCTTTCAGCAGAGATCGTGACTCCCTCATGCCGAAGCTTGTCGCCCTTTTTCGGATCCCCGAAGCGTTCTGTGAGCGGCCCCTGAACCGGCCATTTGAGTTTGCCCCGCATCGTGTCAAAGGGAGGTATCTCCTCAAAAAGTTCTACCACGGAATCCGGTTCCTGCAAGCGGCCGATGAGGGTTTCCAATTCCTCGGCGTCCTGTTGCAGGACCAGTAACCTTTTACCCTCATCATTGACATGGGCTTCCAGTCTGGACAATGCGTTGTTTCTGGCATGCCTGGCCTCCGTGAGTTCCTCGAGTTGCAGCAACTGCCTGCTGCGCAGCACAGCCAGTTCGTCCGTACTTTCCCGAATAGCGTCTTCCAGACGCTTCAGCTCAGCCAGCGCTTTGCTGATCTTGCCGATACGATGGGAACGCGAGCGGTTGTAATAATCAAAATAGGCGAGCATCCTGCCCGTTCGATCAGGATCCTCCATATTGAGGAGCAACTTGATATAATCATTACGGCCCATGCGGTAGGCGGCCTGGATCTGCCGTCTGAGATATTCCCGTTCGGAGTCCAACAGCCCCGTATTGCCGGCTTTTTCCTTTTCCATCTGCTCCAGCCGCACTCTGCCGGTAGCAATCTGATCTTCCAGCCGGTGCAAGTCCGTGGATATCAGGGCTACGGATTTTTCGTTTTCCTGCAATTCTCTCGTCAGGTCCTGCATTTCCGTCCTGGCGGAGGAGAGATTGTCTTGCACCGCCCGGATCTCGCTGCGAACCGATTCCAGTTCAGCCGATTTGCGCTCTGTATCGTCCGTCTCCGCATGGGCGTGCCGCCAGATTGGCGCTCCCAACACGAGGGAGATCAGTAGGCCGTACAGGCAGGTTACTGCAGCGGGATATGCTGTCGTACGCCCCGGGTTATTCCGCGGCAGCGGATCGGCATTCATCTTCATGCAATTGCAGCATCCTGCGGCCCGTCATTTCCGGCGGGACATCCAGATCCAGCAGGTAAAGAATCGTGGGTGCGAGGTCACACAGGGCGCCTGTACCGGGCAGCATATCCGCATCCCGGCCGATATAGATCAGGGGGACCAGGTTACTGGTGTGGGCGGTGTGGGGTTGCGGCCTCCCGGCGCCCCCGGCGTCATCGACCATTTTCTCTGCATTACCGTGATCCGATGTGATCAACAGTTCCCCGCCCGCTCTTTGCGTCTCCTCTACAATCCGGGCGAGACACTGATCCAGCGCCTCGATGGCCTTGACCGCGGCTGTAAAATTACCGGTATGGCCCACCATGTCCGCATTGGCGAAATTTGCGATGATGAGATCATAAGATCCTTTGCGAATGGCATTGCACATTTTATCCGTTACCTCGAAGGCGCTCATCTCCGGTTTCAGATCGTAGGTGGGTACATCGGGCGAGGGTACCAGGATCCGGTCTTCGTTTTCGAATACCACTTCCTCGCCGCCGTTGAAGAAGAAAGTGACATGGGCATATTTTTCGGTTTCCGCGATGCGTAACTGATGCAAACCGAGTTTTGCCAGATATTCACCCAACACGTTCTTATGTCGCAGCTTCGGGAAAACGGCGGGAAAATCGAAATCTTCCTTGTAGCTGGTCATTGAGATGAAGCGGCCCGGTTGCGGCTGATAGTCCCGGTTGAATTCCCTGAATTCTTTTTCGGTAAAGGCCCTCGCGAGCTGCCTTGCCCGATCAGCACGGAAATTGGCAAATACCACGAGATCACCAGTCGCTACCCTGACCGGCAAATCATCGTTCTCCGGGATGGCAGTGGGTTTTACAAACTCGTCCGTCTCTCCCCGCGCATAGGCCATCGCCAGAGCGGAAAGGGCGTCCGCCGAATGATATTCGGCCTGTCCATGAGCGATGAGTTCAAAGGCCACGCGAGTGCGCTCCCAATTGTTGTTCCTGTCCATGGCATAGTAACGGCCGCTGATGCTCGCAATCCTCCCTTTGCCGATTTCCGCAAGCCGTTCCAGCAATTCGCGCAGGTATTCGCCGGCGCTTTTCGGTGGCGTGTCACGGCCGTCCAGAAAGGCATGCAGGTAGACCTTTCCCAGCCCACATTGCACCGCCAGCCGGACCAGGGCCAGGATATGATCCTGGTGGCTGTGGACGCCTCCGGGGGACAACAGTCCCATGATATGCAGGCTGCCATTGCCCTCTGCTGTTCCTTGCATGGCCCGGGTCAATGTGGCATCGTTGAAAAAGGAGCCATCCTCAATGGCTGCGGTGATCATCGAGAATTCCTGCCTGATGATCCGGCCGGAGCCGATATTCATATGCCCCACTTCGGAATTACCCATCTGATCGCCCGGCAGTCCCACGCGGGTACCCGAGGCATCGATCAGTGCATGGGGACAATGCGACCAGAGTTTATCCCAACAGGGTTTGCGGGCATGGTGTATGGCATTCCATTCCGGATTTTCGGAATACCCCCAGCCATCGAGGATGATCAGTACGAGTGGCCTGTTTTTCGATTGCATAACGGCAAATTCTAGCACGGATAGATAGGGGGAACATTCGGAACGATGACAACGTCGCTGCGGTAAGTCATCGAAGGGGCATGTTTCCTATATTCGGTATATCACGTATCATGACCGCGTGTCGTAAGCGCAAGCCTAAACCATATCCGGGTTCAAATCGATGGAGCACATTCCCGAATTTATAAGCAACCACATCCTGCTGGTAAGTATGCTGGCAGGGGTTGCTGCCCTGTTGATATGGAATGTCATGAAGGATAGTTTCAGCGGTATCCCGCAGGTTTCGCCGGCGGAGATGACCCGCCTGATCAATCATGAAGATGCGCTCGTGCTGGATGTGCGCAGTACCGGTGAATTCAGCAACGGGCATGTACTGAATGCGATTAATATCCCGGCGGCGGACCTGGAAGTGCGTGGCAAGGAACTGGTTAAATACCATGACAGTACGGTTGTCGTCTGTAACAGCGGCGTAACTTCCGCCAAAACCATACAGGTTCTCAAGGCCGCGGGTCTGGATAAAGTCTACAATCTGAAGGGTGGTCTGTATGCCTGGCAGAACGCCGGCCTGCCTCTGAGTCGGGGTAAACAATAGAAAAATAACCGGCCGGGTGAAACTTGCCTGGCCGGAATATCAACCCGCAGCAGGAAAGCTGCAAGTACTAGAAAGACTATGAGCAACGCTAATACCAATCCCCAGGATACTACCAGAACTGAAACCGCTGCCGGCGTTTTTTCATTGCAGAAGATATACACCAAGGATATCTCTTTCGAGACCCCGAACTCCCCCCAAATCTTCCAGGAGCAATGGAAACCACTTGTCAATCTTGACATCGGGAATACCGCCAGGGCGCTGGGCAAGGATCATTTTGAAGTCGTGCTGGCAGTTACGCTCACTGTGAGTTTTGAGGACCGGAATGTCTATCTGATCGAGGTTCACCAGGCAGGCGTCTTTCAGATCAGCGGTTTCCCTGAAGAGGTAGTCGGCCGGATGCTGGCCTCGCACTGCCCGAACATCCTTTTCCCCTTTGCCCGGGAGGTGGTTTCGGACCTGGTGGTTCGTGGGGGATTCCCCCAATTACTGCTGGCCCCTATCAATTTTGAGGCGCTTTATTTGCAACAGAAGGCAAGGCTGGCGGAAAATTCTCCGGCTGGGGAGACCAAGCACTAAGGAAGATCTGATTAGGTACGAATTTGTCATTGCGAGTGGAGCGAAGCAATCCATGTCAAATGTAACATCAAACACTTATGGATCGCTGCGCCGCAAGGGGCTCGCGATGACGAACTTTTTCAGCCCTTCCCTAAAGGTGTCAGGCGCAAAGAAACCCGGTATCGAGTAAAGATTCATACTGTCTGTTTGGTACAGGAGATCACAAACTTGGACAAGAATGCGTTACTGGTCCTTGGTGCAGGATCGTGGGGGACCGCCCTGGCCATGGTGCTTGCGAGAAACGGACATCCGGTTCATCTCTGGGATGTCGATTCAGGACACATTGCCGGTCTGGCGCGGGATCGGGCCAACAACCGGCACCTGCCCGGAGTCATCTTTCCGGATTTGTTACAGCCACAGGCAGAACTGGGACCACTGTTGGGCATCGCGAGGGATATCGTCATTGCCGTGCCCTGTGCCGCACTCCATGATGTGCTTGACCGGATGGCGGTCGGAGACCTGCCCAATATCAGGGTCTGTCTCGCCTGTAAGGGGCTGGAGCCGGGGACCCATTCCCTGGGCCATGCCATCGTCCGTGATCATCTGGGGGAAATCCCGCTGG